>NZ_JALIFS010000007.1:0-197633 GCF_022868965.1 Blautia sp. NSJ-140 | reverse complement strand
ATCTGGAAAGTGCGTTCCGGAAGTTTTTTCGGGAACCAGCCTGCGGATTTCCACGTTATAAATCAAAGAAGCATGCAAGAAATTCATATACGACCAATGCACTAAACGGAAATATCCTTCTGCTCTACATTTACCTGTAACTCCCGGCATTCTGCGATGGAAGGTATCCTGCAAAGGAGATTCCTGAAAGAGCAGAACTGAGTTTGAATAATAGCATGGCGATGCTGTTATTTAAACGATGCCACATTTGAAGAAAGGTATATTTCTACCAATGATCATCTGATCTTTCCTCTGACGCACTGTTATCAAAAATATATTTTGCCAATTCGTGCACCATTGTAAGTCCCTTATCATTTAGATCTGTTGCCTGCCCCATATAAAAAGCAACGGCACTTGCCACATCATCACTTGTAATATCAGAAGCTGGCTTATCAGGCAATGCATCTCGGATTGTCTTTATGGATTCGGCTGTAGCAACAGTACTTGTAAGTTCTTTGTTCTGCATACTGGATTTTATATCACGCAATATGGATACGAATTGATTCTTGATTTTTTCGATATCTGCTTCGTTGGCTCCTAATTTCTGCCAATTTAAAAACTGTTTATCTTTTATAATTTCCGTTCATTTCTCAGGGCGGATTATGAAAATCTGCAACGTCTGGTAGATCGTATTCCACCGAAAATACTGGAATTGGCAAAAAGAGGTCAGTTAAGCCATTCAGACCGTGAATGATAAAATTATTTTAAAGTGGACAGACACGAAAACTGTCCACTTTTTATATGATAATGATAGAAAATTTAACAGGATGTGATAGCCTTGCGTAAACCAACGTATTATCTCTGGCGCAGTGACTTCTCCTCACAGGAAGAATTTGAAGCTGAACGTAAGAAATATACGGATAGTGGTTTCCGGGTTGTCACATTTCTGGATGGAAACTCGGATGCCGATATTCACAATGGTATCAAAGCAATGGTTAGAAATCACTGGAATGATATATCATGATTTCAACAAACTGGAATCTTACTTTGTAACTATGACTTTTCCTTCAGAATCTAGAAGAGGTGTAATACCAGCCCCGTATCCAGATTTCCAACAAAGATAATTAACTCCAGTCTCCTTATCTACAAGAATTTGGCGAACCCCTTCATCCTTAAGCGAACTTCCATCTCTAAATATAGTTTCAAATCTTTCTTCTTTTTTTGCCATGTTTATTCCTCCTAGTTAAGCGTTAAACTTCGATTTTGTATCCTTTTATAACGGTTGCATCATCTCAAGAATGATTCCATCCGGGTCTCTGAAATAAAACGCTCTGCTTTCCCCAAATCCATCTGCCCTGAAATCAAAATACTGCGGTTCAGACAAGCACTCCACATGATTTTCGATAAGGGTTTTGTATACAGAATCAATGTCATCCGTGTAAAAGCATACTTCTGAGATAGATGTCGTAAACAAGTCTGATTGTTCTTTATGGATTTTGCTGTCTACAAACTGAATCAATTCAACCGGTGATGCTTCAAGAACCTTCGAACCATTCAAATATGCAACCCTTGCTTTACAATTTTCCTTACGGAACATTTTATCTGTCTCTTCGCCTTCCATAAAGATTTCGCCCTGAAATTCAAGTTCAAGAATATCTCTGTAGAAAGCAATCGAGCGATCCAAATCAGAAACAATTAATCCAACGTGATAAATTCTTCCAACCATATTTTCCCCTCCAATAATTTCTTTATTTCACCAAGCTTGAATTGTTCTATTTCTTCATCTTTTTAATATCCTGATACAGCCCATATCCCAGAAACAGGATTCCAATAATAAATGCAACACCAGCCGCTACTGGTAAAAAAGGCCCTACATATTCAAGACCTGCTGCAAATAAAGTGGCATCCCAAGAAACTACTCCACTCATAAATATTGCAGCAGAAATATATCGTGCAGAAATTAAAATTGCTGACATGAAGCAGAAAATAGCACCTACAATTTTGTTTTCCATTTAAATCACCTCCAAATCCCGATTGTCTTAATTTTATAAACTTGAAGTTATTGCTGTCAATCACAATATTTTTTCATTAGCATGAGCATAATAAATCCTTTTGGGATTATAGTTCATAACAAGGTTCCAATCGCTTTTTAATTTACTATTACCTTCATAAGCATCAAGATATTCGATAGGTTCTAAATCTCCCACCAAACAAATCCCATTATCTAAAATCAAGGATATGCTATCTTTACTATGGCTTGGAGTAGATATGATTTCTCCCTCAATACCTATGTTTTTAAGAAATTCCCGACTATCTTTGCAGTCGATAATTACAGAATTATCAATGTTGATTGGCTCATACTCTAATCGCTTATCTCTTCTGAAAATCTCGTCTGCAAAATGAATATATGACTTCTGTATATTGATTAGAAGAAGTTTTACTCCTTGTTTCATCAGCTCGCTTATTAAACCAATATGGTCAGGATGGTAGTGTGTTGCCAAAACATAAGAAATATCACTAATTTTAATGCTGTGTTCTTTAATTGCTTTATAAAATACCGGCAATGTTCCCACAAAATCGGTATCAATAAGCAAACCGCCACTTATTCCTTGAATAAAGAAAGTGTTGGTATTGCCGTATCTTAACTTACTTATCACAAAACCACCTCCTCAACTACCGATTTTACGCTTTCTTAATCGGATGTCTAATTACAGTTTTCCATTTTTCCGGGGCAACCTTTCTTGCATCAGACATATAAATCTCGTGGTGCAATCTATCTTTGTTAATATCATTCACATACCCATTTTGTTCTACATAAGTATCCATAAGAGCAACGGTTGCTGGCTCATCATCAAAAGAACCTATGTGCATAATTTGGACGCATAATCCTTCATCAATCGTAAGATACTCTGCGGATGAACAATCGAGTTTCTTCTTTTTGGTTGCTGTTTCTACCGCCCAGTCAAAATCGGCTTTAGAAATGAAATCAGGCAGACGAATGACAGAAATCCAGTTAAAAGCAGATTTATTTGTATAATCTACACCCTCGACATCATCCTGCCACCAAAAGCCTTCCAATGGAGGAACAACATATTCAAAAAAGCCTTCAATTTTATAATCGGTCTTGTAACTCATTTTTAATGTGTATGCAACAGCATATAAAACACTAATCGCTTGTTGATATGCACCGCCTTCTTCGTTTGGATTGCCTTTACCTCTGACTGCAATGTAATTAGCCTTCGGGACATTTACAATCTCTGGTTTTTTCTTCGGCATATAAAATTCTTTATATTCTTTCTTAAAATCAAAAGCCATAACTACCTCCGTCAAATTTCCAAAATCTAATCAAGCGGATATTCGCAATCCGCTTTGCTACTTGCTCATAACTTATCAGAAGGAGCTTGCACTCATCCTGATACAAGCAAGTCCCCACCCACTGCTTATTTCTTTTCGCAATTGAAGCAGGAGACTTACTTGATTCGGTTAAATATTTCCTTAAAATCATATCAAATCTCACATGTTTTCGCAATCTATCATCAATATCAAATATTTCATGATTTTAAATGCCTTCAATTTGACTATATACTTTTTCTTACCCATAATATATAACGATATTACATAATGCATAGTATTTAAATTTACATTAATGAAAGGGGCAGCTATGAATGCAGGATATGTCCGTCTCTCCAGAGACGATGATAAGAAAAATTACGTTTCCATAGAAAATCAGAAGCTGATCATCAGTCAATATGCCGATGATCATGGAGTAAAAATTGACCGCTGGTATGAAGACGATGGAATTTCCGGCTATATTTTTGACAGACCTGGATTTCAGCAGATGATGGCAGATCTGGATCAAGAGATTGATACCGTATACGTTAAAGACTTCTCCCGTCTTGGCAGACATAATGCAAAGGTTCTTTTGCTTCTGGATGAGTTCCAGGAGCGTGGCAAACACTTGATTGTCATTGATGACAACTATGATTCCATGGATTCCAGTGATGACACCATTGGTATTAAAACATGGTTTAATGAAAGGTATGTGAAAGACACCAGTAAAAAGATCAAACGTGCCATCGGAGCCCGGCAAAAAGAAGGAACTTTGATCACCAGACCACCGTTTGGGTACCGTCGCAATACAGAAGATAAAACGATTTTGGAGATTGTGGCAAAAGAAGCGGAATATATCAGAAAGATTTATGATTTATACCTTTCCGGTTCCGGTTATCGAAAAATCGCTACGTATCTGACAGAGCAGAATGCACCGACTCCTTCTATGATACAGCGGGAACGTGAAATCGAAGAAGGAAGATTATCCAAAAGGCAGGTCGCTTCCAAATGGTCGGATGCCATGATAAAAGAAATCCTGGATAATGATTTTTATATTGGCACATTCCGACTGAAAAAGCGTGCAAGGAATACTGTTCATGGAAAGGACAAACGTGTCCCGAAGGAAGAACAGTGTATTTTCGAGAATCATCACCCGGCGATTATTGACAAAGCTACCTTTTCACTGGTGCAGGAATTAAAGGAAAAACGTAACCGCACGAATTATCGTGGAAGCCGTGGACAGTGGCTTGGTTCGGAGATTCCCAATCCCTTTGGAAGCTGTCTGTATTGTAAGGACTGTGGCAGCCGTCTTACACCAATTAAGCGTCAGACATCCAGCAGGGAACGAAAATATTATATCTGTACGACATATAACACCAAAGGCAGGCGTTATTGCTCCAAGGCTCATCTGATCGAAGAAGATGATTTAATGGAAGATGTTCTGACTTATATCAAACTATGCAGAAATGCTCTCAGTGAAGTCATTGCTACCTATGATTTGAAAGATTTTGAAGCAGAAAAGAAAACAGTCGAAGAAAAACGACAGGAACTGCATAGGGAAATCGGTGATCGAAAGAATCAACTGAAAGTTTTACTTACACAAAAAGTAAAAGATCTGGCGGTTTCCAATGGAAATGAAGATTTAATTAGTGAGACTTACGATTCCATGCAGAATGATTTGTTTGCTCAGATTCATGGTCTGGAAATGCAGTTAAAGGAACTGGATGAAGCAGCAATCGAAACGCCGGATGTAAAAGATAAATTACGGAATGCTCTTGATGTAGTAGATAAGATCATTGCCGGGGGAACGCTTGATCGCAGAGATATTGAACTTCTCATAGAAAAAATTGTGGTGGATGAGGGCGGAATGCCGGAAATTACTTTAAAGTATGGACTATCCAATCTGATTCATTATAGTCCTGCCGATGAAATGAACCGCAGAGAAAATACGATAATTGCTATCGTAATGAAGCTGATCGCTGAGGATGAGCGTGGCTACACATCTGCCAAGTATCTGTCTGAGCACATCACAGATCTTGGATTCAAAAAGACAAAGCAGAGTATTCTGCCCTATATTGAACTGGCGAAAAGTCTTGGGATTCTGGAATCCACAGAAAACTCGCTGAAGCCGTACAGAATCGTAAAATCAAAAGAAGAAATTACGGCGCTTGTCAAAGACTATCTGCCGGATACGTCAGATATCTCAGCAGAAACCACCGCAAAACAACTATCGGATAAATATTTACATTGTAATACAGGCGACAGGTGGAATGCCGGAAATGGTATTTGAATATATACTGAAGAAAAACAGCATTGATCCGCAAAAGGATCTGATCATTGACCAGAGTATTGATTTCGGTTCCACGGCAGCAGCCTTTACAGGTGATGATTCAGCGGCATATACAGTAGAATTCGAACCATCTGCAACTATTCTGGAAAAAGAAGGAGCGGGCTATGTAGTGGCATCTCTCGGAGAGGCATCCGGATATGTACCATATACATCCTACAGTGCAAAAGCAAGCTACATGAAAGAAAATCCTGAGATCATCCAGAAATTTACCGATGCACTTCAGAAGGGAATGGACTATGTGCAGAGTCATACGCCAGAGGAAATCGCGGAAGTGATCGCACCGCAGTTCAAAGAAACAGATCTTGAAACCATTACTGCCATTGTAAAACGTTATTATGACCAGGACACATGGAAAGAGAATCTCATCTTTGAAAAAGACAGCTTTGAGCTTCTGCAGGATATCCTGGAAGATGCAGGGGAGTTGACGGATCGTGCGGCGTATGAAGATCTGGTGCAGACGGAGTATGCACGGAAAGCATGTGAAAGTTAAAAAGTTTAAAATACATGGGAAAAACCTGCGGATTTTATAAAAACCGCAGGTTTTTGTACGTAACAAAGAAGGAATAAGAAAAAGAGAATGTCAGAATATGCTATTGAGTGACTGAAAATATTAGATAAAAAGTTCCAAAATAGTATTTAATAAATGGATGAAAATGATTCGTTAAACATAAATGGTGTAAATAAATTTAAAATAATTCAAAAAAAGTTTAAATGAGGTCAAATGAAATATAATAAAGATATGGTAAAAATACACAAAAAATATCAAATAAAATTATAAAAAATATAGAAAAGATAAAATGCAGTTGAAAATTACTAAACAATATGCTATCTTTTACTTAACAAAAAACGAGACGTGCTAAACGGAAAACTAAACAAAATTCATGGAAAAGTTTAAAGGAGGACATGGTATGAATTTTAAAAAGGTAATGGCAGCAGCACTTGCAGGAACAATGGTATTCGGAATGGCTTCTTCTGTAAGTGCAGCAACAGAGGTTTCATTCTGGACACTGAGCACAAGACAGAATGCGGTTGAACCGATCGTAGAGGCATTCAACGAAGCAAACCCGGATATTAAAGTAACAGCTTCTTTCTATGACACAGATGGAATCAAGGATGCCTGCAAAGTAGCAGCTTCTTCAGATACACTTCCAAGTATGTGGTTTAACTGGGGCGGCAGTCTTGGAAGCTTCTATGAGGAGAATGGAAAGACATATGATCTTACACAGTATGCGAAAGATAACGGATGGAACGACAAATTTACAGAATCTTCTTTAAATCTCTGTACATTTGAAAACAAGCTTTCCGGATATCCGACAAGCTACAATGCACTTGGTGTTTACTATAATAAACAGATCTTTGAAGATAACGGAATCGAAGTTCCTACTACATTCGAGGATTTCGAAGCAGCTCTTAAGACTCTGAAAGATAACGGAGTTACACCAATGGATACAGCCGGACTTAACGGATGGCATGTAATGAGATGGTTTGAGCTTCTTGTTGAGCACTATGCAGGTGCTGAGCTTCATGACAAGCTGAACACATTTGAGGAGAGCTGGAACTGCGATGCAGTAGTACAGGCTTTTGAGAAATATAAAGAGTGGGTTGACGCAGGATACTTCCCGGATGGTTTCCTTACACTTGATCCGAACGATACCATCATGGCAATGGGTACAGGAGAGTGTGCAATGGATCTCCAGGGACAGTGGTATGACGGACAGTTCATCCAGAATGATCTTGATCCTAACAATTATGGTGTATTTGCATTCCCGTCAGGTGATGACAACCGTATGTCTGCTTTCGCAGAGATGACACAGTTCAATGCTAATCTTTCTGATGAAGAACTTGATGCATGCGTGAAGTTCATGGATTACTATCAGAGTGATGAGAATGTTGCAGAGTATGGTGAGTACTATAACGTACCGCTTCCTGTACAGGGCGCTGAAGCTCCGGCTGAGCAGGTCAACGTAAACGGTATGCTTGAAACATCTAATGAGAACGGTACATTCACGATCACTGATCAGGCATTCCCGACAGAGGTTGCAGATGTTCTCTTTAATGCACAGGATGCAGTTGCAAACGGCGAGATGACACCGGAAGATGCAGCAGCTAATATCCAGAAGGCAATTGAGGAATATCAGGCTAAATAATCATAAAAGCATAACGGGGCGGCCAGAGCGCAGGCTTTGGCCGCTTTTTTCAGTAAAAATGGAGGTGATCCGGAATGAAGAAAAAAAGAAAAGTTGATTTTGGGGCATATGCGTTTCTGATACCGGCAGCAGTGATCTACCTTTCCGTAATTGTGGTACCGGTATTTTACTCACTGTTTATCAGTATGTTTAAATGGAACGGTGTTGCTGAGAAGGAGTTTGTAGGTCTGTCAAACTATGTTAATCTTTTTACAAATGATGCAACATTTATGATCGCGTTGAAGAATAACCTGGTCTGGATCGTACTTACGATTGTACTTCTGATGACGGTTTCTCTTGGCTTTGCGGTCATTCTTAACAAACAGTTCCGCGGACGTACCGTGTTCCGTGCATTTTTCTATTTTCCCTGCGTTATCGCACCAATCGCGGTAGCGATCATCTGGAGATGGATCTACAATCCGAACATCGGATTTATCAATCAGTTTTTCAAGGTACTTGGGATTAATTTCAAACAGACCTGGATCTCTGATCCGAAGGTGAGCCTGTATGCAATCTTTGCGGCAGCACTGTGGCAGGGGATCGGCCAGCCGATGATCCTTTTCCTGGCAGGTCTTCAGGCAGTATCCCCGGATGTCCTTGAGGCAGCAACCATTGATGGTGCAGGTCCGGTCCGTAAATTCTTCAGTGTTACCGTACCGCTTATGAAAGAAACCTTTGTCATGGTTCTTGCAACACTGATCGTAGCAGCTATGAAGGTTTTCGATATTGTACAGGGTCTTACAGGAGGCGGTCCAAACAACTCTACACAGGTTCTGGCAACCTATATGTATTCTCAGACATTCCAGTATAACAATGTAGGTATGGGAACTGCAGTTGCCTGTGTCATGGTAGTCATGATGCTTGTGGTGATCATTCCGTATGTTTCCTTCACGGCAAAAGAAAAGTAGGAGGTGCAGACAATGGACGGAAAAACAAAAAAAATCACAAAAAAAATATTGCTGTACGTACTTCTGATAATTTTGGCACTGATCTGGATCGTTCCGATCTTTACATTGGTCGCAACAGCATTGAAACACAAAAAGGATTTTATGAGCGGACTGAGTCTGTTCCAGCTTCCTGCTGAAATTGCCTGGGATAACTTTACCAATGCCATTACAAAGGGAAATCTTTTTACTTATATGAAGAATGATCTGATCATTTCCTGCCTGAAGGTACCGCTTGGTATTTTTGTAGGTGCTATGGCTTCCTTTGCACTGACAAGACTGAATATCAAGCACCGTATAGGTATCTTCGTATTTTTCCTTATTGGTATGATGCTTCCGATGCAGACAGCACTGGTACCGATCAACATCATCTACAGCAAATTAAATCTTCTGAATACATATTTCGGATTATTTTATGTTTATATCGGATTTGGTATTTCCTACTGTATCCTGATCATGCGAGGATTTATGCTGGGAATTCCGAAAGATATTGATGAGGCTGCATGTATCGACGGATGTAATAAGTGGCAGCTTTTTTACAAGATCATCCTGCCGATCGCAAAACCGGCGATCGCAACACTGTTTATCACAGATTTCCTTTCCACATGGAATGAGTATCTTCTGGCCAGCGTTATCATCAACGACAATGCCATGAAAACAGTACCGGTTGGTATTATGACATTTGTAGGCGAGCACGGAACGGACTATGGCTATCTGTGTGCAGGTGTGCTGGTTTCCGTTATCCCGGTTATGGTAGTATACCTGATCTTCCAGAGATATTTCGTGGAAGGTATGGCCGGAGCAGTTAAATCATGATATTTGATGCAGACTGCTGCATGGCGGTATCGTGAACAGCAGCCTGCGCGTGAATACAGAAAGAAAGAGGGCGACTTATGAGTACTTGTAAATATACAGGATCCGTAGAAAAATGGGGAACCTTTGAAGCAGAAATGTCAGGCAGACATGAGGGAAATCCGTTTACGGATTATACAATTCAGGGAACCTTTAAGGGCAAGGAAGAAACAAAAACCGTAGACGGTTTCTATGATGGAGACGGAATCTACCGCGTACGTTTTATGCCATCTTTTGAAGGTGATTATACATTTGAGATCAAAGGAAGCTTTTCTGATGAAGTGTATACAGGTGCATTTCATGTAACACCGGCAGCAGAGGGCAATCACGGACCGGTCCGTGTATCCTACACCTATCATATGGCATATGAAGATGGAAAACCTTATTATTCCATCGGAACAACATGCTATGTGTGGGAACTTCAGAGCGAGGAGCTTCAGAAACAGACACTGGAGACACTGGCAGACAGTGCATTTAATAAGATCCGTTTCTGTGTATTCCCGAAACATTATGACTACAACCTGAATGAGCCGATCAGCTATCCATATGAAGGAACTCCGATGGACAGCTCTGTACTGACATCTGAGAATTTTCTGGAATATGTTGGCTGTGCAGAAGGCAATGATTTTGATCACAAGAGATTTAATGTAAAACATTTCCAGCACATTGATGACTGTATAAAGAAGCTGATGGACCTTGGAATCCAGGCTGACATCATTGTGATGCATCCATATGACAGATGGGGCTTCAGTGAGATGAGTGCAGAGTGTGATGATCTTTACTGGAAATATCTCATTGCCAGGGTAAGTGCATACAGAAACGTATGGTGGTCACTTGCCAATGAGTACGATCTTTTCCCGAAAAAGACAACAGAGGACTGGGAGCGTTACGCAGCTATTATCCAGGAAAAAGATGTATACAATCATCTTCGTTCCATTCACAATTGCAAGAGTTTCTATGATTATACAAGACCGTGGATCACTCACTGCAGCATTCAGAGACAGGATCTTTACAAGTCCGCCGAGATGGTAAATGAGTGGCGGATCCGTTACAAAAAACCGGTAGTTCTGGATGAGATCGCATATGAAGGAAATATTCAGCATGGATGGGGAAATATCAGTGGAAAAGAAATGACAAGACGTTTCTGGGAAGCATTCTGTCGGGGAGCATATCCGGGACACGGAGAAACCTATATGAATGATGAGGGAATTCTCTGGTGGTCTCATGGCGGCAAGCTTCACGGAGAAAGCCCCGAGAGATTTAAATTCCTCCAGAAAATTATGGAAGAAACTCCGGCGCCGGGTCTTCGTCCACTGGAAAATCAGTGGGATGAGGTTGGTGCAGCAGTAGATAATAGTCTTCAGGATATTAAATATTATATTTTCTATTATAGCTTCATGCGTCCGTCATTCCGCGAGTATCATATTGATGATGAGACAGAATTTGAGGTAGAAGTAATTGATACCTGGAATATGACGATCGAGAAGAAAGGAATCTTTAAAGGCAAGTTTCGGATCGACCTGCCGGGAAGAGAATATATGGCTGTACGTGTACGTGAGGTCAAATGATCATTTTTGCGGGGAGCTGCCTGTGAGCGGCTTCCCGCTTTGTGTTGACAGTGCAGAAGAAAATGTTTAAAATCAAGGAGAGAATGTTTAGTAAGAGGGAGCGGCATGAAGATTAAAGCAGCGGATATAGCAAGAAATCTTAATCTTTCCAAGGCAACTGTATCTCTGGTTTTGAACAACAAGCCAGGGGTCAGTGAAAAGACCAGACGGAAGGTTTTCGATTATATAGAAGAAGTTACCGGAGAACCGGAAAAACAAAAAGAAGAAAAAGATAAACAGAATCAGGAATTGGAAAATAAAAATATCATCAAGGTGCTTTATATTGACAATCATCTCAGGTTCCTCAAAAATTTTGAATTGGATGTATGCCCGGATAGTCTGACGATATTTGAACAGGAAGCCAGAAGAATGGGCTGTATCATCAGTGTGACTTATGCTTCTTCCACAAAAAAAGAAGACGTGGAGCGCGTAGTGCGTGAGGCCAATGAGGAAAATGTGGCAGGTGTGATCTTGTATGCAACAGAGATGCAGCCGGATCAGTTTCCACCGTTTCGGGCGATCCGAAAGCCAATGGTGATTTATGATAATGATCTTGGAAATGAATATCATTGCGTTACCTTCGGTGGAGTGGAAGGAATCAGAGATTGTGTGGATTATCTGGTTTCCAGAGGATGCCGGAATATCAAATATATGGCCAACACCCAGGATATCTTTAATTTCCAGCAAAGGCGTGCAGGATTCCGTGCAGGACTTCGGAAGAATGGCCTGCCGCTGGAGAAAGAGTCTATTTACTCGCTGGGAGAAACTACCAGTGAGGTATGTGAGGCAACACTGAAATATCTGGATACTCATGAATTGCCGGATGCCTTTATCATGGAAAATTATCAGATATCCATTGGAGTGATGCGTGCGTTACGGCAGAAGAAAATTTCGGTTCCGGAAGACATTTCTCTTCTGGGTGTGGATGAGATCCCGGACTATCTTACCGGAGATATCCTTCTTACCACACTTCGGATGGAGCATCTGGAACGTGCGCATGTAGCCATGCTTTTCCTGGAACAGGAGATGAAGGGGGCGATTTCCTGTAAATTCAAATCGTTTTCTACCTGTAAGATCATTCCAGGGCAGACGGTCAAATAAAATGAAAATACAGATGAGGAGAAAATAAAATGTTATTTTTTGTAAACGATTACTGTGAGGGAGCTCATCCGGCGATCCTCCAAAAGCTTCTGGAAACCAATATGGAGAAGCTTTCCGGCTATGGCACAGACAAATACTGTGATTCTGCAAAAGAGAAGATCCGTAAGGCCTGTGGCTGCCCGGATGCTGAGGTGCTTTTCCTGGTGGGAGGAACCCAGACCAATGCCACGGTCATAGGTTCTGTCCTGAACCGTTATGAAGGTGTTCTTGCGGCGCAGACCGGACACGTAAGCTGTCATGAGGCTGGAGCGATCGAGTATACAGGACATAAGGTACTGACACTTCCGGCAGAAAACGGAAAGATCAAAGCAGAAAGTATCACAGATTATGTGGAAACTTTTTACGGGGATGAAAGTCACGACCATATGGTATTTCCGGGAATGGTTTATATTTCCCATCCGACAGAGTACGGAACACTTTATACGAAGAAAGAGCTGGAGGAAATTTCCGAGGTATGCCATAAATACGAGCTTCCGCTATTTCTGGACGGAGCAAGACTTGGTTACGGTCTGGTAAGTCCGGAAGCAGATGTGACACTTGAGGATATCGCCAGATGTACAGATATGTTCTACATCGGCGGAACCAAGGTAGGAGCACTTTGCGGTGAGGCAGTGGTCTTTACGAAAAAAGCTCCGAAGCACATTATGACTATGGTGAAACAGCAGGGAGCCCTTCTGGCAAAAGGCCGTCTTCTGGGAATCCAGTTTGACACACTGTTTACCGATGATCTGTATACAAGGATCAGCAAAAATGCTATTGAAACAGCTATGAAGCTGAAAAAAGCCCTTCAGGAAAAAGGATATCAGCTTTTCTTGGATTCTCCCACGAACCAGCAGTTTGTAGTTCTGGAAAATAAAAAGAAAGAAGAACTGGGCAAAGAAGTTCAGTTTGATTTCTGGGAAAAATATGATGAAGATCATACAGTGATCCGTTTTGCCACAAGCTGGGGAACAAAAATGGAAGATATTGATGCGCTGATCGAGCTGCTGTAGGGCGCTCGGCAGATGATAAAAGAAATGAGATGGAAAAACTCCGTAAGGTCCGGGTGAATGCAGGCCTCACGGAGTTTTTGTTTTCGGAAATTATAACTTTTTACCCTTCTCAGCAGCTGCGGTAAGCGCTTCAAATACGGCACTGCGGAAGCCACTCTTTTCCAGGGTGCGGACACCTTCAATGGTAGTTCCTGCCGGTGAGCAGACCATGTCTTTCAGGTCTCCCGGGTGTCTGCCGGTTTCCAGAACCATTTTTGCACTGCCGAGAACAGTCTGGGAAGCAAATTTATAAGCCTGCTTACGAGGCATTCCCTGGCTGACAGCAGCATCTGCCATGGCTTCGATAAACATAAACACATAAGCCGGTGCACAGCCGCCTACAGCGCCTGCGGCGTCCATCAGACGCTCCGGTATCACTTCGGTACAGCCAAAGCTGTCTGTGATCTTAAGGATTTCTGCCAGTTCGTCTTCCGAAACCCGGTCATTGGAACATACAGCAGTCATTCCGGCCCCAACCTGTGCAGGAGTATTAGGCATAAAACGAACAACCTTCAGAGGAAGACCGGCTTTTTCTTCCAGCCATGCAAGCGTCTTGCCGGGAGCGATTCCGATGATGGTGTGCTCTGTCGTGAGGCTGTCGTGGATCTCCGTGAGAACTTCTTCATAAAACTGCGGCTTTACTGCAAGAACGACAGTTTTTGCAGATCTGACTATTTCATTGTTATCCAGAGTGGTGACAACACCAAGAGTTTTTTTACTGCGCGCTCTGCCTTCTTCTGTAAGGTTGGAAACAATGATCTCGTCCTTTGAAAAGATTCCATGACGGAGAATACCGCCGATCATGGCAGAGGCCATATTTCCACATCCGATAAATCCAATCTTCATAAACAAAAACCCTCCTTAAAATTTTATAAAAAAAGACACGCCTGACTGCGTGCCCTCTTTGGCAATGAAAGCAGATAACGGGAATCGAACCCGCCTCCTCAGCTTGGGAAGCTGATGTTCTACCGATGAACTATATCTGCCTGCATTACTAATTATAACACCTGAAATAAGAAATACAAGTGCGATTTCCGATTCGTTTGGCGATCAATCTACGTTACTGAGAACGGAGTGAACAGTAATCAGTCTGCCAGCCCTGGCTCATGGTACTGTTATGATATCTGGTAGAATAAGTCACATCTTCTCCGAACCAGTCCGGCGCAGTGTAGGCATTGGCGGCTTCCTCTGTAGGAAATTCAACCTCAGCCAGAAGAACTCCCTCGTATTCTCCGTGGAACACATCCAGCTCAATAAAAAGTCCGTCTTTTTCCGGGATCACATAGCGGTCCTTTGTAATGAGGATACCGTCTGCTTTAGGCTTCAGATGCTCATAGGCTTCAGCGGTGAGCGGAAGATTATATTCTTCACGGCTCATGAGACCTTTGGATTTGTAAGTAAGAAAATAGTCATCATCCTGCCGGCGGATGCGGACAACAGGGGAAGTGCAAAGATACCCCTGCTCAATCCGGTGGCAGGGATAGGAAGCCAGATCCTGCGGAAGGTCATCCTTCCGGATCAGAAATTTACGTTCAATCTCCATAATAAAAAACCTCCGGGTTTGTGAAATGAAAAGATATTATGTTCAGTCTACAGGAAAAAAACAGGATTTGCAATGGGATATCTGTTGAAATTTCTTGACATTTTCAGATGGAAAAAGCATTATGGAAGGGAATGGGGAATACAGAAAATATTTATGGATTTTATAAAAGAAAGGATGAACAGGATCATGAGTAAAGTGTATATTTTTTTCGCAGATGGTTTTGAGGATATTGAAGGACTGACAGTGGTAGATCTGATGAGAAGAGCCGGGATCGACATCCAGACAGTATCTATCAAAGAGACAAAAGAGATCAGAACCTCTCATGGGATCGATCTTCTTACAGACCGTACCTTTGGAGAATGTGATTTTTCCGATGCGGATATGCTTGTAATTCCGGGAGGAATGCCGGGAACAAAATATCTGGAGGAATATAAACCGCTGACTGAACTTCTGACAGATTTCTATCAGAAGGGCGGCAAGGTAGCAGCTATCTGTGCGGCACCAGGTGTATTCGAAAGACTTGGATTCCTGAAAGGCAGAAATGCTACATCTTATCCATCTGTTATGGAACAGCTTAAAAGTGCCAGAACATCTCTGAAGCCTGTAGTGGTAGATGGAAATGTAACTACCAGCAGAGGCCTTGGAACAGCCATCGACTTCAGCCTTTCCCTGATCGGACAGCTGGAGGGAAGCGCAAAGGCAGAAGAGATTGCTGAATCGGTGGTGTATGTAAGATCATGAAAAAAGAGATGAAACAGATCCTGTGGGTAGTGACGCTTCTTGTTATACTGATGACAGCCACAGGACATTTGGTGTCAGCTGCCGGCTTTGACTGGTCGGATGGTACATACGGGAACGCCTGCAAAAAGATGTATTCCGTATCTTTCAGGTCAGGCAGAGGAGTCTCCTCTGCTGTATATGAAAAATTGGGAAAGAAACAGAAATCTGGTTCCATGATCACGATTCCCAAAGTGCCGCAGGTCCCAGCAGGATATCAGGCAGAGGGATGGTCTCTGAAAAAAGGAGGAACGGAGGCAAGATATAAGCCGGGAAAAAAATATTTTGTAAGAAGAAATGTAACGTTTTATGCAGTGATAAAAAAGAAGAACAATCTCAAACTGATCCTGCACAGGAATGACGGAGATATCTACAAGATCATACGGGTTCCAAGCGGAAAACTGAAACTGCCGGTGATGGCCAATGAAGAGAATTCTACATTCCTTGGATGGTCCACCCGAGCAGGTCAGAAGACCTCGCCAAGGTATGAAGCCGGACAGGTGATCACAGTCAGTGGGACCATGCATCTCTATGCAGTTAGATTCTGGCGTTATCAGGAACCGAATCTGGTCAGGAACAGCTTTCATTATCCTGAGAACTACGAAAGGATCATCTTCGTGGGAGATTCCAGGACATATGGTCTTCAGAAGGTATTGTACGAACAGTTTGGGGAGGAGTATGTGGACAGCCATGTCAGCTTTGTATGCTGTTCTAATACGGAACTGGACTGGCTGAAGTTGACGGGCGCACAGGCTCTTTTGAAAGAAATAGAAAAATATCGTAAAAATGAAAAATACGCAAAGATCGCGGTGGTGTTTAATCATGGTGTCAACGATCTCAGAGGTATTAAAGGAAAACAGGATCTGAATGATAAACTCTCACAGTACGGGTCTTACATGAAAAAGCTGGGAACAAAGCTTTCCATGAAAAACTGCAGTCTGTATTATATGTCTGTGAATCCGATCAATGGAGGGGAAAGGGGAAGTACCCGGAATCGTAAATGTGGGGATATCCGGGCTTTTAACAGCGGTCTTGCCAGTAAGCTTGGAAGTCAGTACCACTATATCGATGTTTACAGTTATCTGATGCGGACAGGATATGGTACTGTATCCAATACGGGAGACGGTACAGACGATGGTGTTCATTATACGCCCGGAACTTATAAAAGAATTTTTGCATTTTGTCTTGCTTACATAAGAAAAACAGAAAATTACTTTGATATTGAGGAAATACACCGCACGGATTTTGGCGATTAGCATAAGTTCTGTGCATTGCGAAGTGCGTTGCTGAGAACGAAGTGAGCAGTGACAAATGCCCTGTGTGGGCATATGGAAAACTGAAAAAAATACTGGCGTTTTTACAGTGGTTATGCTATACTACAGAAATGACTGTAAATATATAATGCGAGTGTTAACTATTTTATATAAGGTATTTACTCGATATGATTAAGGAGGAACAAGAAACATGAGTTTACAGGTGGAGAAAATGGAGAAAAACATGGCGAAACTTACAATCGAGGTTTCCGCCGAGGATCTTGACAAAGCAATGCAGAATGCATATCAGAAAGCAAAAGGCAGAATTTCTATTCCGGGATTCCGTAAAGGAAAAGCTCCAAGAAAAATGATCGAGCAGATGTACGGAAAGGGAGTATTCCTTGAGGACGCTGCAAACGCTCTGATCCCTGAGCATTACAGCAAAGCACTTGCTGAGTGTGATCTTGAGATCGTTTCCCAGCCTAAGATCGATGTAACACAGGTTGAGCCTGGCAAACCATTTATCTTTACAGCAGAAGTAGCTACTAAACCAGAGGTGACTCTCGGTGACTATAAAGGACTTGAGGTTCCGAAGTCTGAGACAGAGGTAACAGACGAGGAAGTCGAGGCTGAGCTTAAGAAAGAGCAGGAGAAAAACTCCAGAACGATCACAGTTGAGGATCGTGCAGCACAGAACGGCGATACAGCAACTATCGATTTCGAGGGCTTCGTAGACGGTGAGGCATTCGAGGGCGGTAAAGGAACAGACTATCCGCTGACACTTGGTTCCAACACCTTCATCCCGGGATTCGAGGAGCAGCTTGTTGGTGCTAACACAGGTGATCACGTAGAAGTTAAGGTTACATTCCCAGAGGAGTATCAGGCAAAAGAGCTGGCTGGCAAAGAAGCTGTATTCCAGTGCGATGTTAAGAAGATCGAAGCAAAAGAGCTTCCGGAGCTTGACGACGACTTTGCTAAGGATGTATCTGAGTTTGATACACTTGCTGAGTACAAGGAAGACGTTAAGAAGAACCTGACAGAGAAGAAAGCAGAAGACGCACGTCGTGCAAAAGAAGACGCAGCAGTAGATAAAGCGATCGAGAATGCACAGATGGATATTCCGGAGGCAATGATCGAGACACAGACACGTCAGATGCTTGACGATTTCGCAAGAAGAATGCAGTCTCAGGGTCTTTCCATGGAGCAGTACTTCCAGTTCACAGGTCAGAGTGTTGACAAGATGATGGAAGACATGAAGCCACAGGCTCTTAAGAGAATCCAGACAAGACTTGTTCTTGAGAAGATCGCTGAGGTAGAGAACATCCAGCCAACAGAGGATGAGGTTAACGAAGAGATCTCCAAGATGGCAGAGATGTACAAGATGGAAGCAGACAAATTAAAAGATCTCATCGGTGAGAACGAGATGGAGCAGATGAAGAAAGATATGGCTGTTCAGAAAGCTGTTACATTAGTTGCCGATGCAGCTGTAGAGGCGTAATAAACCTCGGAAATGGAGGGCAAAATGAGTTTAGTACCTTACGTCATTGAGCAGACCAGCAGAGGAGAAAGAAGTTACGATATCTATTCAAGACTTCTTAAGGACCGAATCATTTTCCTTGGAGAAGAGGTAAACGATGTCAGTGCGAACCTGATCGTTGCGCAGCTTCTCTTCCTGGAAGCAGAAGATCCTTCCAAGGATATCCAGCTTTATATCAACAGCCCGGGTGGTTCTGTAACTGCCGGAATGGCAATTTATGATACAATGCAGTATATTAAGTGCGATGTATCTACGATCTGCCTTGGAATGGCAGCCAGCATGGGAGCTTTCCTCCTGTCCTCCGGTGCCAAAGGCAAGAGATATGCACTGCCGAATTCGACGATCATGATCCATCAGCCATCAGGCGGTGCACAGGGGCAGGCTACAGAAATCCAGATCGTAGCTGACCAGATCGCAAAAACCAAAAAGAAGCTGAACGAGATTCTTTCTGCGAATACCGGACAGCCTCTTGAGATTGTGGAAAAAGATACTGACCGTGACAACTATATGACAGCGGAAGAAGCTAAGGCATACGGCCTGATCGACGGTGTTGTGATCCACAAATAATGCGTAAGAAAAGACTCCTGTAAAGACACAGGAGTCTTATCTTGCTTTAAAAAGGAATTTTAAATGTCTGCGAGAGACGGACATTTACGTTTAGAAAGGAAACAAAAAGATATGGCAGATAAAGTAAAAGAAGGAAAGGTAAGATGCTCCTTTTGCCATAAGACTGAAGATCAGGTACGCAAGCTGATCGCAGGTCCGGATGGAGCATATATTTGTGATGAATGTATCGGGATCTGCTCCGAGATCATGGAAGAAGAATTCAGTATGTATGATCATGAGGCAGATTATGAAACAGGGATCAACCTTCTGAAACCGGAAGAGATCCACAGTATCCTGGATGAGTATGTGATCGGACAGGATGATGCCAAGAAGGCACTTTCCGTAGCTGTTTACAATCATTACAAGAGAATTCTTGCTTCAAGAAACCTGGACGTGGAGCTGCAGAAGAGTAATATCCTGATGCTTGGTCCGACCGGTTCCGGTAAGACACTTCTTGCACAGACACTGGCAAGACTGCTGAATGTTCCCTTTGCCATCGCAGATGCCACTACTCTCACAGAGGCGGGCTATGTTGGCGAGGATGTTGAGAACATTCTTCTGAAGATCATTCAGGCAGCCGATTACGATATTGAGCGTGCTCAGTACGGAATCATTTATATCGATGAGATCGATAAGATCACAAGAAAATCCGAGAATACATCAATCACCAGAGATGTGTCCGGTGAGGGCGTACAGCAGGCACTTCTGAAAATTCTGGAAGGAACCGTTGCAAGCGTACCTCCTCAGGGAGGAAGAAAGCATCCTCATCAGGAATTTATCCAGATCGATACTACAAACATCCTGTTTATTTGCGGTGGTGCCTTTGACGGACTGGAGAAGATTATCGAGGCAAGACAGGATACCAAATCCATTGGTTTCGGAGCGGAGGTTTCCGAGAAGGAAGACCGCAATGTGGGCGAGGTTCTGAAGGAGGTTATGCCGGAGGACTTTATTAAATTCGGTCTGATCCCGGAGTTTATCGGACGAGTTCCGGTCGTGGTAACCTTGGATTCTCTGGATGAAGAAGCGTTGATCCGTATTCTGAAGGAGCCTAAGAATTCCCTCACAAAGCAGTATGACAAGCTTTTTGAGCTGGATGGCGTGAAGCTTGAGTTCCAGGATGAAGCACTTGAGACAGTTGCCCGGAAATCTCTTGAGAGAAAAACAGGTGCCAGAGGACTTCGTGCTATCATGGAGCATACCTTGATGGATCTGATGTACAAGACACCATCTGACGACACCATCCGTAAGTGTATCGTTACAAAAGAGGCAGTGGAGGGAACCGGAGAGCCGGAGATCATCCACGGGGAGGCCAAGGCTCCTGCAAAAAAAGCAGGACGCAAAACATCCCGTTCGAGAAAGAAAGGCAAGCCGGAAACAGCTTGATGAAGGGAATGACATAAATGACAAATCAGGTCAATATATTGCCAATGATCGCTCTCCGTGGGACCACAGTCCTTCCGGATATGATCGTACACTTTGATGTGAGCAGAGAGAAATCTATCCGTGCCGTGGAAGCAGCCATGCTCCATGATCAGAAGATCTTTCTGCTGACACAGAAGGATCCTGAGGTGGAAATACCGGAACTTACGGATCTGTATCAGGTAGGAACCGTCGCTTATATCAAGCAGGTGGTGAAGCTTCCGCAGGATCTTTACCGGGTTCTGGTAGAGGGACTGGACAGGGCAGAGGTTCTGGGCCTGGAGCAGGAGGAACCATATCTGAAGGCGGAATGCGAGATCGTTACGGCGCAGGAAGAGGATTACCCGGAACCGGTAAAGGACGCCATGCTTCGCAGCATCCGGGAGCTTTTTCAGAGATACTGCAGAGAAAGTGGAAAAGTAAGCAAGGATCTGGTAACCCAGATTATGAACATCGAAGATGTGCAGGAAACCATCGACCAGATCGCAGTAAATCTTCCGATGGCGTATCAGAACAAGCAGAAGCTTCTGGAAGCAGTGTCTTTGAATGACCGTTATGAGATCCTTGGAGCGCTTCTTGGCAGCGAGATCGAGGTGATCCATATCACCAAAGATCTTCAGCGCAAAGTGAAATCCCATATCGACAAGAATCAGAGAGAGTATATCCTCCGTGAACAGCTGAAAACCATCCGTGAGGAGCTGGGTGAGGAGAATACTGCAGATGATATCGATGAATTAAAAAAACAGCTGAAGGAGCTGGATGCATCTGATGAAGTAAAAGAGAAGATTTCCAAGGAGATCAGCCGTTTTAAAGGAATGGCAGCCAGTGCCGCAGAGGCAACGGTGCAGAGAGGCTATCTGGAAACCGTTCTTGCACTTCCGTGGAATAAGAAATCCGAGGATTCCGAGGATCTTGAGAACGCATGGAAGGTTTTGGAAGAGGGGCATTACGGACTGAAAGAGGTCAAAGAGCGTATCATGGAATTCCTTGCTGTACGTAAGCTGACCCACAAGGGAAAGAGTCCGATCCTCTGTCTGGTGGGACCTCCGGGAACCGGAAAAACTTCCATTGCACGTTCTGTGGCAGAGGCCATGAACAAGAAATATGTCCGCATCTGTCTTGGAGGTGTCCGTGATGAGGCAGAGATCCGTGGCCACAGAAAGACTTACGTCGGTGCCATGCCAGGAAGGATCACAGTCGCACTGAAGGAAGCCGGAGTCAGCAACCCGCTGATGCTTCTTGATGAGATCGACAAGACCAGCAGCGATTATAAGGGAGATACCTCCGCAGCACTTCTGGAGGTTCTGGATCCGGAGCAGAACAGTAAGTTCAATGATCACTATGTGGAGATTCCCCAGGATCTTTCCGAGGTACTGTTTATTGCTACTGCAAATGATGTTCAGGGAATCCCGAGACCTCTTCTTGACCGTATGGAGCTGATGGAAATCCCGGGATATACGGAAAATGAGAAGGAACATATCGCAAGGGAACATCTGATCCCGAAGCAGATGGAGATCAACGGTATTCCGGAAGGCAAGCTGGTGATCCAGCCGGCAGCTCTTGGCAAGCTGATCAACAACTATACCAAGGAAGCGGGAGTCCGTTCTCTGGAGAGAAGCATCGGACGTATCTGCAGAAAAACTGCACGTGCTATCATGGAAGAGGGTAAGGATAAGGTAGTTGTCACATCCAGAAATATTTCCAGATTCCTTGGCAAAGAACGATATAACTATCTGATGGCCAATGAGAAGGATGAGATCGGGATCGCCCGCGGTCTTGCATGGACACAGGTAGGCGGTGATACCCTGCAGATCGAGGTCAATATCATGCCCGGAAAAGGCGAGCTGCTTCTTACCGGACAGCTTGGAGATGTGATGAAGGAATCTGCACAGGCAGGTATCAGCTATATCCGTTCGGTTTCTGACCAATATGAGATCGACCCGGAATTTTTCCAGAAGCATGATATGCATGTACATATCCCGGAGGGTGCCGTTCCGAAGGATGGCCCGTCTGCAGGTATTACAATGGCAACTGCCATGCTGTCTGCAATTATCGAAAAACCGGTACGTGCGGATCTTGCCATGACCGGTGAGATCACCTTAAGAGGCCGTGTACTTCCGATCGGCGGACTGAAAGAGAAGCTGCTTGCAGCTAAATATGCCAGAATCAAAGAAGTCCTTGTTCCGGAGAAAAATCGTCCGGATATCGAGGAGATGGACAGAGAGATCATCCAGGGACTGAATATCCGGTTTGTGGATAACATGAAAGAAGTTCTCGGTGAAGCTCTTGCATAAAAAAACAGAAAAACCCTGCCCTGACCTTCAGGACAGGGCTTTTAAAAGAAAAGGGAGGAATAACGAATGGTAATCAAAAACGTATCGCTGGATATCGTCTGCGGCATCACAAGCAAGATCCCGGACACAGGAAGGCCGGAGGTAGCTTTTGCGGGAAAATCAAATGTAGGGAAATCCTCCCTGATCAATGGTCTGATGAACCGCAAGGCCCTGGCAAGAACCAGTGCACAGCCGGGAAAAACACAGACGATCAATTTTTATAATATTAATGAAGTAATGTATCTCGTAGACCTGCCGGGCTACGGCTACGCCAAGGTCTCTGCAGCAGAGAAGGAAAAATGGGGAAAAATGATCGAGGGCTATCTCCATAATTCCAAAGAACTCCGTGCGGTTTTTCTCCTGGTGGATATCCGTCACAAGCCTTCAGCCAATGACAAGCAGATGTATGACTGGATCTGCCACAACGGATATGAGCCGGTGATCATCGCGACCAAGCTTGACAAGCTGAAACGCAGCCAGGTGGCAAAAAGCCTGAAGGAAATCCGCATCGGACTGGGCCTCCCGAAAGAGGGAAAGATCCTTCCGTTTTCTGCGGAGACAAAGCAGGGAAGAGACGAGATATGGGCACTGATCGATGAGTTGACCGGCCTTGGTGAACCGGCAGCTACAGAGGATTAAGGAGAGCAGAAAAGATGGGAATTATCAAGGCGCTCAAGCTGGGATTTGACTATCAGAGATACGATGATGACGGCAATGTGGTAGACATGCAGCGTGCAGTCAATGATGTGAACCTGGACATTGAAGCAGGAGAATTTGTGGCAGTTCTGGGACATAACGGATCCGGAAAATCCACACTGGCGAAGCATATGAATGCGCTTCTGATCCCAACAGAGGGAACGATGCTGGTGGACGGGATCGATACCGCCAGAGAGACCAAACTCTGGAAGGTACGCCAGAAGGCAGGAATGGTATTTCAGAATCCGGATAACCAGATCATAGGAACCGTTGTGGAAGAGGACGTAGGCTTTGGCCCGGAAAACATGGGAGTTCCTACAGATGATATCTGGAAACGTGTGAATGACAGCCTGGAAAAAGTCGGTATGACAGCCTACCGTTATCAGTCCCCAAACAAGCTTTCCGGAGGGCAGAAGCAGAGAGTGGCTATTGCAGGCGTGATGGCCATGCGCCCGCGGTGCATCATCCTGGATGAGCCTACCGCCATGCTGGATCCTAACGGAAGAAAGGAAGTCCTGGAGGCAGTGCGGGAGCTGAACCGTAGGGAAAAGGTAACAGTCATTCTGATCACCCATTACATGGAGGAAGTGATCCATGCTGACCGTGTCTACGTCATGGACAGCGGAAATGTTGTGATGCAGGGAAATCCTAAAGAGATTTTTTCCCAGGTGGATACCCTTAAGGCGTATGGACTGGATGTACCACAGGTAACACTTCTTGCATATGAACTGAAGAAATCCGGCGTGGATGTTCCGGATGGAATACTGACTACAGAGGAGCTGGTGAGCGCATTATGTCAATCGAATTAAAAAATGTAACTTATACCTACAGCCCCGGGACAGCCTATGAGAGCCATGCGCTGAAGGATGTCAGCCTTGTGATTCCGGACGGCCAGTTTATCGGGATCATCGGACACACAGGAAGCGGAAAATCCACGCTGATCCAGCATCTGAATGCGCTGGTACAGCCAACATCCGGCCAGGTTCTGTATAACGGAGAAGATGTGTGGGCTGAGAAATATGACCGGAAACAGCTCCGAAGCGAGGTTGGTCTGGTGTTCCAGTACCCGGAGCATCAGCTGTTTGAAAATGATGTGATCTCTGATGTATGCTTTGGCCCCATGAATCAGGGACTTTCCAGGGAAGAAGCAGAGAAAGAAGCGAAGCAGGCTCTGATTCAGGTTGGGGTAAAAGAATCCAATTTCAAGAAATCACCCTTTGAGCTTTCCGGAGGCCAGAAAAAAAGGGTAGCTATTGCAGGGGTTCTTGCAATGAATCCGAAGATCCTGATTCTGGACGAGCCCACAGCAGGGCTTGATCCGAAGGGCAGGGATGATATCCTGGATCAGATCGCAGAGCTTCATAAGGTGCGAGGGATAACCATTGTTCTGGTTTCTCACAGCATGGAGGATATTGCGAAATATGTGGAGCGTCTCATTGTTATGAACCACGGAGAAGCTGTATTTGATGATGAACCGAAGAAGGTTTTTTCACATTATAAGGAACTGGAAACCATGGGACTTGCCGCACCGCAGATCACTTATATCATGCATGCGCTGAAGGAACATGGGCTGCATGTGGATGCAAATGCCACAACGGTGGAGGAAGCCAGAGACAGCATCCTTGCCGCACTTGCGCAGGCAAACTCTCCATTACTGAACAAAGGAGGGGCGGAAAAATGATCAGAGATATTACTATCGGTCAGTATTATCCGGCCAAATCCGTTCTTCACAGACTGGACCCACGGACCAAATTTCTGGGAACTCTGGGATTTTTGATCTCTGTGTTCCTGTTCCATACATTTCTCGGATATGCGGTGGCAACAGTATTTCTGGTTGCTATGATCGCAATATCCAAGGTTCCGGTGAAATTCATGTTCAAGGGTCTGAAGGCTATCGTTATGATCCTTCTGATCACGGTTGTGTTCAATATCATCCTGACGCCTGGCGAAGTGCTGTGGCGTTTCGGGATCATCAAGGTCACAAGGGAAGGCCTTGTTCTTGCAGGAAGAATGGCGATCCGTCTTGTTTACCTTGTGATCGGTTCTTCCATCATGACATTGACTACCACGCCGAATCAGCTGACAGATGGTCTGGAGAGACTGCTCCGTCCGCTGAACAAGATCCGGGTGCCGGTACATGAGATCGCCATGATGATGTCTATTGCTCTTCGCTTTATTCCAATCCTTCTGGAGGAGACGGATAAGATCATGAAAGCCCAGATCGCCAGAGGTGCAGATTTCGAAAACGGAAACCTGATCCAGAAGGCGAAAAACATGGTTCCTCTTCTTGTTCCGTTATTTATTTCTGCTTTTCGCCGTGCCAATGATCTGGCCATGGCAATGGAAGCCAGATGTTATCATGGTGGTGACAACAGAACCCAGATGAAGCCTCTGCATTACGAAAAAAGAGATTATGCGGCCTATGGGATCCTTGTGGTATATCTTGCTGTGGGGGTTGCATTCCGCGTGGCAGGACTGTAACCGAATCCTGCAGGTACTTAGACATGGAACGGTCCGAAGCGTTGCATTTTGCATAGCGGAACTGTAACCGAATCAGGCAGGCATTTTGCAGGACGGTATGTCTGTTTTGGGATGGGAAGTACTGCAGGGATGTCTGTATCAGGAGGGAATATATTATATGAAACGAGTAGGACTTGTTGTAGCTTATGATGGAACCAAGTACTCAGGCTGGCAGACACAGCCAAATGGAATCACCATTCAGGGCGTTTTAAACGATACCTTAAGTGAGCTTCTGGGAGAAAAGATCGAGACGATCGGCGCAAGCCGCACAGACGCAGGGGTTCATGCACTTGGAAATGTGGCGGTTTTTGACACCGAATCCAGAATACCCGGAGAAAAATTTTCTTATGCATTGAACCAGAGACTTCCGGAGGATATCCGTATTCAGCTGTCTGAGGAGGTGGAGCCGGATTTTCATCCCCGTTACTGTGACAGTGAAAAAACATATGAATATCGTATCCTGAACCGGAAGTTTCCGGTGCCAACGGAGCGTTTGTACTCTTATTTTTACCATTACAAGCTGGATGTGGATAAGATGAAGGAGGCTACCTCATATCTGATCGGACGCCATGATTTTGCCAGCTTCTGCGGCTCCGGCGCACAGGTGAAGACCACCATCCGTACCGTGACCTCCATGGATGTGTGGAGAGATGGTGATATGGTGACCATCCGCATTTCAGGAACAGGTTTCCTTTACAATATGGTGCGTATTATTTCAGGAACTCTGATCGAGATCGGGAACGGACAGTATCCGCCGGAACGTATGGATAAGATTTTAAAAGCCTGTGACCGCGGGGCAGCAGGTCCCACAGCACCGGCGCAGGGGCTGACATTGATGGGAATCGAGTTTTTCTGAAAACAGGAATTTTGTTGAAAATTACAAGAAAAAACAGTTGACAGGCAAGGTGCCTTATAATATAATAACTCAATGTGACGTAGTGCGAAGATGCTTGAGCCAATAGCCCCGGCGACGGCATTTTATCAGCGGTTTCGGACATTTCCGCGATTTATTTTGCACCCGCGTTTCCATTTACTTTTTTTCGCGGAAGTACCGCGGTTTGAGAAACATTATCGTTGATAAATAACAGGAGGTAGGACCATGCAGACTTATATGGCTAATCCGGATAAAATCGAAAGAAAATGGTATGTAGTTGACGCAGAGGGTTGCACTCTGGGACGTCTGGCATCCGGTGTTGCAAGTGTTTTAAGAGGAAAGAACAAACCTCAGTTTACACCGCACGTTGACACAGGAGATTATGTAATCGTTGTAAACGCTGATAAGATCAAAGTTACAGGCAAGAAGCTTGAGCAGAAGATTTATTATAACCACTCCGACTATGTTGGTGGAATGAAAGAAACCACATTAAAAGAAATGTTAGCAAAGAAACCTGAGAAGGTTATCGAGCTCGCAGTTAAGGGAATGCTTCCGAAAGGACCTCTTGGAAGAGCTATGAACAAGAAACTTTTCGTATACGCAGGACCAGAGCACAAACATGAGGCTCAGAAGCCTGAAGTTTTAACATTTTAATAGGAGGTAGAAAACATTGGCTAGCGCAAAATTCTACGGAACAGGAAGAAGAAAGAAATCAATCGCAAGAGTTTACCTGGTACCTGGAACAGGTAAAATCACTATCAATAAAAGAGACATCGATGAGTACTTCGGACTTGAGACTCTGAAAGTTATCGTTCGTCAGCCACTGGCTTTAACAGAGACAGAGGGCAAATTCGACGTGATCGTTAACGTTCACGGCGGTGGATACACAGGACAGGCTGGAGCAATCCGTCATGGTCTTTCCAGAGCACTCCTTGAGGCAGACAAAGACTACAGACCGGCTCTTAAAGCTGCTGGATTCCTTACACGTGATCCACGTATGAAAGAGCGTAAGAAATACGGTCTCAAAGCAGCTCGTCGCGCTCCGCAGTTCAGCAAACGATAATTCCAATCGAATACGGAAATTTATTAAAACCTCGGAAAGCCTTGATTTTCCGGGGTTTTTTATATCTGAAATTTCTAAAATTTTCTAAAAAGGGGTCGATTTTGAAGTGTAGAACACACGTAGCGCACAAAACACTTTAAAAAATATATTGAGTATATTGCAAAGAAAAATTGTGTATGATATAATGCCAGTAGGCAAAAGAAATAATAAGTCCATGAGGACAAAAAGAATGAAGCCCCCAGTACCGCGAATACTGAGGGCTTCTTCTTATTTTTTATAGTGGACAAGAAACCACTAGGTCAGTGCTGTCCTTACTTGTCGCCGTCTAACCATTTGATGATGTAGTGGCAGGCTACACCAGCCATGCAGGAGACAAAGAAAGAAATAATAAATTCCATGAGGTTCACCTCCTCCCGTTGCCGGGTTTCGGTTGGACAACAATAGTATTATAGCATAGAACAATACGGACGGGAAGCAAATATATTTGCCCTTTATGGCAGTGTATTTGCAGGAACGGTGTAGCGCCGAAAAAATTGAAAGCAATGTATGAGACACTTTAATAGATATTTGATCAGACAAGGACTCTGATCGGACGAATGGGAGGTATGCTTCATGCCGTTACAGATTATCAGAAACGATATTACAAAAATGCGCGTTGACGCAATCGTCAATGCTGCCAACACTTCTCTTTTGGGCGGCGGTGGTGTGGACGGCTGCATTCATCGTGCCGCTGGACCGGAACTGCTTGCAGAATGCAGTACGCTGCATGGCTGCGAGACTGGCAGCGCAAAAATCACAAAGGGATATCGCCTGCCCTGCAAATATGTGATTCATGCAGTCGGCCCGCGCTGGCGAGATGGCAAGCATCAGGAACAACAGCTTCTGGAATCCTGTTATCGGACATCTTTGAACCTGGCAAAAGAAAATGGCTGTCAGGCGGTGGCTTTTCCGCTGATTTCCTCCGGCATCTACGGCTATCCAAAAGACCAGGCTCTGAAGGTTGCAGTCGATACCATCAGTGCATTCTTACTGGAAAATGAGATGATGGTCTACATCGTTATCTTTGATAAGAAGGCATATCAGATTAGCGGAAAACTGTTTGCTGATATCGCGGCGTACATAGATGACTGGTATGTGGATGAACATACCGACAGTCGAGTAGAACAGAGACGGCGGCTTGAAGCGTTGTCAGAGGAATCCTGCTTTGAAGCTGCATCTGCCCCGCTGCCGTCCGAAGCAATCTGTAAATCTTGCAGCAGTCAATCTCTGGAGGAGGCACTGGGGCAGATTGATGAGAGCTTTTCGGAAATGCTGCTGCGGAAGATTGACGAAAGCGGCATGACGGATGTTCAGTGCTACAAGAAGGCAAACATTGACCGGAAGCTCTTTTCCAAAATTCGCTCTGATAAATTCTATAAGCCATCCAAACCAACAGTGCTGGCATTTGCTCTCGCTTTGGAGCTGCCGCTTGCCCAGATGCAGGAGATGCTCGGCAAGGCAGGATTTACCCTTTCCCATTCGAGCAAATTCGATATCATTGTAGAATATTTTGTCGAACGGGGAAACTACAATGTGTATGAAATTAACGAGGCATTGTTTGCTTTTGACCAGAGCCTGATCGGGGCATAAGGACAAAGAAATGTCGTTTTCTATGCGACCACTTCACAAAAGAAAATCGCTATATTATGGCTGTAAGGTACGAAACCGAGTAGCCATAATCTTTTGGGAGGACAAGCATATGAGAAAAAATTTAACAGAGATCGTTTTTATCTTAGACCGCAGCGGTTCCATGAGCGGATTGGAACGGGATACCATCGGCGGATTCAATTCCATGATTGAGCAGCAGAAAAAAGCAGAGGGCGAAGCACTGATCTCAACGGTGCTGTTTGACAATGTGAGCGAAGTCCTGCACGACCGTGTAAATGTAAAGGATATCCGACCGATGACTGACCGTGACTACATAGTTCGCGGATGCACAGCACTCTTAGATGCCATCGGCGGTGCGATTCATCACATTGGAAATGTTCATAAGTACGCACGACCGGAAGATGTCCCAGAGCACACCATGTTCGTAATCACTACGGACGGAATGGAAAATGCCAGCCGCCGGTACAACAGCGAAAAAGTGAAGCAGATGATCGAGCGGCAGAAAGCGAAATACGGTTGGGAGTTTTTGTTCCTTGGTGCCAATATTGACGCAGTAGAGACTGCAAGCCAGTTCGGAATCGGTGCAGATCGTGCAGTCAACTATCAGTGCGATAGTGAAGGAACCGCGTTGAATTATGAGGTGGTCAGCGAAGCAATCAGCTCTGTCCGGTGCAGTGCCCCGCTGAGCGCAGACTGGAAAAAGCGTATAGACGAGGACTACAAAAAGCGTGGAGGCCGCAAGCACAAGTAAATGTTTTTTGAAGCCGGGGTGATGATTCACTCCGGCGTTTTCTTTGGCAGGAACTGCCGTTAAAGCATCCGGAACGGGCGCAAGACGTCCGGTGGACGTCTGCTTTGCGCGGACCGGAGTGGAACGGAGACGTGCAGCTCGATGCCACAGGCAGCGTTCTATGGGGATTGGGGGCGCACGAGGTCCGGTGGACCTCGGTTTTGCGCGGACCGGAACGGAGTGGAGACTTCCCCAACAAGCAGAAAATCGCTTTCGTGTCACGAAAGCCCTGCTTGCAGAAGAGCGAGGTGCACAAAATATTGAGCACGAGGAAGGGTCTTTGACTTGATTTTCCGCGAGGTTTGGAGTAAAATTATTGTGATTACTTGTGGAAATTGCTCGAATTAGATCGGAGAATTGCATGGGCTATTTATCAATCAGACAGACAGCGGAAAAATGGAACCTTTCGGCAAGATGGATCAGTGATCTTTGTAAAGCCGGACGAATTCCCGGAGCAACAAAAATCGGTTCATACTGGGCGATTCCAGCGGATGCGGAAAAGCCAGCTGACGCAAGAATCAAGAGTGGTCGCTACGTGAAGAAAAAAGAAAACGAAGAAAGGGGTCGTACCAATGGCTGCAATCAATGATTTAATTAGTCAGATCCAAGATGAGACTCTTCGAAATAGAATTCAGGAAGAAGTGAGTAAAATGGCCAAGCAGAAGAAATTCGGCTTGGTCTTTGAAGAACATATGCCGGAAAGCACGCCTCTCTATGATATGCCTATCAAAAGAGGCTGTAATGTTATGCTCCGGGACAGCAAGGATGACAAAGCTATCTATGTTGTGCTGAAGGTTGAAGGCGATACTGCTGTTTGCGTTAAACCGGAACAGAAAGATGAAGCGGTCACCTTTGAGCTGAAGGATATCGTTCGTGTTGCGGAATTTGGAGAATCCATCTATCCCTATCTGAAACCGTTGGATTCAGTTTGCAATGCACCGGATAGCAATCTTTGGCACACGCTGATTGAAGCGGACAACTATCATGCCCTGCAACTGTTGGAATACCTGTACGCAGGCAAGGTGGACTGCATCTACATCGATCCGCCCTACAATACCGGAGCAAAAGACTGGAAATACAACAACGACTATGTGGACGGCAATGACGCTTATCGCCACAGCAAATGGCTTTCTTTCATGGAGCGCCGCCTGAAACTCGCTAAGAAGCTGTTGAATCCGGCAGATTCTGTTTTGATTGTCACTATTGATGAAAAAGAATATCTGCACCTTGGTTGCCTGCTAGAGGAAATGTTCCCAGAGGCAGAAATTCAAATGATATCATCTGTAATCAATCCTAAAGGGTCTGCTAGAACAGGTCGATTTTCAAGAGTTGATGAATATCTATTCTTTGTATTTATTGGAACGGCTGAAGTATATCCTTGCGCATCAGATATGCTACGAGAAGTCGAATCTAATAACCGAAGTGTCAGATGGGCTGGGCTTATGAGGAACGGCGAGGGATCAACTAGAACCAGAATTCCTAGTCTTTTTTATCCGATTTTTATAGATAAGGATACTGGAAAATATCATTCCGTAGGAGAGCCACTCGCACCAGACGCCAATAGAACCGAAGTCATTTGCCCAGAAAATACTATTGCAATGTTTCCTGTTAGTGGGTCAGGGCAGGAATTGCAATGGAGATTGTATCCACCTTCTTTCAGAAAGTATCTCGAAAAAGGTTATATCAAATTTGGAAAAAGAAACGTAGATGGAAAAAGATCAGTTTCTTATTTGCAAGACGGAATGATCAAAAAGATCGAAAATGGACAGATTGCAATCACAGGCAAAACGGACGAAGGCACACTAGAACTGGAATATGCTGATTCCATCGGAACAAGAAAACCAGTAACTATATGGAATACGGTATCTCATTCGGCAAGTGAACATGGAAGCACTTTCATCAAAAATATACTCGCAGCTCGAAAATTTGCATATCCAAAATCGGTATATGCGGTTCACGATTCCATACGTTTTGTGACAAAGGATAAGCTCAATGCCCTAATCGTTGACTTTTTCGCAGGTAGCGGCACGACTATGCACGCCGTAAATCTGCTCAACGCCGAGGATGGCGGGCACAGACGCTGCATTATGGTGACCAACAATGAGGTCTCCGCAGATGAAGCGAAGATGTTGAAAGACAAAGGCTATCAGCCCGGCGATGCGGAATGGGAAAAACTCGGCATCGCCCACTATGTTACTTGGCCGCGCACGGTCTGCTCCATTAAGGGACAAGATGTAAATGGCAATCCCCTCAAGGGCGATTATCTTGGTAGCGAGCCTCCGATGCATATGGCAGACGGTTTCAAGGCAAATGCAGCATTCTTCAAACTTGGCTTCCTAGATCCGACGGCGGTTTCTCTCGGTATGCGTTTTTCGGAAATGCTGCCTACGTTGTGGTTGAAAACTGGTGCAAAAGGAAAATGCCCGGAATTAACCGGAGAGCAAGTTCCGGACATGCTGATCTTGCCGGAGAATCAATTTGCGGTCTTGATTAACGAGAATTCATTTGCCGATTTTGCAGAAAAGCTTGCAGAACATCCTGAAATCCAAACCGTATTCTTGGCAACCGATTATGAAGTGAATTATCAATCGATGGTAAAAAATCTGAATGTCACAGAGGCGTATCAGCTTTACCGGGATTACTTGGATCACTTCCGCATGAACAGAGGGAGAAACTAAGAATGATTTGTGAATTATTTCCATTTCAAAAACAGGCGGTCAATGAAATGCGCCTCCGCGTGGCGATGGCGCTGAATAACTATCGCATGCTGAAGATCCCTCAGGTGGTTTCGCTCCAGGCACCAACGGGTTCTGGCAAAACGATTATCATGTCTGCTCTGATTGAAGATATCTTTTACGGTTCAGAGCAGTTTACTGAACAGCCGGAGGCTATTTTTGTATGGCTTTCGGATTCTCCACAGCTGAATGAGCAGTCTAAACAGAAGATCGAGCTGAAGGCGGATAAGATCCGTATGGATCAGTGTGTAGTGATTTCGGATGAATCTTTCGACCGAGAGATTCTGGAGGACGGTCATATCTATTTTCTGAATACGCAGAAGCTTGGCAAGGCCGGTAATCTGAGCCGTCATTCGGATACGCGACAGTATACGATTTGGGAGACCATTGAAAATACTGCAAGAGAAAAAGCTGATCGTCTGTATTTCATTATTGATGAGGCACACCGCGGTATGCAGGGACGCCAGGCGGGAACGGCAACTACCATCATGCAGCGATTTATCAAGGGAAGTAGCGAACAGAATCTGTCGCCCATTCCGGTCGTCATCGGAATGAGCGCGACCGCCGAACGTTTTAATTCCCTTGTAGGACAGGCAACAAATTCTACATTGCATAAGGTTATTATTTCCCCGGCTCAAGTTCGCCAATCTGGATTGCTCAAAGATCGTATTGTAATCACTTATCCGGAAGATCCAATTAAACACGGTGACATGGCCGTTCTCCAGGCTGCAACAGACGAATGGCAGGATAAGTGCAAGCACTGGTATCAGTATACCTATGAGCAGCACTACACCAATGTAAATCCGGTGTTTGTTATCCAAGTCTGCGCTGGTTCCGGTACGAAAGTATCTGACACCGATCTGGACGATGTAATTGCGAAAATCGAAGAACGTATGGGCGATAGCTTCAAGGAAAATGAAGTTGTGCATACTTTCGGTTCAACAGGCACATTGTCGATTCACGGATTGACCGTGCCGCATATCGAGCCATCCGAGATCGCAGAAGATCGCCGCATTCGTGTTGTCTTATTTAAGGAAAATCTGTCCACTGGCTGGGACTGCCCTCGTGCAGAAACTATGATGTCCTTCCGGCGAGCGGAAGACGCAACCTATATTGCGCAGCTGCTCGGACGTATGGTTCGTACACCGCTTCAGTGTCATGTTCTCGTGGATGACTCCTTAAATGATGTGCGGCTATTCCTTCCGTATTTCAACCAGGATACCGTCCAAAAGGTTATTGATGAATTGCAGGCAACCGAAGGTGGAGAGATTCCGACAGTTGTCGATGGTGAATCTCTTGAGGAGCAGAACTATGATACATGGTCGGTTCACAACCAGCGAAAGAAAACGCAAAAACTGACGGTGGGGCAGTTGAGCATATTTGATTATCCGAATGGCTTCCAAGAAGAGCCTGCTGTGGCATCTTCCACAGCAGTTGGCGATATGCCAAATTCTGGAGTTGTGGCAGTGAACCAAGGTAGAGTAGATTCAGAACTTCCCGCAGAAGGACAACACCAGACGATTCCACTGGAAACAGTGCCTAGAAACGATGTGCATGCAGGTCAAGAAATTGAGAGAACCAGTGAAGGTGACCAATCTGAGAAAAAAGAGCAGCCAGTGCTAACACCGGCTGTATCGCAGATGTCGATGCTTCCAACAATAGATCGTGAAGGAATTACAAAGTTCATCAATGAACAGGGATATCTGACTTATATCGTCCGTGCGGTAAAAATCAATAGTTATTTGAAGTCTTTGATGAGCTTGGCAGGGCTGTTATCGCAGTTCAATATCTGTATTACGGCGGCTGAGGATGTGAAAAACGATGTTGCTGAACTTATCCGCAACTATGTGAACGGTTTGCATGATGCTGGAAAATATGACGAGCTTACAAAGCAAGTCATGGAGATGAAACTGTCTGTTCAGATATTCGATGTTTTCGGTGAGAAAATACAAAGCGATAACCAGATAGATATGTTTACTGCATCCGAGTCTGACCTTGATCGTCAGCTAAGAGTAGCAGACGCAAAAATGGGTGGATGTGGTTTCCACTTGGCATATGGGCGTAAATATATCGACTTCGACAATCCGAACGCCTTTAAGGTGGATTGTATTCTGTTCGCATTCGACAGCGAGTGTATTGCGGAATTAAATAAATACGCTGAGAAGAAGTTCCATGAATTGAACGACCAGTATCGTAAATATATTGTAGCTAAACCGGAGAAGTGTCAAAAGCAGTATAGCGATATTGTTGCTAACGGCGATGAAATCAGTAAGCACAACTTTACTCTTCCGGAGACAATCAGTGCCAAGGTTGAAGCAGATGGAATAAAGTACACGGATCATCTTTTTGCCAATGCAGATGGAATAGCAAAAATTAAGTTGAATGGCTGGGAACAGGCTGTTTTGGCAGAAGAGCAAAAACGAGAGGATTATGTTTGCTGGCTGCGTAATCCGTCCCGACAGTCTTGGTCACTGCGGATGCCTTATGAAATGGACGGGAAATGTAAGGAGCTTTATCCGGATTTCATCATTGTTCGCCAAGATCCAATTCTCAAGTACATCGTTGATATTTTGGAACCTCACAATCCGGATTTCAAGGATAACTTGGGCAAAGCTAAGGGACTTGCAAACTATGCTGCAAATGAACCAAGAATTGGCAGAGTGCAGCTGATACGTATTGGAAAAGACGCAGCAGGAGAAAATCGCTTTAAGCGGTTAGATCTTGCAAAAGGCAGTATCCGCAATAAGGTGCTTGCCGCAATCAGTACGGATGAGTTAGACCATATTTTTGACACAGACGGTGTGTTTGAAGACTAAATTAATTACACAGATAGGGGTTCATCATGGAACGTATCAACGCCACAACAGGCTCTTACAATTTTATAGATTTATTTGCAGGAGCTGGTGGATTGTCCGAAGGCTTCATCCAAGCGGGCTTTTCACCTGTAGCGCATGTGGAGATGAACCCATATGCTGCTCAAACATTGGAAACACGAACGGGATACTATTATCTCAAAGCACAAGGAAAACTTGATATCTACAAGGATTATATTAGCGGAAAAATCACCCGCGACGAATTTCTGCAACATATTCCCGAGGAGCAGCTACAATCCGTATTTTGTGAAACGATGTCAAATGAAACTCTTCCAAGGTTATTTGAAAATATAGATAGGATCCTTACGCAAAGAGGCATCAAGCAAGTAGATGTCATTATTGGTGGACCGCCTTGCCAGGCATATTCTTTGGTGGGAAGGGCGCAAAGCAAGCATATGGAAACACCGATGTCAGCGGATCCTAGAAATGATCTCTATAAGTTGTATGCGAGATTCCTTCAGAAATATCATCCAAAGATGTTCGTTTTTGAGAATGTTATGGGAATCAAGTCAGCAAACAGTGGTGCAACCTGGCTGAAAGTCCAGGAAGCGCTGCGTTCCGTTGGCTATGAGATTGAATGCCATGAGCAAAATTCAAAGAATTTTGGTGTGCTGCAAAACCGAAGAAGAATGATCATTGTCGGGTGGCTGAAGAATAGCGGGCTTTCTTATCCGCAGTTTGAGCAGACAATAGCGGATGCTACGGTTAACGATATTCTCAGTGATCTGCCAGCGTTGCAGCCAGGAGGGAAATCGGGTGAATACAGATCAGATGATTTCAGCGATTATTTAAGAAGCACTGGAATCCGCAAGGATTCTGACATTCTGACGCATCATTGCGCAAGACCCAATAAAGACAGGGACATTGAGATTTATCGGCGTACAATTGAACTCTGGAATGATGGGCACAAACGTCTGAACTATAATGATTTGCCGGATGAACTGAAGACACACAAAAACCGAAAATCGTTTCTGGATCGATTTAAAGTTGTAGAGGGAGACGAGGCGTACTGCCACACCATGTTGGCTCATATCTCAAAAGATGGACATTACTTTATTCATCCGGATATTGAGCAACACCGTTCGATTACTGTCCGGGAGGCCGCTCGCATCCAATCGTTTCCGGATGATTATTTCTTTGAAGGCCCGAGAACGGCTCAATTTGTACAGATAGGCAATGCCGTTCCTACGTTAATGGCTAAAGGCATCGCAGAAGGAATCGCCAATGAATTAAGTAAGGAGGGTATCGATGGAAAGCAATCTCCTACTTGAACAATATAGCTGGTATAAGAAGCAACAATTGGCCAAGGCTCCATTTGAATGTCTACTGAATGCGGATATTGAGCCAAATCCCCATCAGGTCAATGCCTTTTGTGCGGCCATTCAAGCATTAAAGACAGGTGGCATCATTCTGGCAGATGAGGTTGGTCTGGGAAAAACAATCGAGGCTGGGTTGGTGCTTAATTATATTCTGGACAACGGAGCAAAAAAAGTGCTGATTTCGCTTCCTGCTACTTTGAGAAAACAATGGGAAGTAGAGCTTTTGGAGAAGTTTGGACGCCAAGCTGTTATTCTGGATCGGTACACGGTTGAGCATGATCTTGCCAATGTGCAAACTCACCTTGGAAACGCAGATGAGGTTAGTATTGTCATTGCTTCTTATGATTATTCATCGAAACTAATTAAGCGTTTTCCCCATGTCAAATGGGACTTCCTGATTATTGATGAGGCTCATAATCTGCGGAATGTTTTTCATGGCACAAAGCGGGCAAAAAATCTATATGATTTGACACATGGGATTCCTAAAATTCTTTTGACTGCTACGCCATTACAGAATTCCCTTACAGATCTTCATGGACTGGTTTCCTTTATCGATCCACGTATTTTCGGGTCAGAAAAGGTTTTCAACCGTCGATTTGTGGATGGCTGTGATTATGAGGAATTGAAACAGGAACTTCTTCCAGTGTTATATCGCACCCTTCGACGCGATGTCGGAAAATACATGGCCTTCAGCAAGAGAACCTGTATTACGGTCGATTTCCATTTGAGTGCAGAAGAAAAAGAACTCTATGATGTGACCAATGATTTTCTGCGTCGTGATCCGCTGTATTCTATTCCGAATGCGAATCGTGGGCTGATTATTCTTGTTATTCGAAAGTTGCTTGCATCTTCTAGCTTTGCTTTGATAGAGACCTTTGAAGTATTAGAAAAACGTCTTGAAAAACTCTATGAAGGTACTAAATCTGCTTATGCCCAGGAGGGCTTCGATTTGTTCTGGGGGTTTGTAGAAGATGAAATCGATGAGGATGGTTTCAACGAATACGATGATGAAGAAACAGCAGAGAAGAAACAGGCTATTCAGGCTGAGCTCAAGATTGTAAGACATATTCTTGAAATGGCAAGGGCTATAAAGACGAATGCAAAGATCGCCGCGTTGAGGGAAGCACTGAAATCTGCATTTGACCACCAGATTTCTGAGGGATTGAATCAGAAGGCTGTTGTCTTTACAGAGTCTAAGCGAACACAGAAATATATAGCCGCAGAACTAAGAAGATCTGGCTATAGCGAGGAAGATATCCTTCTCTTTAATGGTGACTTTGATGATGCTATGACGAAGGAAATCTTTCGAACATGGCAGGTCAAGAATTTTGGTAAAACAAACTATGGCAGAAGTGTGGAATATAAGCACGCAATTGTCGATTATTTCAAGAGTCATGCCAAGATTTTGATTGTTACAGATGCTGGTTCAGAAGGTCTAAATCTACAGTTTTGTAACACAATTATCAACTATGACTTGCCTTGGAATCCGCAGAAAATTGAGCAGAGAATTGGACGTTGGTCTCATTCCCTTATATGCATGTTTGTTCCAATGTGAAATGTGGGAGAATATTTGATTTAAGAGAGAATTTTGACCTAGATCGATATCTGAAGTTTGGTGTAACTTGTCCGGAATGTCATAGACAGGCTTATCCTTCTCGTTTTATTACTATTTGTGAGAACGGCCATATGGATGATTTCCCTTGGAGCTGGTGGGTTCACGGTGGCAATACAACCTGCAAAGGTACGATGAGGATGTATTCAACTGGCAATACATCAACGCTTGCAGATATGTGGGTTGAATGTTCCTGTGGGGCACGACGGAGTATGAGCGGCGCAACGCAGCATGAGAATTTTGAAGGTATGAAATGTTCCGGACATCATCCGTTCCGGCTAAATCATAAAAATGAAAAATGCGATAAGGAAATGATTCCTTCTCAGCGTGGCGCGTCGAATGTGTATTTTCCAGTAATGAGAAGTGCCATATCCATTCCACCTTGGATCAATCCGCTTTCAGTTTGCGGTATTGAAATATATGCCTGCCTACGCGATGAAAGTGGATATCAAACCAAAAAAATCAGAGCAACAGATAAGTTGCTTTCTAGCACAAAAGATAAGGTGGCAGGTTTTATCAATTGTACCTATCTTGCAGATGATGCCGAATTTGATACATCAGAAAATATTGCAGACAATAAGAAAGAATTTTATGAGATTAGTCTGATAGAGAACTATAGACCCTTTACTTTTCTTGATGATGCTGAAAAGCGTACGGAGTACTACTCGGAAAGCGATAGAAATAAACTGTCTGGATTTCTTTTTAGAATCAATTTGAATGACAAGTACTTTTGGGTTTATCAACATATATACTCTGTATCAAGAATTGATCGAAGTAAAAATATTATAGCCCTATTTGTTGGTGATACATACGATGAAATTGATAGCGATATTGTGCAGATAGATTCACGAGCAGATGTAATTATCTTTTCTTCAAGTGTTGTTACGGCAAAAATGGATCTTATGCAGAGATTTTTTGGATTTGAGCAATACATACGAGCGGGGGCACAGAAGACGATTGAGATTATTCGCGATCTGGATATTGTAGATAGCCTTGAAAAGTTTGTTGCGTTTGAAAATAAAAGTAAGTTGACAAATGCAAAGAAGTTATTAAAGGCAAAAAATTCGCCTGTTTTGCAGATGAAAAAGAACGATTTGTTAGAGAATCTGAAAAAGCATTCTCGCTACAAAACTATGTTCAAGTTTGAAGAAGATCATATTGTGATTTCTTCACAAAAAGAGGCAGCGGCATTTATTAAAATGTTGAATGATGATATTGTTCGGTCTGAACTCACTGGAAAAGAATATGACAGCTCCAGCAAAATGCTTTTGGGCCCAGTGGGAGCAAGTCACTGACTGACCAATGATAGGAAAATATAGATGAGTGATAGAAGAAAAAAAGGATTCTATGTCACAGGTACTGTCAGATATAAAGCCCCATATGACGAAAAAGTTCATGACGGCTCATTGTATTAATGAGCAAGATATTCAGTCTATCAGTCAAATCTTCCTGCCCAGATATAAGAATGTGTAGCTCATGCAGGGATTGACCAACAACAAGCTGGATTTCAGAATTCAGGTAAAAGGTGTGTTCGGGACAGAAAGAAACTAACGAAGGCTAAGTGGAAAGAAACACAGCTCTGGATTTTTTCTTCACCGTCATGAGGCTCTTTTTCGGAGCTGTCTACGATTGCGAAGAAAATCTAAAAGGCATTCGCTTTTGGACGAGTTGGAAATGAGATGGGAAGATGAACAAAAGCTAAACGGCCTGAGTTCTGTGCATAGCATGGGATTCAGACCGTTTATTTTTTACCTAGCTCATAAAGTTGATTTCATTGTCGAGATATTCCTTTGTACAATGATTTTATTTGGAAATGTAGGTGCTCAACCTGCCGCTTCCTTTTTGCTCAAGTTTGCCAGCTTTGCAAAGTTCCTTAAGCAACCGGAAAGCCTTTGTTGTTTCTGCACCAATCAAATCTTCAACTTCTTTTCTTGTAACACTGCCGTTTTCCAGTGTATATTGAAGAATGAGTAATTTCTGTTCATTCAGTGAAATATCTTTGTCCGCTTTATCAGATATCCGGACATTCGTTTCCGGCTGCTCATTCCTGTTGGGAAGTGTTACGCGGAAAACACCTTTTGCCGTTTCAAACTCTGGCGGGGATGGTCAATTCTTATATGCACATTCAATTTTTTCGATTTCTGTGCCATAACTTTCAATCAATCTCATCCTGGAGAAGACAGCCGCAAGGTTCGGATTTCTCGATTATGAAACACCCAAGAAAATGGATTCCAGTTCCAGACCGGATACAAGACCTCCAAGAGAGACAAATTCGATTCTATCCTCATAGACATTGACCAGATTGCTTCCGCTGAAAGAGTAATCACGGTGAACAATGCTGTTCAGTAAAGATTCTCTGATTGCATCCTCTGGATAATCTCTTCTGTCAGTTCGATCCAGATTTGAAAAGGTTGCCTTTCCTTTCTTTTTCTTTCTTTCTCATTATAAACAAGAAAGAAAGGTCAAGGGGTGTAGAAACAAGCATTTTGTTGACTTGCAATAGTCACAAGCCTCGTTGGAAAATCAAAGGGGTGTTTTTTAACCAGTTTTTGGCTTATTCGTTTCGAGAGCAACTTTGAAATCACATTCTGTTGCTTCGGCAATGAGCTGTTCTATCATGGAAATCTCTCCGTTGAGGTTGCAGAAGGTCTTTTTTGTTATATCCAGCGGAGAAAGTTATTGCAATGATAGAAGCAAAGAGTTCAGTAAAAGCAGAAACACCTTAAAAAGTATACAGAGTATATTGCGAAGAAAAATCGCATATGATATAATGCTCGCAGGCAAAAAAGAATTAAAGTGTTTATAACAAAAAAAGCAAAAGCCCTCGAAGTTGCAGCTTCCAGGGCTTTCTTCATATTTCATTTTTTATTACAGTGGACAAAGAATCAGCAGGTCAGAGCTGCGCTGTTTGCAGTATAGAAGATAATTGCTGATTTTATTACGCAACAGGAATATTCAGTTAGGCTTACGCACAACAGGAAATTCCCATTCAATGCAGAAAGGGGCGGTTTTATGAAGCAGGATACATTGGAGGGCAGAGCAAAAACGAAAAACGGTGTCATTCGATTATGCTTTTCGGTGCTTTGTATTTTATTGGAAGCAGCTTTTATCATTATCATGATCACAAGGCTGAATGAGTATGCGGAGATCGTTAATCTGCTGACCAGAGTCTTTGCAGGAATTCTGGTTCTGGCACTATATGCATCCGATCAGACCTCTTCCATGAAAATGCCATGGATCATTCTGATACTTGTGTTTCCGATCATGGGTGTAGCATTATATCTGCTCATCGGATTAAATGGCGGAACCCATAAAATGCGAGAACGATATGCGGACATCGACAGAAAGCTTCTGCCGTTTCTGCCGGACAATCGGGAAAAACTGGAAAATATCAAAAACAAAATCCCCAAAGCAGGAAATATCAGTGAGTATATTTGGAAAAACGCAGGTTATCCCGTATACCAGAACACGGATATTGTTTATTATGATGAGGCGGTAAAGGGATTAGAAGCACAATTATTGGCATTGTCAAAGGCTGAAAAGTTTATTTTTATGGAATATCATGCGATAGAAGATGCAGAGGCCTGGAAAAAGATCCAGAAAGTACTGGAGGAGCGTGTGCAGGCAGGCGTGGAAGTGCGAGTATTTTATGATGATATGGGATCTATTGGATTTATTAATACGGATTTCGTAAAAAAGATGGAGCAGATCGGAATCCACTGCCGGGTATTTAATCCATTTATGCCGGGGCTGAATGTATTTCTGAACAACCGTGATCATCGAAAAATAACAGTGATCGATGGAAAAGTAGCTTTCACAGGCGGCTATAATCTGGCAAATGAATATTTTAATTACACCAATCCTTACGGACAATGGAAGGATACCGGGATCCGTCTTGAAGGCGATGCAGTTCAGTCGCTGACAGCAACATTCCTTGAAATGTGGAATGCAGCCAATGACAGGAATAATAATGAGGATTTCAGCAAATATTTTATAAGATCAGAATATAAGGCAGCTCAGACCGGATTTGTACAGCCTTATGCAGATAGTCCAATGGATGATGAACAGGTAGGAGAGGAAGTTTATATCAGCATGGTCAACAAAGCAGAAAAATACTGCTGGTTTATGACGCCATATCTGATCATTACGGATGAAATGACACATGCTCTGTGCCTTGCTGCAAAGAGGGGAGTTGATGTAAGGATCATTACACCGGGAATCCCGGATAAAAAAATGATTTACAGTGTCACACGTTCTTTTTATCATGGACTGGTTAAAAATGGAGTGCGGATCTATGAGTGGACACCTGGCTTCTGCCACGCCAAGATGAGTGTGGCAGATGACTGTATGGCAACCTGCGGAACCATAAATCTGGATTACAGAAGTCTTTATCATCATTTTGAAAACGGATGCTTTATGGCAGACAGTCCGGCTGTGTTATCCATAAGAAATGATCTGGAAGAAACAATGCAGGAATGTCGGGAAGTAACAGAACAATACCGGACAGGACGTAGTGCATATCTTCGTCTTGGACAGCTTTTCATGAGATTATTTGCAGGATTATTGTAAGAAAGAGGTGTAGATCTATGTGTACAGCAGCAACTTATCAGACAAAGGATTTTTATATGGGAAGAACTCTTGACTATGAGTTTTCCTATGGGGAAGAGGTGACCATAACTCCAAGAAATTATGAGTTCGATTTTCGATATGCAGGAAAATCAAAAACACATTATGCTCTCATAGGAATGGCATTTGTAGCAGGAGATTATCCGCTTTATTATGATGCGGCTAATGAAAAGGGACTGGGTATGGCAGGACTTAACTTTGTGGGGAATGCGGCATATGCAGATGAAGTGACAGAGGCAGATAAGGATCTTATCCAGGTGGCGCAATATGAATTTATTCCATGGATCCTTACCCAATGTGCTTCGGTGGCTGAAGCAAGGAGGATGCTTTCCAATATGAAGCTTATGGGAACACCCTTCAGTGAACAGCTTCCAACTGCACAGCTTCACTGGATGATCGCAGACAAGGAGGAATGCATCGTTGTAGAATCCATGAAAGACGGAATGCACATCTATGATGATCCTGTTGGCGTACTTACAAATAATCCTCCATTCCCCGGTCAGATGTTTGCACTTAACAATTTTGCAGGTGTATCCAGAAAGCAGCCGGAAAGTACATTTGCAGGAGTGCTGGAGCTGGATCCATACAGCAGAGGAATGGGCGGAATGGGAATTCCGGGAGATCTTTCAAGCCAGTCAAGATTTGTAAAGGTTGCATTTACAAAACTAAATGCAATATCCGGAGATGGGGAAAACGAAAGTGTCAGCCAGTTTTTCCATATTTTAGGCTCTGTTGATCAGCAGCGGGGATGCTGTGAGGTATCAGATGGCGCATATGAGATCACGATCTATACTTCATGCTGCAACACGACAAAGGGAATCTATTATTACACCACATATGATAATCATCAGATAACAGCAGTAGATATGTATGCGGAAAACCTTGATTCAGACAAGCTGATCCGTTATCCGATCATATTAAATGGTGAGATCAGATGGCATAATAAATGAGATCAGGATTTTTACAGAAGATAATGAGGTAGGAAGATGGAAAATTATTCAATAGTATTCAGCAGCTTAACCGGTAATACAAAAAAGTTGGCTGAGGCGATCTATGAAGTGCTGCCAAAAGATAAGTGTGATCACTTTGGGGAGACCGGATCACAGGTACCTGGATCCGATCTGCTGTATATCGGATTTTGGACGGACAAAGGGAATGCAGATAAGAAGACCCTGGAATTGTTATCCAAATTAAAAGGGAAGAAGATTTTTCTGTTTGGAACAGCCGGTTTTGGTGCAAGTGCGGCATATTTTGAAAAGGTTCTCGGTCAGGTCAGACAGTCTGTTGCTCCGGGTAATGTTGTTATCGGAGAGTATATGTGTCAGGGAAAGATGCCCCAGTCTGTGCGTGAACGATATATAAAAATGAAAGAAAATCCGGAACACCCTGCGAATCTTGATCTGTTGATCAAAAATTTTGACTGTGCTTTGTCTCATCCTGATACGGACGACCTGGAAAAACTGAAGAAGATCATTATGAAATAAAAACGGTGTACCAGCAACTGCCAGTCAGCCGATCGCAGTGTATACAGAGATTTGACTTTACAGCAGAGAAAAATATCAAGTATAATACTATAGCATTATTAAAAATCCCTTCCGGGAAAACACAAAAACCACAATGATAAAGGAATATAACAAATGAGTATTTTAAATGTAGAACACCTGACCCACGGGTTTGGAGACAGAGCAATTTTCGAAGATGTATCTTTCCGGCTTCTTAAGGGAGAACATATCGGACTTGTAGGCGCCAATGGCGAAGGAAAGTCCACATTTATGAGCATCGTGACCGGAAAACTGATGCCGGATGAGGGAAAGGTAGAGTGGGCAAAAAATGTCCACGCAGGCTATCTGGATCAGCATGCGGTTCTGGAAAAGGGGATGACCATCGGCCAGGTGCTGAAATCCGCTTTTGATCCTCTTCTTAAAAAAGAGGAACGGATGAACGAGATCTGCGACAGGCTGGGAACCGCAGATCCTGACGAGATGGATGGGCTGATGGAAGAGCTTGGAACGATCCAGGACGAACTGACACTTCACGATTTTTATGCGATCGATGCCAAGGTGGAGGAGGTTGCCAGAGCTCTGGGCCTTCTGGATCTGGGGCTTGACCGTGATGTTACGGATCTAAGCGGCGGACAGCGAACCAAGGTACTTCTTGCGAAGCTTCTTCTTGAGAAGCCAGATATCCTGCTTCTGGATGAGCCTACCAACTATCTGGATGAGGAGCATATTGCATGGCTGAAAAGATATCTTCTGGATTATGAGAATGCCTTTATCCTTATTTCACATGATATTCCGTTCCTGAATTCTGTAGTTAACATTATCTATCACATGGAAAATCAGGAACTGAACCGTTACGTGGGAGATTACGATCATTTCCAGGAGGTCTATGCAGTCAAGAAGGCACAGCTGGAGGCTGCTTACCGCAAACAGCAGCAGGAGATCAGTGAGCTGAAGGATTTCGTGGCAAGGAATAAGGCACGTGTTTCCACAAGAAATATGGCTATGTCCCGTCAGAAAAAGCTGGACAAGATGGATGTGATCGAGCTGGCAGCAGAGAAGCCGAAGCCGGAGTTCAAATTCCGTTATGGCCGAACACCGGGAAAGATGCTTTTTGAGACCCATGATCTTGTGATCGGTTATGATGAGCCGCTTTCCAAGCCGCTGAATTTTACTATGGAGCGAGGACAGAAGATCGCACTGGTGGGAACCAATGGAATAGGAAAAACAACACTTCTTCGGAGTCTTCTCGGACTGATCAAGCCTCTTTCCGGAAGTGTGGAGCAGGGCGAGAACCTTGAGATCGGATATTTTGAGCAGGAAGTTAAAGGTGAGAATCGAACTACCTGTATCGAAGAACTCTGGCAGGAATTTCCGGCATTTTCCCAGTATGAAGTGCGTTCCGCGCTGGCAAAATGCGGACTGACGACCAAGCATATTGAGAGCCAGGTACGGGTTTTAAGCGGTGGTGAGCAGGCAAAAGTGCGTCTTTGCAAGCTGGTGAACCGTGACACCAACATTCTTCTTCTGGACGAGCCTACCAATCATCTGGATGTAGATGCAAAAGATGAGCTGAAAAAAGCTCTCAGGGAATACCGCGGAAGTATCCTTCTCATCTGCCATGAGCCGGAATTTTACCAGGATGTGGTAAATGAAGTCTGGGATATGAGCAGGTGGACAACCAAGATATTCTGATAATGGATATAGATATATGTCAGAAAAGACAGATATAATTCAAGAAGTACAATAAATGGGACATAAAAGATGACAGCATAAGGGCAGCAGAGTCTGCCAGACAGAATACAGAGGACAAATAAATGGAAGAAACACAATTGAAAAAATTCAGTATCGTTATGGAGGGCGGCGGTATGCGAGGCTTGTATACAGCCGGTGTGATCGATGTTCTGATGGAAAATGAGATTTACGCGGACAGTGCAGTGGGCGTATCGGCTGGAGCTGTTTTTGGATGCAATTATAAGTCCAGGCAGATCGGAAGAGTTCTTCGCTATAATAAAAAGTACTGCAAGGATAAAAGACTTGCAAGCATCCGGAACTGGATCACCACAGGAGATGTATACAGCCGGGAATTCGGATATTATGAACTGCCCTGGAAACTGGATATTTTTGACCGTCAGACCTACGCGGAAAATCCCATGAAATTTACAGTGGTGTGTACGGACCTGGATACAGGAAAACCGGTGTATCATGAATGTCCCAACGGAGATGTGGAGGATATTGAATGGATGCGTGCATCTGCATCGATCCCGGTAGCCTCCCGGCCGGTGATGCTTGGGGGAAAGAGACTTCTGGACGGTGGTGTGTCTGATCCGATCCCGGTCAAATGGATGCTTTCCCGGGGATACGAAAAAAACGTAGTGGTGCTTACCAGAGATGTGAAGTACCGAAAAAAAGCAAACCCGAAGATGCAGCTTTTTCTGAAAGCAGTATTACATAAATATCCGGCTTTTCTGAAGGATCTGGAGGAACGGCATATCCATTATAATGAAACACTGGAAGAACTGGCTTCTCTGGAAAAAGAGGGGCGTATCCATATCATCCGTCCGAGCAGTCCCATCCAGGCGGCGATGATCGAGCGTGATGAGAGCAATCTGGAGCGGATCTACCAGACAGGAAGAGCAGATATGAAAAAGGATTTGGAGAAGCTGAAAGCCTACCTGGATTCCTGAATCACAGACCGAAACAAAATTCGACTTATACCCCTTTCTATGTTATGATATTGGATATCATTACAACAGAAAGGGGTATTTTCAATGGGAGAAAAACCTCAGAATATAAAACACAGACATATAAGCCTGGGCGTGCTTGCCCACGTGGATGCAGGAAAGACGACATTATCGGAAGGCCTGCTTTTTAAATGCGGAAGGATCCGGAAAATCGGAAGAGTCGATCACAAGGATGCGTATCTGGATACCTATGAGCTTGAGAGGGAGAGAGGAATCACCATTTTTTCAAAGCAGGCAGTTTTTTACATGGGGGATATGGAAGTGACACTTCTGGATACGCCGGGGCATGTGGATTTTTCTGCTGAGATGGAGCGTACCCTGCAGGTGCTGGATTATGCGATCCTGGTGATCAACGGAGCAGATGGGGTGCAAGGGCATACACAGACATTGTGGAGACTGCTGACGCAGTACAAGATTCCAACATTTCTTTTTGTAAATAAAATGGACCAGGAAGGAACGGACAGAGAAAGACTTCTTGAGGAGCTGAAGAAGAAATTAAGCGGATGCTGTGTGGATTTTAGTGGAGAACTGGAATGCTCCGGTGCAGAAGCAGCAGGGAAAAAGGAGAATCCTGTGGATAACTCCGGGAAATCTCCGTCAGCTGAAGGAATGCAGCTGAAAGACAACGCCAGTGAAGCAGAAAAAGAGAATATATCCGGAATGCAGGGTGCTTCTGATAAAATAAATGGTACGGATGATTTTCTGGAAAATATTGCCATGTGCGAGGAGAACCTTCTGGAAAGTTTCCTGGAAACAGGAACGATCGCAAAAAAGGACGTGGCAGAGCTGATCCTGGAGCGAAAGCTTTTTCCCTGCTTCTTTGGATCTGCCCTGAAGATGGAAGGAGTAGATGCTTTTATCCATGGAATGGAGACCTACATGGCAGCACCGTCCTATCCCACAGAATTCGGAGCCAGGATATTTAAGATCGCCAGAGATGATCAGGGAAACCGTCTCACTTATATGAAGATCACCGGCGGCAGACTGAAGGTCAAGGAGACGCTGACCAATGCAGGAAAAAATGGTATTTCGGCAGAGGAGATCTGGGAGGAAAAGGCAGATCAGATCCGTATCTATTCCGGTGCAAAATTTGAAATGCTCAAAGAGGCAGAGGCAGGAACCGTCTGTGCAGTCACAGGTCTTACCGAAACATATCCGGGAGAGGGACTTGGCATTGAGGCGGATTCTGCCATGCCGGTGCTGGAACCGGTACTGAATTATCAGATCATCCTTCCGGAGGGCTGTGACGCCCACAGGATGCTGAAAAGCCTGAAGGAGCTGGAGGAGGAAGAACCGCAGCTTCATATCATGTGGGATGAGCAGCTGGGAGAGATCCACGCCATGCTGATGGGCGAGGTACAGATCGAGATCCTGAAGCATCTGATCTGGGAGCGTTTTCATGTGGCAGTAGAATTTGGAACCGGCAATATCGTATACAAAGAAACCATTGCCGCACCGGTGGAAGGCGTGGGACATTTTGAACCGCTTCGTCATTATGCGGAGGTGCATCTTCTTCTGGAACCGGGAGAGAGAGGAAGCGGGCTGCAGTTTTTTACTGCGGCAAATGAAGATCAGCTGGATCGGAACTGGCAGCGGCTGATCCTGACACATCTGGAGGAAAAAGAGCATCTGGGAGTCCTTACCGGATCACCCATCACCGATATGCAGATCACACTTCTCACCGGGCGGGCACATCAGAAGCATACGGAAGGCGGAGATTTCCGGCAGGCGACCTACCGTGCTGTGCGCCAGGGCCTCAAGAAAGCAGAGACAGTTCTTCTGGAACCCTATTACAGCTTCAGGCTTGAGATTCCGGCAGAAAATGTAGGACGTGCCATGACGGATATCCAGAGGATGCAGGGAACCTTTCAGGGACCGGAAACCCAGGGAGAGCTATCGGTGATCACAGGAAGTGCGCCGGTGGCAAAAATGAGGGATTATCAGAGTCAGGTAGTTTCCTACACAAGAGGCAGAGGTCATCTGACCTGTACTCTGAAGGGCTATGAACCCTGCCAGGATCAGGAGCAGATCGCAGAGGAGATCGGATATGATTCCGAGAGAGATCTTGAGAATCCTACAGGTTCTGTATTCTGTGCCCATGGAGCAGGCTTCGTGGTTCCCTGGTATGAGGTAGAAAAATATATGCATCTGGAAGGAACTCAGCTTCCGGACAGTAATGATGCCTATGAGGATTCCGACAACAGTTCTGCAGGAGTGCGTGCAGGTCAGGGAACAGCCAAAAACAGTCCTGATCACAGAACAGCCAATGCCGGCCGTGGAAAATATACCTCCATGTATGGAAGCTACGAAGAGGAAAAAGAACTGAAGGCAATCTTTGAGAAAACCTTTGGTCCGGTGAGCTCAAAGAAATACAGCAGTAACAGCCGAAGCTTCGGAAATCCGGAAAGCGGAAGCAGCTTTTCCGGAAAGGGAGACAAAGGTGCAGCAGATTCCGGCCATACGGCAAAAACCGGTCACGGCGCCTGGAGAAATAGCAGTCCGGCCATCCACAGAGAGGACTATCTGCTGGTGGACGGCTGCAATATCATATTTGCCTGGGAGGATTTAAGAGATCTGGCACAGGCAGACTTTCATGCAGCACAGTCCAGGTTAATGGACATATTGAGCGATTATCAGGGGATCAAGGGATGCATCCTGATCCTGGTATTTGATGCCTACCGTGTGGAGGGCCATCCGGAGGAAACCTTCCAGTATCATAACATTCATGTTGTCTACACAAAAGAAGCGGAAACAGCAGACCAGTACATTGAACGTACTGTCCATAAAATCGGACGGAAGCATAATGTGACAGTTGCCACATCAGACGGACTGGAGCAGATCATCATTATGGGACAGGGAGCCGCCAGGATCTCAGCGCGCGGATTCAAAGATGAGATCGCTTCCGCAAAACAGCAGATGAGAGAAGAATGGCAGGAGCGCAGGGACAACAGCAAAACCTATCTCTTTGACAGTATGACACCGGAACTGAAATCTCATATGGAAGACATCCGTCTGGGAAGAAAGAAAAAAGAAGAATTATAACAAAAAATATATGCCCTCATTGTGGGCATATTTCACAAAAATAAAAAAGCTTTTTGAATTCTTTTGCAAATAAATGGGAAAAGTAGTAAAATAAGGATAGAATCCTCAGTGAGAAGCTCCTTGTCTGGATATATAACCTGGCAGGGAGCTTTCATTAGAGCACAATAAGCGCCAGGATAACAAAAGAAAAGTAAAAAATGAAAGGAAGTGGCAAAATGTTTGAAACAGGCGAATATGTTGTGTATGGTCGTACCGGCATCTGCCAGGTAACAGGAGTTACCACAATGAGGGTGGATGGTTCCTCCGGCGAGAAGCTTTATTATGTACTGAGACCCGGAGGAGAGACAGATGGGAAGATATTTACACCGGTGAAAGGTGGAAAGCAGGTGCTTCGCGGAATCATTACGAGGGAAGAAGCGGAGAGGCTTATCGATGAGATCCCATCTATTGAGACACTGAGTATTGAGAATGAGAAATTCCGGGAGGATAGCTACAAGAAATGCATCCGTACCTGTGAATGCAGAGATCTTCTTCGAATCATCAAGACGATCTACGTCAGAAAACAGGCCAGATTATCTCATGGCAAAAAAACAACCGCTACAGACGAACGGTATCTGAAGCTTGCAGAGGATCATCTCTATTCTGAATTGTCCATGTTACTGGATATCCCCAAAGAACGTATGGCAGATTATATTGAACAGCGAGTAAACCAGAAGAAGGAAGCCGAAGAACAGGTATGTGCTGTTTGACAAAGCAGAGCGTATCTGCTATGGTATTTCCGGTAACCTTCCAGAATTCTGTATCTGTGACAGAAGCTTCATGGGAAGTGGAGAACAGATTCAGAATCAGTCTGAATGTTATAAAGAAAAGGAGATGCCAGAGAAATGAGAGAACAGCTTACCCGCAAGGATGTTGAAAAAATAGAGCAGGAGATCGAACACCGTAAACTGGTAGTACGTAAGGAAGCCATTGAGGCGGTCAAGGAGGCACGTGCCCAGGGAGACTTAAGTGAGAACTTTGAGTATTATGCAGCCAAGAAGCATAAGAATCAGAATGAGAGCCGCATCCGTTATCTGGAGAGGATGCTGAAGACCGCTTCCATTGTATCCGATGCTTCCAGATCAGACGAAGTGGGAATGGACGATATCGTGGAAGTTCTTTTTGAAGAAGATAATGAGGTGGAGAAGTACAAGCTGGTTACTTCCATCCGTGGAAATTCCATGGAAAACCGTATCAGTATCGAATCGCCTATCGGCAAGGCACTGCGCGGTCATCGTGTAGGAGACCGGGTGGAAGTAAAGGTCAATGATGATTACAGCTATTACCTTGTAATAAAATCCATCGACAAGACCGGATCTGAGGATGAGGAGATCCGCGGATTCTGAACGATATATAGGACAGAGTGATTCTGATGGGAAATCTGTTTCCCGTATCAGGATCCTCTGTTTTATTTTTTTACACAGATTTTACATTCCGGTGGGGAAAATTTTACAATAGGCCGCTATTATGAAAATCGTTGAAATGAGAAAAAGGAAATCAAACATATCAAAAAGAGAAAGTGAAGGAGAGTATTATGGACTTTTTCAGCGTACTGGCATTGCTTGGCGGCCTTGCTATTTTCCTTTATGGAATGAACTTAATGGGAGACGGGCTTGCGAAGGTTGCAGGCGGAAAGCTTGAGCGGATCCTGGAGACACTTACCTCCAATCCCATCAGAGCCGTTCTTCTTGGACTGGGTGTGACTGCAGTGATCCAGTCATCCTCGGCAACTACCGTTATGGTCGTTGGTTTTGTAAACTCGGGAATCATGAAGCTGTCCCAGGTTGTGGGAATCATCATGGGTGCCAATATCGGTACTACCGTAACCTCATGGATCTTAAGTCTTACAGGTATCCAGAGTGATAACTTTATTATCCAGCTTTTTAAGCCGACGTCATTTTCACCGATTCTGGCACTGATCGGCGTGGTTCTGATCATGTTTACAAAAAGCCAGAAGAAAAAGGACGTGGGAGCGATCTTAGTAGGCTTTGCGATCCTGATGTATGGAATGAATGCCATGAGCGGAGCTGTGGAACCTCTTGCAGAGGTACCGGAGTTTACCGGAATGCTGGTGAAATTTTCCAACCCGATCCTGGGAGTTGTGGCTGGAGCAGTGCTGACAGCGATCATCCAGTCGTCCTCCGCATCGGTTGGTATCCTCCAGGCATTGTGTCTTACCGGAATGGTACCGTTCAGTGCAGCACTTCCTATTATCATGGGACAGAATATCGGTACCTGTATCACTGCGATCCTTTCAGCCATCGGAGCCAGCAAAAACGCAAAACGTGCGGCTATGGTCCATCTGTATTTCAATCTGATCGGAACCATGCTGTTCATGGCAGTATTTTATGCGATAAATGCAGCAGTACATTTTTCATTTATGACGCAGGCAGCGACTCCGGCCGGGATCGCGATTCTGCACAGTACCTTCAATATTACGGCAACTCTTGTCCTTCTTCCGTTCGGAAAGGCTCTGGAGAAGCTTGCCTGTCTTACTATCCGCGACAGGAAGGAAGAGCAGGAGAAGGTGGCAGCAGATCCGGATTTCATGATCCTGGAAAGCCGTTTTCTGGAGAAACCTGCATTTGCAGTTGAGCAGAGCAGGAATGCAGCGAAAAAAATGGCAGAGGATTCTCACAGAACTCTGTTTACCGCCCTGGATCTTCTGAAGAATTTCAGCGCAGAAGGAAAGGTTCTGGTGGAAGAAGCAGAGAAAAAGGTAGATCGTTATGAGGATGAGCTTGGAACCTATCTTGTAAAGCTGAACCAGAAGGATCTTTCCGTTCATGACAGTCACAGTGTTTCCATCATGCTCCACTGTATCGGTGATTTCGAGAGGATTTCCGATCACGGTGTGAACATCATGGAATCCGCACAGGAGCTTTATGAAAAAGGCCTGAAGTTTTCGGATAAGGCGCTGGAAGAGTTACGTGTCATGGAGCATGCGGTGGAAGATATTGTAGATATTGCTTACAAGGTTTACGAAAATCAGGACGTGCAGCTTGCGAGAGAGATCGAGCCACTGGAGGAAGTGATCGATGAACTCAGCAAGGAACTGAAGTACCGGCATATCCAGAGACTTCGCGCCGGGGAATGTACCATTGAAATGGGATTCATCCTGTCCGATGTGACTACCAGCCTGGAGCGTGTGGCAGATCACTGTTCCAATATCGGTGTCTGTGTGACACAGGTTCATGAAGATGCTTTTGATACACATCAGCACCTGAAGCAGATCAAACATGGGCCGGACGAAACCTTCTACCGTGAGCTGGAGGTGATCCGGAGTCAGTATCAGCTTCCGGAAATAAAGGATGAGCCGGCTGCAGCCCAGATGGCAGCGGCAGGCAGCCAATAAAAAGATATCGAAATAATGCTATGCCCTGGTTATCTGTATCAGCAGACGGCCAGGGCTTGTGCAGTAAAAAGAAAGCAGTTATACTGAAGGCATGGAACAAAAAAGACCAGACGATTATGAAGTGCCAACGGCAAAAAAACGAACAGAGAGGATATAGAATGATCTACTGTGTGGAAGATGAGAGAAATATCAGAGAGCTTCTTGTCTATACCCTGGAGACAACAGGCTTTGAGGCAGAAGGTTTTGAAACCGGGGCAGAACTTGACACAGCCATGAAAAAAAATCTACCGGAGCTGATCCTGCTGGACATCATGCTCCCGGGTGAAGACGGGTATAATATTTTGAAACGACTGAAAAGTGATACCAGGACCCGGGATATCCCGGTGATCATGGTCACAGCCAAAGAAGCGGAGTTTGACAAGGTAAAAGGTCTGGAGAGCGGCGCAGATGATTATATCACCAAGCCCTTCGGGATGATGGAATTTGTAGCCAGGGTCAAAGCGGTCCTTCGGCGCTGCGCAAGGCAGAGTGAAGAGAGGGAGCTGCACTGCAAGGGCCTTCGTGTCAATGTGTCCCGTCACGAAGTCTGCTATCAGGGTGAGGTGAAAGAGCTGACCAGAAAGGAATTTGAACTTCTGGAATATCTTATGGAGAACAAAGGACTGGTCATGTCCAGAAACCAGATCCTGTGCCATGTGTGGGGCTATGATTTTGACGGAGAAACGAGGACTGTAGATGTTCATGTACGGACTCTCCGACAGAAGCTTGGGGAAGCCGGAAATCTGATTGAGACAGTGCGTGGTGTGGGATACCGGATCGGAGATCATGTATGAAAAAGAAAATTCTGCATCATACAAGCATTATGATCATTTTTGCTGTTCTTGTCACGTTTCTGGCAGCAAGTGTGGTCACCTACAATAAATTAAACACATACATGCAGCGGGGAGTCCGTGAGGAAGCTCAGTATATCTGCCTTGCCATGGATGAGTATGGAGATTCCTTTCTCACAAAAAAGCTCCAGACAGTATCATCAAGTCGTGTGACTCTCATCCGTAAAGACGGAACCGTTCTCTACGATTCTGAGACATCTCCGAAAAAACTGGCAAATCACAGTGATCGTCCGGAATTTATACAGGCAGAAAAAAACGGAAAAAGCGAAAGTATCCGTTATTCGGAAACCTTTGCAAAAAAGACCTTTTATTATGCGGTGAAGCTGGATGACGGAAACGTGCTCCGGGTGGGAAAAACCGTAGATTCCATATATTCCACATGGACCTCAAGTCTTGCAGTGCTGGGACTTCTGATGCTCCTGGTACTGATCCTGGAGTTTGTTTTTGCACAGAGACAGACCAGAGAGCTGATCCGTCCGGTCAACGATCTGGATCTGGAGCATCCACTGAACAACGTGTGCTATGAGGAGCTGCGTCCCCTTCTTGTGCGGGTGGATGAACAGAATCGGCAGATCCGGCAGCAGGTAAAAGAACTGAAGGAGGCAGAGGAAATCCGGAAGGAATTTTCTGCAAATGTTTCCCATGAGCTGAAGACCCCGCTGATGTCCATTTCCGGTTATGCGGAGCTTATGATGAACGGCATGGTTCCGGCAGATCATATACAGGAATTTTCCGGAAGGATCTACCATGAATCAATAAGACTTTCCAATCTGGTAGCGGATATCATCCAGCTTTCCAGACTGGATGAAAGCAACAGTGAGGTTCCTTTTGAAGAGGTGGATCTTTATGAGCTTGCAGAAGACGTAAGAAATAATCTCAGACATCCTGCCGGAAAGAAAAATATTTCCCTTGAGCTTGCCGGAAGTACAGAGAAGATCCAGGGCGTCCGCCATGTACTCTATGAGATGCTTTTTAATATTGCAGACAATGCAGTTCGCTATACAGAACAGAATGGTCATGTGCGGATCATGGTAGGCAACCGGAAAGGGCATCCGTTCTACTGTGTGGCAGATGACGGGATCGGAATCCCGAAAAGTGAACAGGGAAGGATCTTTGAGCGCTTTTACCGGGTAGACAAAAGCCATTCCAGACAGACCGGCGGAACAGGTCTGGGTCTTTCCATTGTGAAGCATGGAGCAACGCTTCATCATGCACAGATCAACGTGGAAAGTGAACAGGGAGTTGGAACCAGGATGGAGATCGTTTTCCCGGAGAATACTTCTGACCGAAAATAAACTGAAAATAATCAGTAGGATTTCACGGTGAAGTGTAGTATAATAAAAAAAGGTTCAAAGGCCGGTCGGATGAGAATCTGACCGGCTTAAACTATGTATGGGAAAAAATCCCTGTATTTCTAAAAATCAGGAGGAACAAGATTATGAAAGAGCCGGTTCTGGTAGTAATGGCAGCAGGAATGGGAAGCCGCTACGGCGGACTGAAACAGATCGATCCTGTAGATCAGGAAGGTCATATCATTATGGATTTTTCCATTTATGATGCCGTACGTGCAGGCTTTAAGAAAGTGATATTCATCATAAAAAAAGAGAATGAACAGGATTTCCGCGATGCCATCGGCGACCGCTTAAGTGACAAGGTGGAGATCGTTTATGTGCATCAGGATCTCAACAACATCCCGGAAGGCTTCCAGGTTCCGGAAGGCCGTGTGAAGCCATGGGGAACCGGACATGCGGTATTAAGCTGTGCCGGAGAGATCGACGGACCGTTTGTGGTGATCAATGCAGATGATTATTATGGAACCCATGCCTTTAAGATGGCGTATGATTTCCTGATCCAGGCCCAGGAGGACACCGTACCTGCCCAGTATATGATGGTAGGCTACCGTCTTGAGAACACCCTGACAGACAACGGCTACGTTTCCAGAGGTGTCTGTGAGACAGATGAAAATGGATATCTTGCAGATATCAATGAGCGAACACACATTGAGAAACGTGACGGCGGAGCAGCCTACACAGAGGACGATGGAAAAACCTGGACAAGTCTCCCGGGAGAGACTCCGGTATCCATGAACATGTGGGGATTCACCGGTGGATTTATGAAAGAGCTGGTAAAACGCTTCCCGGTATTCCTTGAAAAGAGCATCCCGGAAAATCCTCTGAAATGCGAATATTTTCTTCCGTTTGTAGTTGACGAGCTCCTTCAGGAAAAAAAGGCAGCAGTCAAAGTCCTTACCACACAGGATAAATGGTACGGAGTGACCTATAAAGAGGACAAACCGGTAGTGGTAGCCGCGATCCAGAATCTGAAGGATCAGGGACTTTATCCGCAAGGACTCTGGGATTAAGTAGTAAACCTGGTTTTCGGCTATTGTGGAAACAAAGGAACAGTGCTAAAATAAACAGGAACAGTTAGATCCAATAGAGGAGGAGAAAAACTATGGCAATTTTAGTAACAGGCGGAGCAGGATACATTGGAAGTCATACCGTTGTAGAGCTGCAGAGCGCAGGATATGATGTTGTAGTAGTTGACAATTTATGCAATTCCAGTGAGAAGGCTCTGGACAGAGTATCCAAGATCACAGGCAAACCGGTGAAATTCTATAAAGCAGATATCCTGGACCGCGATGCATTAAATGAGGTTTTTGACAAGGAAGAGATCGATTCCTGTATTCATTTTGCAGGACTGAAGGCAGTTGGTGAATCTGTTGCCAAGCCGTGGGAGTATTATGAGAACAATATCGCAGGAACCCTTACCCTTGTAGACGTGATGAGAAAGCATAATGTTAAAAATATTATTTTCTCTTCCTCAGCAACCGTATACGGAGATCCGGCAATGATCCCGATCACCGAGGAGTGCCCGAAGGGACAGTGTACCAACCCATATGGCTGGACCAAATCCATGCTGGAGCAGATCCTTACAGACATCCAGAAGGCAGACCCGGAGTGGAATGTAGTTCTTCTTCGTTACTTCAACCCGATCGGTGCTCATAAGAGTGGAACCATCGGTGAGAATCCAAATGGTATCCCGAACAACCTGATGCCATATATCACACAGGTAGCAGTAGGCAAGCTGAAAGAGCTTGGCGTATTCGGAAACGATTACGATACACCGGATGGAACAGGTGTCCGTGACTACATCCACGTAGTAGATCTTGCCAAGGGCCATGTAAAAGCCCTTAAGAAGCTGGAAGACAATTCCGGATTAAGCATCTACAACCTTGGAACCGGAAAAGGCTATAGTGTTCTTGATATCGTTAAGAACTTTGAGGCAGCTACCGGCGTCAAGATCCCATATGTGATCAAACCACGCCGCCCAGGCGACATCGCAACCTGCTACTCCGATGCAACCAAAGCAGAGAAAGAGCTTGGCTGGAAGGCAGAGAACGGAATCCGCGAGATGTGTGCAGACTCCTGGAGATGGCAGAGCCAGAACCCTAATGGATATGAGGCTTAAGGAACAGAAAGCCTAATTACATAAAATTGATATAAAATACGGCAGACAGCCCCGGAGGGACGTCTGCCGTGTTGTTTTTTTTGAGGGAAAAAAAGTCGCTTATCATTTCCATAAGCGACAGGTGATTTTCTCTCAAATTGCATAGTTTTTGAATCTTAATCAATGATAGCATTGCACCCTGTCACTGTCAAGATGCGAAAAATGCACCACTTTCGACCAAAAATGCAGTTTTTTTCGGTTAAATATTTTTATATACGACAAATTTTTCTTTTTTTCGCTTATTAGTGGTCACAAAAATGGTCAGACTTTTGCTATAATAGTGCGAAAAGGAGACTACGATTATGCCTAGAAAAGGGGAAAATATCAGAAAAAGGAAAGACGGAAGATGGGAGGCGCGCTATGAAAAATGCCGTGACCAGAATGGACGGATCCAGTACGGATATCTGTATGGTCGTACATATGAAGCTGTAAAACAGAAAAAACTGGACATCCTGTGTCAGAACGATCCTCGGAAATTTTGCGGAAAACGCTACGTATTTCGAAATCTCAGTGAAGAATGGATGCTTTCCATGCGTTATGCAGTGAAACTTAGCACCTATGCATGCTATGAGACACTGCTCGATACACATATCCTTCCGGAATTTGGAGATACACCTCTGAAATATATCTCTTCTGCTTCTGTATACGCTTTCTCCGAAAAGCTGAAACGTCAAGGGCTTTCACCACGTACGATCAAAAATCTTCTGATCCTGTTCCACAGTATTTTACGCTATGGTGAGAAGCAGGGTTATCTGAATCTTTCACAACTGGATTTTCGGTATCCAAAAATAAATACCAGTCCTTTCGAGCTTATTTCTTCTGAAAATCTTACAAAACTGATCACGACTCTCTCCGCTGAGGATTCTGAGTTTTCCATCGGCATCCTGTTATGCATTTACACAGGGATCCGTGTTGGAGAGCTCAGCGGCATTCGCTGGGAAGATATTGATTTTGATGAAAAACTGCTACATATAAGACGAACGATCTCACGAATAAAAAATCTTGATTATTCTGGTGCATCTGATGACGAACCCAAAACCGTTTTAATGATAGGTCCTCCTAAATCAGTCTCATCCATCAGGGATATTCCAATCCCTGATTTTTTATTGAAAAAAATGGAACGGATTGCTGCTGAACCTGATTCATACCTGCTGACGAGTACGAATCGTAAATGCATGGAACCCAGAAATATCCAGCGAAAATTCCAGCGGGTTCTTCAGCAATGCGAAATCCCCAGCATCAACATCCATTCTCTCAGGCATGCATTTGCCACCAGATGTACAGAGATGGGATTTGACAGCAAGACACTTTCTGAAATTCTCGGGCATTCGTCCGTCAAGATTACCATGGATATTTATGTGCACAGCAGTATAAAACAAAAGCAGAAGTGCATGGAGAAGCTGAGCTATTAGCAGTCAGAATTATGGTCAAAGCAGGCCGGAAGTCCGCTTTTATACGGGTTTCCGGCCTGTTTGTCGCTTATGGAAATGATAAGCGACAGGAAATAATAATTTAGATAAGTTATATTATAATGATTTTTCTTTACAAAAAACGGAGAACCAAAATGAAAGAACCGGAAACCGGCAAAAAAGAAAACACCGGAAAAAGCGGCTACAGCATCACAACCTGGCGACTGCATCTCTGGTGCAGACATCCGGAATGGCTGCGGACCACGCAGGAATTTTATAACCGGATCGCTGAATTTTATTACAACCTGCTTCTGGATCATACGGAACTCTGGGAACTGGGAAGCCAGCAGACTTTACGCGAGCTGGAGATCATGAGTATTCCGGGACGAGGCGGACGCATACCATCAGATCCCCTCCCCTGGCAAAAGGTTCCGCTGTATTTTCGAAGAGCAGCAGCCAATGAGGGAATTGCTTCAGCCAAAAGCTATCTCAGCCGTTTTACCCAGGATGAGAAGATCGGCAGAGCAGAGAAACTAAATGCAGCAGTTACCTATTACAAAGGAATGTATCAGGATTTTTCCGCTAAAGAGATCACACTGCGTGTTTGGACAGGAGACACATGGACCTGGATGCATTGCCGGCTGTCAGGCAGAGACTTTCCGGAAAACGCCAGACTCATGTCACCATCCGTAGTTTTTGAATACAAATATGATATGCTGCATGAAGAAGGCTTTGAATATCCACAGATTGATGAAAGTAAGTGTGTTCGATGCTACCAGTGTTTGAAAGTCTGTCCATTCAAGGTAGCGAAAGCAAGTGAAATGTGATATACTGGGAGCGGTAGCTCCCTACGCTGCTCTATAAATAACCACACACCTCTCCGTGGTGAGCAGCAGGCAACGATCTTATGATCGGCGAAGATGTGAGAGAAACAATTGAAAATGTAAGGAGGTGTGATGTATGGCACGAAAAGAATTCTTACAACATTATTGGCGTTATTATCTTGTGTTAGAAGAAAAATTTAAAAACACATTGAATTACATTGAGTTGGATTGGCAGAATGCAGGAACCTTTTCTAATGAATATGCTCTTTTGCTGCAATCAATTGGAGCAGAATTGGATAATTTCTTTAAGGTGTATTGTGGGTTTGCCGCTGAAGATCGAAAAAACATGAATGATTATTGCACCTTTGTGTTAAATGATTATTCTGATATTGTAAATCAAAAAGTTCTAATTCCAGAGCGAGATATGGAATTTCAGCCATATCAGGGGTGGAATACAGCAAATCCGGCGCAGTCACTGACATTTTGGGATGGATTTTGTAAGATTAAACATAGTCGCTATGCGAATATACAGATGGCCAATCAAAAGAATGTTCTTTATGCATTAGGCGCTTTATATTTGCTTGAGATGAAATACTTAAGCAAGATTGCAACCTCTAATGAGCCAGATGTGCCGAACAAAAAATCGGAATTGTTTGAGCTTGACAACTGGACGTATCACTTTACTCCAATGGGAGAAATGTTTGCTTGCATAGATGGTGAAGTATGCCAAATAATCGATGATGAAAACTAATATTCCCCACTACCCCAAACACAGTGATATACTTAAACAACTATAAAAGAAAAGAGGTTATCACCTATGCCCAGAACGAAAGGCAGCAAAAACCGTCCCAAAATCAATATTACTAAAGACTACGCATCTCAGATCGCAGAGAAGCAGGAATCTATCACTTCCCTAACTGCTGAGATCGCATCCATCACCGCCAACATTGACACTTTGAAGGCTGATCTGAAAGAGAAGAAGACTGCTTTGAAGAAGGCCGAAAAAGAAGTGGCAACGCTGGAAGCGAAGAAGGCAAAGGCGGAGGCTAAAGCCGCTGAAGAAGCAAAAAAATCGGAAGCCGAGAATGTACTGAAGAAGCTGCTGGCAAGCGGCATGAGCGCGGATGAGATCCTCGAAAAACTGAAATAAACAAGAACCCAAGAAAAAATAAATGCCGTGTGGACAAACTGAACTCCAGGAGTTCACACGGTATTATTTGAAGGTTGTTATATAGCTTGGAACGAAAATAAAAATGAGATAGAAGAAATGGAGTGTGAAACAAAATGAACTTATCAAAAATACACCACATTGCAATCATAGTATCTGACTACGAAGCCGCAAAGGATTTCTATGCAAACAAGCTGGGATTCTCTGTCATCAGAGAAAACTACCGCCCAGAGCGTAAAGACTGGAAGCTGGATCTGCGTGTCAATGAAAACACAGAGCTGGAGATTTTCGCTGAGGAAAACCCACCGAAGCGTGTGAACCGACCGGAGGCCTGTGGCCTACGACATCTAGCGTTCTGCGTTGATAGCGTGGAACAGACAGTGAATGAGCTGGCAGAGGTAGGCATTGAGTGTGAGCCGATCCGTGTGGATGATTATACCGGCAAGAAAATGACTTTCTTCCAGGACCCGGACGGACTGCCGCTGGAACTGCATGAGTAAAATGAAGAAAACGAGAAAACCCGGTGGAGGCCGGAAGAAGTTGAAGCCGGAGTACGATGCCGGGAAGAATCTGAAAGAGCAGATGGATGCTGCTGCGACACTTTATGGGGAGGACTGCTCCCTCCAATCCATCGGCGATGCTCTGAACCTAAACCCTATCAAAGTAAGAAAGTTGCTCATCACAGCTGGTGTGTATGAATCGGAAGTGGCGGAAAAAGTAAAAAAAACTTTTGAAGAATACCGTGAAATACAAGACTACAAAACATCCATACTTTCAACCGCAAATACTCTTCAACTCTCCAAAGCCTCCGTCACCTCGTACCTGCCATATAAAAAAGGTGTGTACTTCCCAAGCACAGCAGAAAAAGAAAAAATCAGTGTTGGGGCAGAGCGGCAGCGGAGATACAGAGTAATGAAACGGTGGAAGGCTGATCCGACAGAGGAAAACTTATGGGGTGTGGTTGTGGCTTATGCTGGTGTGAAATTCAAAACCTACTCTGGGTTGCCATTCTCTTACGAAATTAAAAAAGGCAGGAATGGCGAGTACACGAAGGAGCTGTGGATCGACCGCCGGGAGAAGAGCAAAAGTCTGGCATGGAGTTCTATAGTTTTGGCACTGGGAAATATAAAAGATGAAGTAGTAGAGAGACCCAAAGCTTTGGGGGATATCCGGGGAGTGGCTTACATATATGGAATGTTCTACCGGTTTGGGTTGATCGATGTGCCGGATGAAGTGAAGGAAAAGATGGGGCATCCAAAAGACCGCAAAAAATAGGTTGCTATGTGCAAAAGTCTACGGTAATATGTACCGTAACTGAGGAAATGAATCTCAGTTTGGAAGGACGGTAGCATTATAGAAAAATTGAAGGAAATGCTGGAGGAGTATTTGAAGAAAACAGAGCCGGAGTATTATCCACCGGTGGAGAACCTGCTGGGTCTGATCTGCGAGCATTACACAGAGAACACCCCAGTAGAGAAAAACACAGTTGCAGGGAAGGCAGCAAAGGCCAAGGAAAAGGAACTGGAAGAGTGGCTGCGTGGGCTAGATGGTATGGATAGGTTGGTAGATGATTATGTCGGAGATAAGATTCCACTTTGGGAAAAGATCATGGACCGGCAGGGGACGGTGTGCTGTGCATGGGAGAAGACCGCTTTTGAGGAAGGCCTGAAAGTCGGGATACGGCTTATGATGGAAATTTATAGTGTGTGATATATAGTTTGTGACTAAAATAAAATGAACTTCTGGAGTTAAAAAAACCTCGCTGTGTGTGATCTCTATTAACTGGACAGCTAGTCAGGGCTAAACAAAACGGAGTAAACAATAATTTGCTGGTTATTGTTCACTCCGTTTTGTTTAGCCCTGACTCTGGGGCCACGGGGAGACTGTGGCTCTCAGTTTATCTTCTCTTCATCCTCATCCAGTCCTTGGACTTGCTCCACTCTATGTATGTCTTTTGGGCATACTCAAATTTACTCCAATCCAACCGTTGGCTGCATAATAATTGGTGTTCGTACTCGATGATTCCTTTACGACGTGGACGCTGTGCGCTTGCGATATTATTCCGGTAAATGTGCACCTCGGTTACTCGCATAAGATAACGGCAGGCAGGGGAATAGAAGTAAGTCGCGGAGAGTTGGTTGTCCAGAATGAATAAAAGGAAACTATCAAATTGTGACTTGGATTCAAGAAGAAGTGTTCTGTGATATAAAGTAATATTGGTATTATAAAATAGCAAAATGCTCAGATTCCCCACAAAGGATCTGAGCATTTCCAATACGAACTATTTTTTCTGTAATTTCAGCACTTCCTCAAGAGAAAGGCCAGAAAATCTGGATATGTCTTCAGGGGAGAATCTTGGATCCTGAAGCATACGCTGTGCTGTCAGTATAGCTTGTTCCTGAAGGCCCTCTGCGAGCCCAGCAGTACGCCCTTCTGCCAATCCGGCCTGACGGCCTTCGGCACGTGCATCATCGCACATTTCCTGAACAGCCTGACACATATTAACACTCCCTTCTGTTTCTGTGAAACGTAAGTTGATACCTGTTATGGAGTCGATGACCCGGGCTGCTTTGAGCTCGAGTGAGCGGAAACCGGGGCTCTGTGTGGTGAGCTCCTGGAGCTTCCGTTTATCTTTGGAATATTTGATGAAGAGCATGACTTCTTTGAGATTGCTCTGGAGTTTATCAAGTTCTTCATCCTTTATCTCGGCAGGTGAGAAGAGATTGATCCGGTAATCCGGGACCAGAGAAAGGATCTCAGGGTCCTGGACAGAGAGCATTTCGTGGAGGCTTCTGGGAGCGTTCCAGGTGTCGGAACCGAAGTACACGACTGTGGTTATGACCGGGATCAGCCGGTCATCCTTGTAGAAGCCGGTGAGATATTCTCCGGATGTGGAAGGCCATTGCTTTGCTTCTCTGTGGGATCTGGCGGAATTTTCTACCTGCCCTGCGTATTCTAATGCATCATAGACCATGTTCTTGACCGGCAAAAAAGCGGACGTTCGCATTCCGCTTTGCTACATGCTCATGAACGCAATTGCTTTGCACTTGCGTTACATAGTGTGCTTCCGACTGGTTCTCAATCCCCAGGAGAAGGTAGATCCTGGAATCATCATGCATAACATTAAGAGATTTGAATTCGTCCCGGAATTTCTGGACGGGCACTTCTGAAGTGCCAGATCCGTAGGGGACAGCGAGAGCTGTGGTATCCAGTGGATGAAGAGTGTCAGGGTCTATGACGTTTTTTCCTTTGTACAGCATATGGTTGAACACGTCCGCAAAAACGCGGTTGTCAGCCATGTAATCTTTGGTGATGGTATCCTTTGTACCCATAGGTTTCACCACCTTCGATCTGTTTATGTGATCAGAATAGTTTTATCATCTGATCCAGTTATAGGGTATCATACATCAGGGCGTTTGAGAAGCGGATCTCTGATATTTTATAAAAAGATCATAAATGACAGATATGCTGATCGCATAAATTCGCGCGGTATGTCTCGGGTTTTCTGTGACCTTCGCTCACAAAAAACACCTCGCGGGACATTACCAGTGAATAGTAATAATTGCTGGTCCGGGACTGTGGATTTATGTGGTTGTAAACTTTACGGAAAAACGGTTTCATGGTATCATTGTTCCATCAACAGAAAAGTGGGGAAATGACAAAAATGGATCAGAAGATAGCAAATCTGGAGGGGAAGCTGATCGTATCCTGTCAGGCGCTGCCGGAGGAGCCGCTGCATTCTTCATTTATTATGGGAAGAATGGCTTTGGCAGCAAAAATCGGCGGAGCATGCGGGATACGGGCAAATACCAAAGAGGATATCAGGGAGATACAGTCGCAGGTGGATCTTCCGGTCATCGGGATCGTGAAGAGGGATTATGCGGACAGTGAGGTTTACATTACGCCAACTATGAAAGAGATCGAGGAACTGATGGAGGTAAGGCCGGAGATCATAGCAATGGATGCAACGATCTCAAAAAGACCCGGAAATAAAACCCTGGAGGAGTTTTTCCATGAGGTAAAAGAAAGATACCCGGATCAGCTATGGATGGCGGACTGTTCTACAGTAGAAGAGGCACTTCATGCAGATGAGCTGGGATTTGATTTTATAGGAACGACGATGGTTGGTTATACGGAGCAGAGCAAGGGCGCTAAGATCGAAGAGGATGATTTCGCAATTTTAAGAGAAATCGTGGCGAAAGCAAAACATAAGGTGATCGCAGAGGGGAATATCAATACACCGGAAAAAGCGAAGCATGTGATCGAGCTGGGAGCTTACAGCGTTGTGGTGGGCTCGATCATCACAAGGCCACAGCTGATCACGAAATCATTTGTTGAAGTAATGGAACGAAAATGACGGATGAGAGTGTAAATGAGGATCACAGGATGAAAATGTATGTCAGTCTTGATATTGGCGGTACAGCCATCAAGTATGGCCTGATCAGTGACAGCGCTGAGATTATTTTTAAGGGATCGACAAAAACGGAAGCAGAAAAGGGTGGCCCGGAAATTCTTAAAAAGGTTATTGGAATAGTGGAAGATCTGCTCACACGGACACAGGATACAGTTTCCGGCATCTGTATTTCAACAGCCGGTATGGTGGATACAAAAGAGGGATCTATTTTTTATGCGTCTCCGTTGATACCAAACTATGCAGGGATCCAGTACAAAAAAATTCTGGAAGAAAGGTTTCACATTCCGTGTGAGGTAGAAAATGATGTAAACTGTGCGGGTCTTGCGGAATACAGCTCCGGTGCGGCAAAGGGAAGCCGCATTGCCCTGATCCTTACGGTGGGAACAGGAATCGGCGGCTGTATTGTGATCGACGGAAAGGTTTTTCGCGGGTTTGGGAACAGTGCATGTGAGGTTGGCTATATGCATATGGGAGACAGTGATTTCCAGACCCGGGGAGCGGCCAGTACGCTGACCAAAAAGGTCGCACAGTGGAAGGGTGAGCCGCAGGAAAAATGGGATGGCCGCCATGTTTTTGAGGAGGCCGGAAGAGGAGATTGGCTCTGTATTCAGGCAATTGATGAGATGACGGATGTTCTGGGCAAGGGGATCGCAAATATTTGCTATGTGATCGATCCTGAGGTCGTTGTGCTTGGCGGCGGGATCATGGCACAGGAGGATTTTCTGAAGGAAAAAATAGAAAATGCCCTGAAAAAATATCTTGTTCCCAGTATGGCGGAGCATACAAGGATCGCATTTGCACGACATCGGAATGATGCGGGTATGCTTGGCGCCTTTTATCATTTCTGCAGCTTGGGGTAATCTGTTTGGCAACATTCTTACATAAGATTTACCGGGATTTTACAGTGGCTTCTTGCCAGCTGCCCTTTTTCGGTGTTAAAATAACAGCATCAATGAAAGAACAGGGAGAATGAAATCAATGTACGATTATCTTATCGTAGGTGCAGGTCTTTACGGTGCGGTTTTTGCACAGGAGGCGAAGCGTGCCGGGAAGTCAGTGCTTGTGATCGACAAGCGTCCGCATATTGCGGGAAATGTATATACAGAGAAGGTGGAAGGGATCAACGTGCATAAATACGGTGCACATATTTTCCATACTAATAATAAGAAGGTCTGGGATTATATCACCCGGTTTGCCACCTTCAATCGTTTTACCAACAGTCCGGTTGCCAATTATCACGGGGAGCTGTACAGTCTTCCGTTTAATATGTATACCTTTAACAGGATGTGGGGCGTGGTGACTCCGGAGGAGGCTGCGGCAAAGATTGAGGAGCAGCGTCAGGCAGCAGGTATCACGGAACCCTCAAATTTGGAGGAACAGGCTATCAGCCTTGTAGGTACGGATATTTATGAGAAGCTGATCAAGGGCTACACGGAGAAGCAGTGGGGACGTCCATGTACGGAGCTTCCTGCTTTTATCATCAAGAGGCTTCCGGTGCGTCTGACCTTTGACAACAACTATTTCAATGCGCTGTATCAGGGAATACCAGTGGGTGGTTATACGAAGATGGTTGCCAATCTGCTGGACGGTATCGAGGTACGGCTGAATGAGGATTATCTGAAGAAAAAAGAGAAGTACGATGCAATGGCGGAGAAAGTGATCTACACAGGTGCCATTGATGCGTATTTTGACTATAAGCTGGGAACTCTGGAGTATCGTTCCGTGCGTTTTGAGAACGAGACACTGAATAAACCTAATTTCCAGGGAAATGCAGCAGTGAATTATACGGATGTGGAGACTCCTTGGACACGTATCATTGAGCATAAATGGTTTGAGTTCGGAAAAGATGAGGCGGGCAATGATCTTCCGAAAACGGTGATCAGCCGGGAATACAGTTCCGAGTGGAAACCGGGGGATGAGCCCTATTATCCGGTCAATGATGAGAAGAACGGAGCGCTTTACGCACAGTATAAGGCGCTTGCAGAGAAGGAACCGAAGGTGATCTTCGGCGGCCGTCTTGGCGAATATAAATATTATGACATGGATGCGGTGATCGCTTCTGCGCTGGATATGTGTGAGCGGGAGCTTGCATAAAAAAGATACTGGATATAACAAATGATAAGATCCTCTTATATTTCGGAGCCAAGGCAAAAGAGAAATATAGGGGGATTTTATGCATATAGAATGGCAGTAAGATTTTTTGAAGGAGGAAAGAGCAATGAGAAGGTGCAAAGGTGTGCTTCTGGCAGGAATGCTGGTGCTGAGTATGAGTGTTCCGGTGTATGCGGACAAGTCGGTTGTAGTGAAGGTGGAGGCTCCGGCAGATACCACAGATTATTATATGACTGTGGATTCCGGCGGAGTTGGTGTGGATATCTATCCTTCCACCGATGAAAAAGGTGAAAAGCTCAATGATAAGACGGTAAAGGATGGTACTGTCCTGCATATCGAAGGGGAGACAGAGAAGAATGGTGAAACCTGGGGATATACAGAGTATAATGGCAGATACGGTTATGTGCCGCTGGAGGAGCTGCGGCCCTCAAGGGATGCGGAGCTGGTGAAGGCCGGAATCGCAGGGAGCACGGAGAAAGAGACTTCCGGAGTGAAGCAGGGAGGAACATCCGATACACAGAACTTTTCAGCCGGCGAGACTCAGGGGGAAGCAGCAGGGACGGACAGCACAGGCAGCGCTCAGGCTCAGAATGGCGAAAGACCGGGAACGTCTGCAGGGACGGACAGCACAGGCAGCTCACAGGCTCAGAATGGCGAAGGACAGGGAGCGTCTGCAGGGACGGACAGCACGGGGAGTTTGCAGTCTCAGAATGGCGAAGGACAGGGAACGTCTGCAGGGACGGACAGCACAGACAGCTCGCAGGCTCAGAGAGGCGAGGTCCAGGGACCACCTGCGGCGTCGGACAGAACAGGCAGCTCACAGGCTCAGAGCGGTGAGGTCCAGGGACCGCCTGCAGCGGAGGGAACAACAGAAGATGGAGATTATGCGGAAGAAGCTGTCACCAAGCCGGTCAATGGCACGGCTGCTACATCCTTTAAAGAAGAAAATTCCTGGTATAAAAGTCCGTTTATCTGGATCGGGATCGCAACAGTACTTGCAGTAATCGGAATTCTGGGTTATCATTTGAAGAAACGTTAACAGATAGACCAGATCAATATAAGAAAAATGGAGAGTTTTGTGAAGAGATTACAGCTTGTCAGGAAGAAATTATTGCCGCTTCTTCTGTGCATGGCAGTTGCGGGCAGCCAGGTTCCGGTCATGGCAGCCGATGTGGGAGGCTTCAGTAATTCTGCGGAAGGCTTCGATGAAGAATGGGCAGAAGATACACAGACGCAGTCAGCGGAAGCAGAGGATACGACGGAGATCGCAGAAGAAAATACCACAGAGAATACCGGTATCCCGGATGAACAGACAGAGGATATTGCAGAGGCAGCCGATGGGGATACCGAGGATATAGCCTTGCAGAGCTCCGTGGAGGATACAGGGGATCCCGAAATATCAGAAGGATCGTCTTCTGATTCCCAGGAGGATATCTTTGGTGACGGCGAGGAGAGCTTTGGGGATGACTCAGACAGTGATGAGTCCGGCATCGAATATATCAAGGGCCGCCCGCTTACGGAGGAAGAGGAGCAGGAACAGCTGGCACCCTTTGATAATCTGACCTCTTATTCCACCGCCGTGGAGATCGGAAATGATGTGGATGAGGTACCTATGGGAAGAGCTGCGGCCTATCCGTCCTATTATAATGCAGCGGATCAGGGATATGTTACTTCCGTAAAGAATCAGGAGCCCTACGGTATGTGCTGGGCATTTGGAATGGCCTCTCTTCTGGAAACTTCGTTTCTGACCCAGGGCCTTGGAACTTATGATCTGTCGGAAGAGCATCTGACGTATTTTTTTGCAAACAGAAAGAATGACCCGCTTGGAAATACCTACGGGGATGTCAATAAGCATATGGGGACAGATGATAAAGGAAACGTAGATTATCATGAGGGCGGAAATGATCTTCTGGCTTCCATGTTTCTGAGCACCTGGTCCGGAATGACAACAGAAACGGATGTGCCTCTGGCTACAGATTCCACACATACACAGAAAACCGGTGTGACTCCGGCGGCATCCAAGGCGTACAATGCAGCTGCTTATCTGAAAAATGCCTATTTTTCCGATTATTCCGTAAATGCCATGAAGAAGCTTCTGGTTGCAAATAATTCAGTTACTGTGATGTATAATGCACAGAATGCCTATTACAATGCAAGTACAGCGGCCTATTCCTATCCTACCAGCACCAAGAACGTGAATCATGTAGTTACAGTGGTGGGTTGGGATGACAATTATTCTGCGAAGAATTTCCGGGCATCTTCCAAGGTAAAGGGAGACGGAGCCTGGATCGTTAAGAACAGCTGGGGTACAGGCTGGGGAAAATCCGGATATTTTTATATGTCCTATGAGGATAAGTCTGTCAGTGAGCTGGTTGCGGCTACGGCTGTCAATACACCGAAATATAGCAACAATTATTTTTATGACGGAACGTCAGGGCTTGGCTCCATCCGCATGTATGCGGGAGAACAGCTGTCCACGGTTTTTCGTGCCAGTGCAGGAAACGGAAAAGCGGAATCGCTTGGTGAGGTGACTCTTAGCTCCATGTCTGCCAATAATTCCTATACTGTGCAGGTATACACAAATCTGAAGGATGCCAGTGAGCCTACCAGTGGAACACCGGCATATTCCACACCGATTTCCTGCAGTCAGCCGATGGCTGGGGTTATGACTTTTCAGATCCCGGAGGTTCTGCTCAGCCAGAACAGTCTGTATTCTATTGTGGTGACAAATGCAGGAAGCACATATATAAAATACTGTGTGGAGGCAGAGGTCAGTTATGGCTGGTGCAGCTTTTCTCCGTCTATCGTATCCGGTCAGAGCTTTCTGCGATATAACGCGGAGGATACCTGGATGGATGCGGTTGAATTTAATCCATCGGTAACGCCGAGGATCAAGGCGCATACCAGGACTCTGAGCAGTGCGGCCAGGATGCAGCTTTCTTCCTCTGAGATAAGTCTGTATTCCAGAGATCAGAAAACACTGAATGCTTCAGCTACCAGATCCGAGATGGATGCTTCCGGCATTGTCTGGGAAAGCTCAGATACCAGTGTGGCTGCTGTAAATGGAAGCGGCGTTGTTACTGCAAAAAATCCGGGAACAGCAACCATAACCTGCTACGGAAAAAATGCCAGGGGAATCCGGGCTGCCTGTAAGGTTACGGTGAAGCTTCGTCAGACCACAGGTGTAAAGCTGGTTTCCGGCGCATTTAACAGGATTCGGATTTCCTGGAAAGTAGTTCCCGGCTGCAATCGTTATGATATCTATCGCAGGGATGAAAGCGGAAATTCAAAAAAAATGGCAACCGTGGCAGCAGATGTAGTGACCTGGCAGGATACTGCAGTGAAAACAGGAAGCACTTATACGTACAGGATCAGGGCTTCTTATGTACGTTCCGGAAAGAATACTGTTTATGGAGCTGCATCTTCACCGTTAGCAGCAAAAGCGGAGCTGGGGAAGGCCCGTGCAGTGGCTGAGGCTGTCAGCGGACCATGTAACAGGGTATCCTGGAAGAAGGTTTCCGGAGCCAGTGGCTATCATATCTACCGGAAGCTCCAGGGGAAAAGCTGGGTTCGGATCGGAACCGTTAACAACAAAGTATTGTCCTGGAAGGATACGGAGATTGCGGGAATCACCTCCTACGCTTATGCTGTGAGGCCATATAAGAAGGTAGACGGGAAAAAAGTTTTAGGAGGATATCAGGCAAGCAGCTATATCCTGTCCTATCCGGAACTCCAGAAGATATCCTGTGTCAGGAAGACCTCCAGGGGGCTGAAAATCTGCTGGAAAGCGCAGAAAAAAGCAGATTGCTATCAGATCTACCGTAAGACTGGAAAGGGGTCATGGAAAAAGATCAGTACAGTTTCCGGAGGCAGCAGTTCTTCCTTTGAGGATAAGACCGCAAAAAAGGGAACAACGTATTACTATGCGGTGCGTGCAGGGATAAAAACCTCCGGTGGAAAAGTACTCTGCGGAGGATATGCCGCAAAAGCAGCAAAGAGATAAAAGTGTCAAAATATAAAACGCCCGGATCTGGAATGTTTCAAGCCAGATCCGGGCGTTTTATGTTTTGGTTGAATAAGTGTATTATATATGATTATATCAGGCAGTTCAAAAGAAAGATCAGTCGTTGTTGATCACAACGCCTTTCTGAAGCATGATGTTGGCATAAAGTGCTTTCTCACTTGTGGAGATGATGCAGTATGCAGTTTTTGCTTCGTCATAGAATGCGAAACGCTCGATGTTTCCGACAGCTTTTTCGCCACGCTCGTCATGCTTGGAAACGATTTCTTTATATGTATCCCAGATCGGTGTCTCTACAGTATCACCAGGCATTACTTCCATCAGGTTTACCGGATGCTCTACATAGGTATCCAGCGGGAAGAGCTTCAGGATGGCATCCAGGATCTCCGGAACACCATGTCCGTCACAGCGGATGGTGATGGCATTTTTTCCCATGGATTCTACAGGGAAGTTTCCGTCAGCGATAACAAGACGGTCACTGTGTCCCATCTCACATAAAACCTTCAGTAATTCTGGTGATAAGATTTCTGGAATTCCTTTTAACATAGTTCATATCCTCCTAAGATCATTGTGTACTTACAGCATTTCGGAAATTACAGCATCAGGCTCAGGTGATCAGAACAGGATACATGGATTTCCGAAACTGTTATGACGCCGGTAGTATCAGACAGACCTGCCCGGCCACAGGCTTTAGAACTCATACTAATTAATCTAACGGTATTTGGTCTTCTTTTCAAGGGAATATTTTCCTGTAAATGATGAAAATTTTATGGTTGACAGAAAACGTATGGAGCGCTATGATGAACTCAAACGGAAACGTTTCGGTTTCTGGACCAAATGAGGAAATAATACAAAACAAACACAATGATTCCAAGGAGGAGAAGATTATGCCACTGGTTACATCGAAGGAAATGCTGTTAAAGGCACAGAAGGGCGGATATGCAGTAGGAGCATTCAACGCAGAGAATATGGAGATGGTGAAGGCGATCATCCAGGCAGCTGAGGAACTGAAAGCACCGGTTATGATCCAGACAACACCTTCTACTGTTAAATATGGTACGGTTGAGACTTACGCTGCGATCGTAGCAGCAGAGGCAGCCAAGGCTTCCGTTCCGGTATGCCTTCATCTTGACCACGGCAGCAGTTTTGCGCTTGCGATGCAGGCAATGCATGCAGGTTATACCTCTGTGATGATCGATGGTTCCAAGCTGGATTTTGAGGATAATATCAGAGAGACCAGGAGAGTTGCGGATGTGGCAGCAGCCCTGGATATCCCATGTGAGGCTGAGCTCGGTAAGGTCGGTGGTAAAGAGGATGATCTTGAGGCTGAGGCAGACACTAACACCGACCCGCAGGAGGCGAAGGAATTCGTGGAGCGTACAGGTGTTACTTCCCTGGCAGTTGCCATCGGAACCGCACATGGTTTTTACGTGGGAACACCGGTTCTTGACAAGGAACGCTTAAGCGAGATCCGCAAAGTCGTAGATATCCCCCTTGTTCTTCACGGGGCATCCGGACTCAGTGATGAGGATGTCAGAGACTGTGTAAAACGTGGTATCTGCAAGGTTAACTTTGCAACAGAGCTTCGTGCCGCATATTCCAGGGCGGTGAAGGAGACCTTTGCAGAGAATGAGAATACCATCGATCCGAAGGCATACGGAAAGAAAGCGATCCAGGCAGTGAAGGAGCTGGTTGAGGCGCGTATGAAGGTTTGCGGCTGTGATGGAAAGGCAGAATGATCTTCTGTAAAAAAACAGAAACGGAGTGATCAGTATGGCAGCAACCATGAAAGATATTGCCAGGCGGACGGGACTTGGGCTCGCAACGATTTCTTCTTATTTCAATGGCGGAAACGTAAGAGAAAAAAACAGAATAAAGATCGAGGAGGCCATTCGGGAGCTGCATTATGAGGTCAATGAGGTGGCCAGAGGGCTTAAGACCAATGCTACCAAAACCATCGGTGTGGTGATTCCGGAGCTTAACAATACCTTTTGTGCGGAGATCATCACAGGGATGGAGGATGTCTTAAGAAGTCACGGATATGCGACCATTGTCTGTGACTGCCGTACCGATAAGAGGCTGGAGCGGGATGCAGTGGAGTTTTTAAGCCGTAAGCGTGTGGACGGGATCATCAGCATGCCGGTGGATGCTGAAGGCAATCATCTGAAAAAATTCCAGAAAACCGGAAAGCCCATCGTACTCATTGACCGCAGGATCAGGGAGCTTTCCTGTGACAGTGTTCTTGTAGACAACGAGAAGGCGGCTGAGGACGCAATGAGAGTTTTTTTTCAGGCAGGACACCGTAAGATCGGGATCATTGGCGGACCGGAGGAAATTTCCACAGCCCAGGAACGTCTCCAGGGGTACCGTAATGCATACGAAAAAGAAAATATACCGGTACGGGAATCTCTGATCTATCACGGTGATTATACCATTCAGGGTGGTGTGCAGGGAATCGAGAAGCTTGTTGCGGACAATCCGGATATGACGGCTGTGTTTGTTACCAACTATGAGATGACTATGGGGGCGGTGATCGGGATGAATGAGCTGGGTCTTAAGATCCCGGAACAGCTGTCTGTGATCGGCTTTGACAATCTGCAGTTTGCCAGAGCATGTAATCCCAAGCTTACCATTGTGGCACAGCCTACACAGGGGATTGCCGGAGAAGTGGCGGGAATCATGCTGAAACGACTGGAAGGGGTTGTAAGTGAAGAAACAGAACCGATCACGGAGAAGCTTGGCGCAGAGATCATCATGGGAAAATCCGTCCGTGTGCCGGACGAGAAGGAGAATCTATAATGAAACCATATTTATTAGGTATTGATATCGGCACCAGTGCCTGTAAGGTTGCGGTTTTTGAAAAATCGGGAACGGTTGTGGCTGCGGCCAACGGCGATTATCCGGTTTACTATCCGAAGGAGGGCTGGGCAGAACAGGATCCGGAAGAATGGTGGAGTGCTGTCTGTCAGGCGGTAAAGAAGGCCATCCAAAAAGCGGGGATAGCACCTGAGGAGATCGCAGGTATCGGTATTGATGGACAGAGCTGGTCAGCCATTGCCATGGATAAGGACGGAAATGTACTGACAAACACTCCGATCTGGATGGATACCAGAGCACAGTCTATCTGTGACAGACTGAATGAAGAGATCGGGGCAGAGCAGATTTTTGAAGTATCTGGTAATTCCCTTCAGCCGTCCTACACAACTGCAAAGATCCTCTGGTATAAAGAAAATCTCCCGGAGGTGTACCAAAAGATCCACAAGATCCTGCAGTCCAACAGCTACATTGCATATAAGCTGACAGGTGTGATGAGCCAGGATGTTTCCCAGGGCTATGGCCTGCATTGCTTTGACATGAGAAAGGCAGCCTGGGATGAGGATATGTGCAGAAAGCTTGGGATTCCCATGGAATTTCTTCCTGAGATCTGTGCCTGTGATCATGTTGTGGGAACTGTTACAGAGAAGGCGGCGGAGGAATCCGGCCTTGCTGTGGGAATACCGGTTGTTGCCGGTGGTCTGGATGCGGCATGCGGAACACTGGGGGCCGGAGTGATCCATCCGGGTGAGACACAGGAGCAAGGCGGACAGGCCGGCGGAATGAGCATCTGCATGGATGAGTACAAGGCAGATCCCAGACTGATCCTTGGCTATCACGTGGTTCCGGGACAGTGGCTCCTTCAGGGAGGAACCACCGGAGGTGGTGGTGTCATGCGCTGGTTTGAACGTGAGTTTGCAGAGTATGAGCGTTCTGTAGCAGGGGAAAAAGGCTCTTCTCTGAACCAGCTCAATGAGATAGCGGAAAGAATCGCGCCAGGCAGTGACGGAGTGGTATTTCTTCCATATATGTCCGGTGAGCGTTCTCCAATCTGGAATCCCAATGCAAAGGGCGTATTCTACGGACTGGACTTTTCCAAGACCAAGGGCCATATGGTACGTGCCTGTATGGAAGGCGTAGCACTTTCTCTGAAACACAACCTTGAGGTGGCAAAGGAAGCAGGAGCAGATGTGGAAGTTCTCCGTGCAATGGGAGGCTCTGCAAATTCTCTTCTCTGGACACAGATCAAATCCGATATCACAGGAAAACCTATCGTAGTGCCGTCCTCTGATACGGCAACAACACTTGGTGCAGCCATTCTGGCAGGTGTTGGCGTTGGAATGTATCAGGACTATGATGAGGCTATCCGTCTTACGGTAAAGGAAACAAGAAGACATGAACCGAACCCGGAAAACCGGGATGTTTATGAGAAAACCTATAAAACCTATTTAAATCTCTATAAATCTCTTGAACCTATGATGAGAAATGAGGAGGAAAAGTGATCATGAAAGCAGCAGTAGTAGTAGCAAATGAGGATGTTCAGTATCAGGAAGTGGAAGAACCCCAGGTAACACCGGGCCATGTGAAGATCAAGGTAAGATATTCCGGAATCTGCGGATCTGATATCCCGCGTGTATTAAATCACGGCGTACATTTTTATCCCATCGTGCTGGGACATGAATTTTCCGGTGATGTAGTGGAAGTGGGAGAAGGCGTTACCAAGGTGAAGGTCGGTGACCGTGTATCCGGTGCGCCACTTCTTCCCTGTATGAAATGTGACGACTGCCAGAAGGGTAATTTTTCTCTCTGCAAGCATTACAGCTTCATCGGTTCCAGAGAACAGGGAGCAAACGCAGATTATGTAGTGGTTCCTGAGCAGAATGCAGTACCATTCGCAGACAATGTACCATATGAGCAGGGAGCCATGTTTGAGCCTGCAACCGTAGCTATCCACGGTGTATTCCAGAATGATTACCACGGCGGTGAGTATGTGGCGATCCTTGGTGGCGGTACGGTTGGTATGTTCACCATGCAGTGGACAAAGATCTTCGGCTCCAAGAAGGTAGTGGTCTTTGATATCAGCGATGAGAGACTTGCGCTTGCAAAGCGTCTCGGCGCAGATGAGATCATCAACACAAAGGAAGATGGATATATGGAAAAAGCCATGGCCATTACAGGTGGAAAGGGCTACGGCTTCGTATTTGAGACAGCCGGACAGGTTCCCACCATGCATATGGCATTTGAGCTTGCAGCAAACAAGGCACATGTATGCTTCATCGGTACGCCGCATGAAAACCTTACCTTCACACCGAAGGAGTGGGAGAACATGAACCGTAAGGAGTTCAAGCTTACCGGTTCCTGGATGTCCTACAGTGCACCATATCCGGGACGTGAGTGGGATCTGACTGCTCATTATTTTGCAACCGGTCAGCTGAAGTTTGACCCGGGCTTCATTTATAAGAAAATCCCGATGAGCCAGGCACAGGAGGCCTTCCAGCTGTTCAAGACACCGGGCCTTGTAAAAGGAAAGATCCTTCTTTCCAATGAGGAAGACTGATATGATCCTGACAGTAACCTTAAACGCTGCCATTGACAAGCGTTATGTAGTGGATGATTTTAAGGTGGGCGAAGTGAACCGGGTGCGTGAATGTACTTATGTTCCCGGCGGAAAGGGACTGAATGTTTCCAAGCCGGCGTCCATTTACGGTGCCGAAGTGGTTGCCACCGGCTTTGTAGGCGGCCACGCAGGCAATTATATAGAAGCTGCCCTGAAACCCTTTGGTATTAAGAGTGCTTTTTACCATGTAGATGCGGAGAGCCGCTCCTGTATCAACATCTGGGATGAGGTGAATCATGTACAGACCGAATTCCTGGAGCCGGGATTCACATTGACAGAGGCAGATTTTGAGGGCTTTGAGAAAAAATTCCGCCAGCTTGTAAAAGATGCTTCTGTTGTGGCGATGTCCGGCAGCGTGCCGAAGGGACTTGACGGAAGTGCCTACCAGCGCCTCGTGAAGATTGTGAAAGACGCCGGAAAACCGGTGATCCTGGATACCAGCGGCAAGCTTCTGGAAGAGGGAATCAAGGCAGCACCGACACTGATCAAGCCTAACATTGATGAGATCCGTATGCTGACAGGCAAGCATTGTGACGATATCAACGATATCATTGAAGCAGCGAAAGCCATCCACGCCGGTGGTGTGGAGATTGTGGCGGTCTCGCTTGGAGCAGATGGTTCCCTGGCAGTCGGAAAGGAAGGGATTTTCCGTGCGGTGGTTCCGAAGATCGATGCGGTAAATACCGTAGGCTGCGGAGATTCCATGATCGCAGGCTTTGCCCTTGGATTAAGTGAGGGACTTTCTCTGGAAGAGACTCTGCGAAGAGCCAGTGCGATCTCAGCAGCGGCAGCCATGCGCGAGGAAACGGGCTTCTTTGTGATGGAGGATATGGAGGCTCTTCTTCCGAAGATCGAGATCAGGCGTTTATAAGATAAGCTTATAATAAGAAAATTTTTATAAAAAAGGAGATGTAAAGATGGCAGAAGTTATCAATCCGGCAATTGTGCCGAAAGTGACACTTCCTTCCGGCGAGCAGGTTCCGTGTGTCGGAATGGGAACCTTCGGTTCCGACCGTGTATCCGCAGAGGATGTATCTGCAGCTGTTGCAGGCGCGATCCGCAGTGGCTACCGTATGTTTGACTGTGCCGCATGCTACGGAAACGAGCATGAGATCGGCCAGGTATTTAAGGACGCTTTTGACGAAGGTGTTGTAAAGCGTAAAGAACTATTTATCATGACAAAGGTATGGAACGACATGCACAGAAGAGTAGAGGAAGCCTGTGATAAGAGCATTAAGGATCTTCAGTGCGATTATGTGGATATGTATTTCATCCACTGGCCATTCCCGAACTATCATGCACCGGGATGTGATGTGGATTCCAGAAATCCGGATTCCAAACCCTTCAGTGTGGAGGAGTTTATGGATACATACCGCCAGTGTGAGGCGTTGGTAGAAAAAGGAAAGATCCGTTATATCGGTATTTCCAATATGACCATTCCGAAGCTTGAGGCAGTTCTTCCGCTCATGAAGATCAAACCTGCAACCTGTGAGCTTGAGCTTCATGTATGCTTCCAGCAGCAGGAGCTTTATGATTATCTGGTAGAGCATAACATCCAGCCGGTAGGCTATATGCCGATCGGTTCTCCACGCAGACCGGAGAGAGATATCTGCCCGGAGGATGTTGCGGATCTGGAGGTTCCGGAGATGCAGGCAATCGCAAAGGCACATGGTGTTCATCCGGCTCTGATCGCTCTGAAGTGGGCACATCAGAGAGGAGAAATCTCCATTCCGTTCTCTGTGCACAACTATGCAAGCAACCTGAAATGTGTCACAGAGGATCCACTTACAGAGGAGGAAATGGCAACCATCGCAACTCTGGAAAAAGGCAACCGTCTTGTAAAAGGGCAGGTATTTCTGTGGCATGGTGCCAAGGACTGGCATGACCTCTGGGATGAGGATGGCGTTATCGTAAAATAATAAAAGTGCTGCAGTAAAATCCCGTGTCCGATATGGCGGACGCGGGATTTGTTTGTATCTACAGCAATCCTCTAAAATAATGCATTTAAGAGGATTGCTATAATTTATACTAAGAAACTCCGTTGTAAATTTTAACCAAACATGTTACCATATAGAAAGAATTAACAGTTATTGTTCACAGAAAGAACAGTAATATTTACCAATGAAAGTGACAGAGACCGGAGAAGAAATCTGTCAGGGGGATGTGCAATAAAAATAACAGAAACTGATCAGAGGGGGACAACAGAAATTATGTATCGTATTTTACTGGTAGATGATGAGATACTTGTTCGAGATGCGATCCGGGAGAATATTGACTGGAAAGCAATGGACTGTGAACTGGTAGGAGACTGTGATAACGGGAAAGCAGCAGCGGAATTTGTGCAGAACCATCCGGTGGATATCGTGCTGACAGATATCCTTATGCCATATATGGATGGTATGGAACTGAGCCGTTTTCTCCATGATAATTATCCGGACATCGTGATCGTAATCTTCAGCGGATTCGGAGAATTCGAGTATGCCAAGAAGGCAATCCAGTATGGTGTCAGTGAATATATGCTGAAGCCGGTGACAGCCATGGAGCTCAGAAATGTTATCGGAAAAATGAAAGAGAAGGTGGACCAGCAAAGAAAAGAAAAAGAGAAGCTGGAACGTCTGACACAGACTTCCGAGAATTATCAGAAAAACGCTATTGTGATCCGTTCCAGAGCGCTGCAGGGCTTTGTGGATAATATCAAGACACGGCAGGAAAGTCTGGAAGAGCTTGCAGCACTGGGAATCGATCTTGAGGCAGCCTGCTATCGTGTGGCTGTTTTTGAGCTGGATCTGTATTCGGACGGTAGTCAGCTTACTGCAGAGAAACGCCAGGAGAGTGCACTGATGTCTTTTGTTCTTTTTAATATCAGTGATGAGATCATCAGCAAGGAAAAAGCAGGAGTGGCATATCAGGACGGAGACAACAAGGTTGGTGCTCTTTTCATGGGAAACCGTACCAGAGAGTTTGAACAGAAGATCATGGAGATCTGCAGGACGATTCAGGATAAGCTGAAGGAACTGATGTCGCTGGATATTTCTATCGGTGTGGGAAGCTGGGCCAGAACTCAGCAGGAGCTTCGTGTATCCCATGAACTTGCTGAGAAAGCTATTGAATATCGTTATCTTCTTGGCGGAAGCCTTCTCATTGATATGGAAGAACAGCCGGCGGAAAAAAATCTTTCCATTAAAGATTATGTAGAGAAGCTGGTAGCTGCTCTGAAAGCGGGTAAAAAGGAAAACGCAGAGCATATTCTGGAACAGATCTCTTCTGAGATCAAGGAAGCGCGTGTGGATAAGAGTCGTGCCTGCGTGTATCTTCAGCAGATCATCCGTGCAGCAGATGAGACCTGTGAGGATATGGTTCCGGACAACAGGCTTTTTTCCAAAAGAGAAGCACTTCTGCAGCAGGTTACGGAGCAGAATTCTTTTGACAGTGCTGTTGAACTGGTCAGGAATCATATCGGAGAAATTTTCCAGACACTTTCCGATGCAAACAGCTCCAGCGGACAGCGTCAGGCTAGACTTGCCCTGGATTATATCCAGAAGAATTATATGGATCCGGATTTAAGCCTGAACAGTATCTGTTCTTATCTGAATATCAGCACAAGCTATTTCAGTACGATCTTTAAGGAGCTTACGGGAGAGACTTTTACAGAGGTTCTGATCCGTACCCGCATGGAGAAGGCGAAGGAACTTCTGGAGAATACAACTATGAAGAATTATGAAATTGCCGAGAAAGTCGGATTTGCAGATCCTCATTATTTTGGGATCTCCTTCAAAAAAATGACAGGCTGCACACCGACAGAATATGCAAGGGAGAAACGTAAATGAGAGATATCCGGTTTGCGGCAAAGATCATAGGAAAATTTAAGAGTATCCAGAGTGCGATCTTTGCGGTGGTGACGGTGCTGCTTTTAAGCGCGGTGCTGGTCATAACAGGTGTTTCCATGAGATATACCCGCAATTCTATTTTTGAAAATTCTGCTGTCTACACCCAGAATATCGTGCAGCAGATGAATCAGAATATTGATTCCTATATTGATTACATGGAAAATATAGCTTATATGATCTCCAGTAACGAGGATGTACAGCAATATCTTTTTGGCGACAATGTGGACGATGGAACAAGAGAGCGCCTGCTCAATCAGTTCAAGACTATTCTGGACGGACGAAGTGATATCCGAAATCTTGGGATCATTGGAAGTAATGGACGGAAGCTGATCAACGACGGCAAGCAATCTGTGAATCCGGATCTGAAGCTTTCCACCCAGGAGTGGTATCTGGAAGCTTTACAGAAGCCGGAAGGCCCGCTTCTTACATCTTCTCATGTACAGCACATCATCAGCGGAGAGCGTCCGTGGGTGATCACTTTAAGCAGGGGAATCCGTAATTTTTCCAACAGTGGTGAGAAAGAGGGAGTCTTTTTTATTGATCTGAATTATAGTGCCATCAGTGAACTTTGTGATCAGAATACGATCGGGAAAAAGGGATACGCATTCATTCTGGATGAAAGCGGAAATATAGTATACCATCCCCAACAGCAGCAGCTTTACAATGAATTGCAGACTGAGAATATCGACCTGATCGTGAAATCAAAAGAAGATACGGTGCGTACCGAAAGGGGAAACAGAGGAAAGCTGTATTCTATTTCCAGATCAAATAAAACCGGATGGACCGTTGTGGGCTGTATGAGCGTCAGCGAACTTCTGCGCAAAAGCAATCAGGCACAGAGTATTTATGTGCTTATTTCCGCACTTCTGATGATCGTGGCACTGCTTTTTTCCAGATTTCTTGCAAAGAGTCTTACATATCCTCTTCAGCGTCTCAGAGATTCCATGTCCAGAGTACAGGAAGGGCATTTTGACGGAGCAGATGTGGAAATCGATTCAGAGAATGAGATCGGAAGCCTGACGAAATCTTTCAATGTGATGACACATAGGATACAGGATCTTATGGAGCAGAACGTGAAGGAACAGGAAGCAAAGAGAAAAAGTGAGCTTAAGGCCCTTCAGTCCCAGATCAATCCTCATTTTCTCTACAATACCCTGGATTCGATCATCTGGATGGCAGAGGGCAGAAAGTACGAAGAGGTTGTTCTGATGACAGCATCCCTGGCACGTCTTCTTCGTCAGAGCATCAGTAATGAAGATGAAGTGGTTCCTCTCGCAAGGGAAGTGGAGTATGCCAAGGGTTATCTTACGATCCAGAAGATGCGTTACAAGGACAAGTTGGAATTCGAGATCGATGTAGAACCTTCTATACTAAATATCCCTCTGATCAAGCTGGTTCTCCAGCCGATCATTGAAAATGCCATCTATCATGGACTGAAATATAAAGAGAGTAAGGGACTTTTGCAGGTAAAAGGCTTTATGAAGGATGGAAATGCAGTTCTTCAGGTGATCGACAACGGTGTAGGTATGGATGAGGAAACATTGTCACATATTTATGATAAACATAAGGTGAATTATCATTCCAATGGTGTGGGTGTTTACAATGTACAGAAACGTCTGAAGCTTTATTATGGAGAAAATTACGGGATCACCTATGAAAGTGAAAAAGGTGTCGGAACCACTGCCACGATCACCATTCCGGGAATACAGGAGGAATCAATATGAAAAAACATAGAAAACTCCTGACTTTTGGAGTGGTCATCTGCCTTGTGGCGGGGCTTGTAGCCGGAATATTCTATTATAAACAGGTAGAAGAAGAGAGAAAACTATCGCTGATCTATATTCCGAAGGTTGTGGACGGTACCAACGATTTCTGGACATCACTGATCCAGGGGGCGGAGATGGCTGCAAAGGAATATAATGCAGATATCCGCGTATGGGCACCTGAGGAAGAAAATGATGTGGATGGTCAGAACAAGCTGATCGAAAGGGCAATAGAAGAAAAACCGGATGCGATCCTGATCTCGCCGTCCAGCTTCACTGAATCTGACCAGCTTTTGAAGAAGGCAAAGGAACAGGGAATACATATTGCATTTATTGATTCCTATACACAGGAAGCGGTCCAGGATCTTACCGTTGCGACCGATAATCTGGAAGCAGGGCAGATCCTTGGCAGGTTTGCGAAGGATCTTGTGGGAGCGGATGATCAGATCGCGATCGTTTCACATGTAAAGGGTGTATCTACGGCAGTTGAAAGAGAAAAAGGTTTCCGGACAGGACTTGGCAGTCTGAAGGATAATATCGTGGATGTGGTATACTGTGATTCTCAGTATGACAAGTCCTATGAGCTTACAAAAGAGCTGATGAAAAAATATCCGGATCTCAAGATGATCGCGGGGATGAATGAATATTCCTCTGTAGGTGCTGCAAGAGCAGTAAAGGCAGCAAAAGCAGAGAACCGGATCAGGGTGGTGGGAGTAGACAGCTCACAGGAGGCCGTTCAGCTGATGGAACACGGAATCTTCCAGGGAATCGTTGTACAGAAGGCATTTAAAATGGGGTATGTGGGTGTTCGGGAAACAGTTAAGATGCTGCGTGGAGAAAACTATAAAAAGAATATTAATTCCGGGTGCCAGCTGGTAACTCCTGACAATATGTATACCAGTGAGATCGAAAAACTGCTTTTCCCGTTTAATACGTTAAAAACATATGGTAATCTTACACCGTAAATAGTCATAAATGCACAAAGAAAAGGGTTAAATATTTACAGTACAGTAAATATTTAACCTTTTTTTGAAAGATATTCTATTACAATTATTGATTTTTGACGGTATGATAATAACCAAGAAAACACAAGATACGTGCAAAACGTGAGGAGGGTAAAAATTGGAAAAGTTAAAACAAAATCCAATCGTTAAGAAGCTCGGATTGAACAGAATACTTCTTGTCTGTGTTCTGATTCTTATGTTCCTGGTTTTTAAAGTAGTTCTTGGAAACAAGTTTCCGGCTGTTGACAGTATCAAGTCTACTTTGAACTATGTGTACTTCCTGGGCTTTTTGTCACTTGGCGTTACATTCGTAATCGCTACAGGAGGAATTGATTTCTCCATCGGACCTGTAATGTTCTGCTGTGCACTGGTATCCGGTTACTGCATGACATCCTACAAGGTTCCATGTGCAGTTGCCATGATCCTTTGCATTCTGATCGGTCTCTGCTTTGGTATTTTCAATGGCTGGATGGTTTCTTACATGTCAGTACCGCCATTCATTATTTCCATGGCATCCATGAATATTGCAAAAGGTATTGCTTCGGTATTCACAAAAACACAGTCCGTAAGCTGGCCGGCAGCCAGTGAGGCAAACGGCTGGTTCCGTAATATCGTTTCCGCAAACGGCTTCCCTGTAGGAATTGTTATTTTCCTGGGAATGGCAGTTATCTGCGGTATCGTTCTTTACAACACAAAACCAGGACGTTACATCCTCTGCCTTGGATCTAACAAAGAGGCTGTCCGTCTTTCCGGTGTCAACACAAAAAAATGGGAAATGCTTGCTTATATGATCTGCGGATTCCTGGTAGGTATTGCAGCACTCTTCTTTGTAGCTACATACACAACTGTTCAGCCAGGTTATGGCGATCAGTACAACAATGAGGCTATTGCAGGCTGCGTTATGGGTGGTACATCCATGGTTGGTGGACTTGCTTCCATCGGCGGTACTGTAATCGGCGTATTTATCATCTCTCTTCTTCAGCAGGGCATTATGGCATTTGGCCTTGGTAAAGGACAGCAGATGATCATCACAGGTATCATCGTTATCGTTGCAGTTTATATCGACGTTTCTGCAAGACGCAGAAAGAACTGATCTTAGAGGGAGGATGCGACAATGGGTGAAGTTATTTTAACTATGAAGGACATTGATAAGTCCTTTCCTGGAGTTCATGCTCTGGATCACGTTAATTTCGAAGTAAAACGCGGCGAAGTACATGCACTTATGGGAGAAAATGGTGCCGGTAAATCAACACTGATGAAGGTTCTTACCGGTATTTATCAGAAGGATTCAGGTTCCATTGTTTACAAAGGACAGGAAACAGAATTCCACAATACACGTGAGGCACAGGATGCCGGCGTTGTAATCGTACATCAGGAGCTGAACATGGTAGGTGATCTTACCGTTGCTCAGAACATCTTCATCGGACGTGAGCCGAAAAAAGGTTTTACCATCGATGATAAGAAAATGATCGAGGATTCCAAAAAGCTTTTCCAGGATCTGAACATTGAGATCAATCCGAAGGAAAAGATGAAAAACCTGACAGTCGGAAAACAGCAGATGTGTGAGATCGCAAAAGCTATCTCTCATAAAGCTGAGGTTATCATCTTCGATGAGCCTTCCGCAGCGCTTACCGAGAAGGAAATCGCAGATCTGTTTGAGATCATCCGTGACCTTCGTAAGAAAAATCTCGGTATCGTGTATATCTCACATCGTATGGATGAGATCAAAACGATCACAGACCGTGTAACAGTCATGCGAGATGGTGGTTATGTAGGAACCCTCATCACAAAAGACAGCACAAAAGAAGATATCATCAACATGATGGTTGGTCGTGTTATTTATGAGGATCCGAAGCAGGAGAGTGCAGTTCCGGCAGATGCACCGGTAGTTCTTAAGGTTGAGCACCTGAATGCAGGCAAGATGGTTCAGGATGTAAGCTTTGAGCTGAGAAAAGGTGAAATCCTTGGTTTCTCAGGACTGATGGGCGCCGGACGTACTGAGACAGCCAGAGCACTGTTCGGAGCAGACCCGAAACAGAGTGGTAAGATCTCTGTTATGGGTAAAGACGGACAGCTTCACGAGGTAACCATCAACAGCCCGCAGGATGCTGTTAAATACGGTATCGGTTATCTGTCAGAGGACAGAAGAAGATATGGCTGTGTTGTACAGAAATCTGTAACAGAAAATACTACACTGGCAACCATGGAAGAGTTTACCAATGGTATTTTTATCAACAAGGCAAAAGAGAAACAGGTTGCAGAGAAATATGTAAATGAGCTTGCAACAAAGACACCGACCACCGACCAGCTGGTAGTAAACCTTTCCGGTGGTAACCAGCAGAAGGTTGTTATTGCTAAATGGCTGACACGAGACAGCGATATCCTTATTTTCGATGAGCCGACAAGAGGTATCGATGTTGGTGCCAAGAACGAAATCTACAAATTAATGAACAGACTGGCAGCAGAAGGCAAATCCATTATCATGATTTCTTCTGAGATGACGGAAGTTCTCCGAATGAGTGACCGTATCATCATCATGTGTGAGGGTAAAGTTACCGGATGTATTGATATCTCCGAGGCAACCCAGGAAAACATCATGGACAAGGCCACACGGAATATCGATTAAGGAGGAAAGTCATGACTAAGAAGAAAAAAAGTATTTTAAGTGATCAGAGATTTATTGTTTTGCTCGTTATCATTGTCCTGTGTGCAATATTCTCAGGCTTGAGTAAAGAATTCAGACAGTACACCACGATCCTGAGTATGCTGGATTTCTCATATTACGATCTTCTTATGGCGATCGGAGTTACATTCCCGCTTATCACTGGTGGTGTTGACCTGTCAATCGGAACTGGTATGGTAGCATACGCACTGATCGCCGGAACACTGATCAGAAACAATAATTGCCCGGTAGCTCTGGCAATGCTGATCTGTATTGTTCTTGGTATCGCAGTCGGTGCACTGAACGGTGTACTGATCGGTGTTATGAACCTGCCGCCGTTCCTGGCAACACTTTGTACCTGTATGATCACCCGTGGTGCCGGATCTCTCTGCAGTGCGACACCTTGGCCGGGACTTACACAGGATGGTGGATGGTTCCACACAATCTTTAAAGTAACTGTTGGTACAGGAAGAAGTGCTTCCCGTTATCCGCTTGGATTTTTGTGGATGATCATTCTGGTTCTTCTTATGGAGTACATCCTGAACCACACCAAATTTGGTCGTTACACAATTGCAATCGGTTCCAACAAAGAGGCAGCAGCCCTTTCCGGAATCAATACAAAGTTCTATCACGTAATGGTATACGTTGTCTGCGGTCTGTTTACAGGTCTTGCAGCAATCGCATACGCAGCAGTAACACCTACTGTACAGCCTGGTACTGGTGCCGGACTTGAGATGGATGCTATCGGTGGTGTATTCGTTGGTGGTGTAGCAGCTACCGGTGGATATGGTTCCGTGATCGGTACATTCGTTGGTATCTTCGTCATCATGCTTCTGAAAACAGGTCTTCCATATATCGGCCTGCAGGCAAACTGGCAGCAGATCATCACCGGTATCGTTCTGATCGTAGCCGTTCTGATCGATATCCTGAAAGAGAAAAAAGCAGCACACTGATATTAAGAAGTGTGGTATAATAAGTAAGGGTGCTGTTCACAGAGAAATGTGAACAGTATCCGATAATCAAAGATGTGAAACGCCAAGGGGTAGCAATGGCGTATGAACATAAAAAAACTATATAATATATTTTAAGGAGGAAATATTATATGAAAGCAAAAAAGGTTATGGCATTAATGCTCTGTGCAGCAATGGTAACAAGCATGAGTGCAACAGCAGCTTTTGCAGCTGAGGAGAAAGAAGATGCAGCAACAGAGGAGTCCGCAGATTCCACAGCATCTGAGGATCCTACCGCACAGTTTGACGGACTGAAAGCAAACGAAGCTTATGTGTTCCCGATGATGGTTAAATCTTTCCAGTCCACATACTGGGATGCAGCTCAGGAAGGTATGAAAAAAGCATCTAAGGAGCTGGGCGTTGATTATAAACCACAGGGACCGAACAGTGAGTCCGATATCGCTGACCAGGTTAACATGATCAACACAGCTATCGCTTCCAATCCTGTTGGATTAGGACTTGCAGCTTGTGATACATCTTCTGTTACAGATGCACTTAAGACATGTGCAGAAAAAGGAATCCCGGTTGTAACATTCGATACAGGTATCGCTGATGCTCCGGAAGGATCTGTAGTATGCGAGGTTTGTACAGACAACGCACAGGCTGGTGCAGTAGCAGCTGAGAATATGTACAACAGCATTAAAGACGTTGTTAAAGATGCTGAGGGACAGGTTGTAATCGGTGAGGTTAACCAGGATGCAACAGCTCAGAACATCCAGCAGCGTGGTACAGGATTCATCAACAAGATGATCGAGCTTCTTCAGGCTGATGGCAAGACTGTAGCAGTAAGCGGCAACGAGTTCTATGTAAACGCAGCAGAGGGTGCTGACGCAGACGCTAAAGACGCAGACGTTGTTATCCAGGTAGCTGTACCTGCACAGACAACTGTAGAGCTCTGCTCCACAGAGGCACAGGCAATCCTTTCCCAGGAGAACTGTATCGCAGTATTCGGTTCTAACCAGGTTTCCGCAGAGGGTGTTCTTGCAGCAAATGCTAACCTTAACGTTCTTGGTTCTGACCCGGCAAACGGTGATGTAGTTGGTGTTGGTTTCGATGCTGGTTCTATCATCAAAGCAGCTGTTAAAGATGGCACATTCATCGGTGCTGTTACACAGTCTCCTCTTATGATGGGATACTATGCAATCTACGCTCTGACAGCAGCAGCAAACGGCCAGGAGCTTCAGGATGTTCCTACAGACGGTTACTGGTATGATGCAACAAATATGGAAGACGAGGATATCGCTCCTAACCTTTATGACTAATCAAATCATATAATTGATAAGATCGTGAAGTTATAATGAACGCGGATTGCGTTCGGACGTATGAAATAAGAGATCCGCTGGCTGATTCAGTCAGCGGATTTTTTAAACAAATAATGTAGTAGTTCATAAATAATCGCTGTATTATTGGCAAATAAAGACACTTTTTTTGACAAAAGAGGTTCTTATCACCGGAAGGATCCTGATGTATGATAAATACAACATCAGATATGAAAGTGATCAGAAGCTTACATATTGAGGAGGATTTAAAAATGGCAACATATTATTTAGCAGTAGATATCGGAGCATCCAGTGGACGTCACATTCTGGGACATATGGAAAACGGAAAAATGATCCTGGAAGAAATCTATCGTTTTGAGAACGGCATGGTTAAGAAGGATGGAGAGCTCTGCTGGGAGTTTGACCGCCTTTTCACCGAGATCGTAAATGGTCTTAAGAAATGTAAAGAGATCGGCAAGATCCCGGTAAGCATGGGTGTTGATACCTGGGGTGTTGACTTCGTACTTCTTGACAAGGATGACAAGGTTCTTGGCAACACGGTAGGCTACCGTGATCATCGTACAGAGGGAATGGACGAGGAAGTTTATAAGACAATTTCCCTGAAGGATCTGTATGCAAGAACCGGTATCCAGAAAGCGATCTACAATACAGTATATCAGCTGATGGCAGTGAAGAAGAAACATCCTGAGTATCTGGAGCAGGCTGAGACACTTCTTCATGTACCGGACTACTTCCATTTTCTTCTTACAGGCGAAAAAACTTGTGAGTACACAGAGGCAACCACAGGACAGCTTGTATGCCCGACAACCAAGGACTGGGATTATGAGCTGATCGATATGCTGGGATATCCAAGAAAGATATTCCAGAAGCTGATCATGCCTAGCACAAGCATCGGACATTTAACAGACGCAGTGAAGGAAGCAGTTGGCTTTGATCTTGAGGTTGTAGCACCGGCCACACATGATACAGGGTCTGCAGTTCTGGCTGTGCCTGCAAATGATGACGATTTCATTTATATCAGCTCCGGCACATGGTCTCTGATGGGAATTGAGAGAAAAGAAGCAGACTGCTCTGAGAAGAGTTGTGAGATGAACTTCACAAATGAGGGTGGATATGCGGGACGTTTCCGTTATCTGAAGAACATCATGGGTCTTTGGATGATCCAGTCTGTACGTCACGAGTTTGATGACGCATACAGCTTCGCACAGATCTGTGAGATGGCTGAGGAGGCTAAGGATTTCCCATCAAGAGTAAACGCAAACGACGAGTGCTTCCTTTCTCCTGAGAACATGACAAAAGAGGTTCAGGATTATTGCCGCAGAACAGGACAGCAGGTTCCGGAAACTCTTGGAGAGATCGCAACAGTTATCTACACAAGTCTTGCAGATTGCTACGCTAAGATCGCAAAGGAGATCGAGGAGATGACAGGAAGAACCTACAGCCGTATCCATATCGTAGGCGGTGGTTCCAATGCAGGATACTTAAATGAGCTGACTGCAAAAGCTACAAAGAAGGAAATCCATGCAGGTCCTGGAGAGGCTACTGCAATCGGTAATATCACAGCACAGATGCTGAAGGCCGAGGAGTTCAAAACTATCGAGGAGGCTCGTACAACCATCCATGAGTCCTTCGGTATCAAAGTATACAAAGCATAAATAATTGGAGGTCTTATTATGTTAGTTAACACAAAGGCAAAAGTTGGTGTATTTTCAATTGCTTTAGGTGCATACCTTCCGCAGTTCCCGTCTCTTGTACCGGAATTTGAAGCACAGTATGATGCGTTCAAGAAAACACTTCCGGGTACAGTAGAGATCATCGACGGTGGAATGGTTACCACAAAAGAGCAGGCTATGGAAGCTGGGGACAAATTCCGTGCAGCAGATGTTGATCTTGTATTTCTTCAGATGCTGACCTATGCAACATCCTACAACATGCTTCCTGCAATCCGTGATCTTGATGTTCCGGTCGTTCTTGTGAACGTTCAGAAATTGAAAGCGCTGGATTATGAGCACACTGACATTGCCTCCTGGCTGGGTGAAGGCTATGCATGCGGTGCTGTAGGCGAGGCAGTTGCTGACCTTGAGAGAGCAGGCAAGAGACATGCGGTTATCACAGGCGTTGTAGAAGGCGGAGATCCTGCAGTTCAGGCTGAGATCGAAGACTGGTGCAAGGCTGCTCAGGTAAGAAGAAGATTTCGTGAAACTAACATTGCACAGATCGGAAGACCATATCCGGGTATGATGGATCTGTATATTGATGAGACAAACCTCTATAACAGAATGTTCCTCTACACAAAACAGTTTGACTGGGAGAAGATGTGGGCGATCGCTGATGATATCACAGACGAGGAAGCAATCCGTGCAAAGGCACAGGATATCCTTGATACATTCGATATTGAGGGCGGCGGCACCATTGAGAAGGTATGGGATATGGCTAAATACGTTGTTGCTTTTGAGAAATGGGTAAAAGACGAGCATCTTGGAATGATCGCTTCCCATTACGACGGATTTGCACAGGGTAAAGCGGGTGTCCTTGACAGTATGCTGATCCCGGCATTCTCCATGCTGATCAAACAGGGTACTGCATGTGCAGTAGAGGGTGACATGAAGGTTGCCATGGCAATGAGTATCTTAAAGACAATTTCCGGTACAGGTCAGCTTTCTGAGATGTACTCCATCGACTTCAACGATGATATCTGTATTATCGGACATTCCGGAAGCGGTGACGCGGACATCTCTGACAAGAAGCCAACCATGAAGATCGTAAAAGTATTCCATGGCAAAACAGGCGGCGGATATCTGACACAGTTCTATCCGTACACAGGTCCGGTGACATACCTTGCGATCACCCAGGATAAAGACGGAAACTTTAAATTCGTTGTAGCTGAGGGCGTAAACGAGGAGGGACCGATTCTTTCCTTTGGTGATACAAACATGAGAACACGCTTCACATGCGGAGCAAGAGAGTTTGTTAACCGCTGGAGCGAGGCTGGCCCAACACATCATATGGCAGCTGCTACAGGAAGACACATCGATACGATCCTGAAGGTCGCAAAAATCTTTAACGTACCGGTAGATATCGTGACAAGATAAATTCTTTCTTATATATTTAACCTAAAACATATTCAAAAAAGGAGACTGCGCGGAGCGGTCTCCTTTTTCAGTGGGAAAAATAAGATAAAAAAATCTGCCGGAAATGCAGCTGGCAGATCCGGCAGATCAAAGCTTTGGATTTTTATTTATTTTTTATGCATAAATGAGTGCTCTTTGAGAAGCTCATCGTGCAGCTGGACGGAAGACCAGTGCTGAGTTACCGGTGTGAGCATGGCCTTCAGTGCAACAGGCGTGAGCTGGTTTTCACGGAAAAAAGCAAGAAAACCATCCATCTGTGCACTGGAAAAATCCTTCAGTACGATCATTTCATCGTTGAAATTGATTCCCAGATTAAACTGGGAGGAGGGATGAAATCCCGGAATCTCAAAAAGATATCCAAGCGGATGAAGAAATTCGGGAGCTGTGATGATCCGTGTCTTAACCTTCTGTCGGTTCAGATAGCGGCGGATCTGGCGAAGACGTTCAGGATCATTAAAATTATATAAAAGTGCAGCTGGCTGTGTATTCATATAGTGTTATACCTCTTTTCTGTGTAAAGATTTTTGTGGAACGTAAGTTACTTTTCACGATGTGCAGGGAACCGGATTTCAACCTCCGTACCCTCTCCAGGATTGCTGGAATAAGTAAGTCCGTAATCATTTCCATAGAGAATTTGGAGTCTCCGGTGGGTATTATAAACTGCGATATTTGTGCCTCCGGACTGGCTTTTTCCCTTTCCGGAAAGGATAGTTGACAGGATTTCCGGCGAAATCCCAACACCGTCATCAGAAATCAGAAGAACAACATCCTCATTTTCCATCCATCCGGTAATAACAATAGTTCCGGATTTTGATTCTTTTTCCAGGATCCCGTGGAGAATGGAATTTTCCACAACAGGCTGAAGAGTCAGTTTCGGGATCTGGTATTCTGAAAGCTCATCCGGGATATCCGTGATCAGCTCAATGCTGTCATGGTAGCGCATATTCTGGAGTTGCACGTAGATGGTTACATGCTCCAGCTCCCTTGCAATGGTAGAGATTCCCTTTTTGCGGCTCAGGGTCAGCTTATAAAAACGGGAAAGGCTTTGTACTGCGTGACTGATCTCATCGGTCTGTCCCTGCAGTGCCATCCAGTTGATCATATCCATGGTGTTATAAAGAAAATGTGGATTGATCTGTGCCTGGAGGGAATTGAATTCTGCGATCCGGAGATCTTCGGCAGCCTTAGCCTGCTTCTCCATCAGTTCTTCCATTTTTCGAGTCATATAGTTGTAGGTATCGATAAGATTACCAATCTCATCATGTGCCTGTGGACTTTCCATAGGAGTAGGCGGGCCGTGGCGGACGGTCTGCATCTGCCGGATCACAGAAGAAAGTCTTCCGGTAATGGAATGAGCCAGTACATTGGCAAAAATAAGTGCCAGAACCAGAAAAACTGCATAGATCAGTACGATCTGGATCATCAGCCGGTTGCTCTCATGTATCAGCGGCGGGGAAGGCAGGACCGTCACCATAAACCAGTCTGTATTGGAAATGCTGTAAAAACCGGCATAAACCTTTGTGTCCAGAATGTTCCGTTCAATGAAGTTGTTGGAAGACATAAAGGAAGCCTTGATGGTGTCGTAATCCAGTTGGTAGATTCCGGATAATGACGGATCTGAGGTAGCAACAATGGCATCACGTTCGTTTACAATATATGAAACACTTCCCTCCAGAGATAGATTGTCGGAAAGAATGGAAGTAAGCTTGTCATCAGAATAATACACTGCCAGATAAGCCTTATAAGCAGTGGAGTGATAATAAAGGCTCAAAGGACAAATATATGCCATATCACCATAATTCTTTTTTTCCCTGGGACCAAGATAGAAGGAAGGACAGAACATTTCCTGGGTGTTACGGTTTCCCTGAAAGATACCGTACCAGTAGGTACCTTTCGCCTGACTTAAGGGAGCAAGGATATTCTCAGTGTTGGGATAAGTATCCAGTGCCTTCAGATCATCAGGAAAATCCACATAGATCCGTACATCGGTAACAATGGAATCTGTGGTCAGACGCTGAACGGCATTTTTAAAATCAGTGGCATGGTTAGATGCTGCAAGCTGTTCTGCTGAATCGCTGACCGGCATATAAAAAAGTTCCTGAAAAAAATTCTGTCCTGTAATATTACGGGTAGTAGCGAGAATCGTATCCATAGTCCGTTCGATCAGAGGTGCAGTTTTTGCGGAGGCATCCTGTTCCTGCCGGATGGTATTGGAAACCACCATGCTATAAAGTCGCCCATAAAAAAGAAAGGCGATAAGACATGCAGGAACTACCACAATGCTGATCAGTGCAATGGTGAATTTTGTCTGCAGGTTTAAATTCAGGTAGCCGTTTTTGAAACGGCGCCAGAGGGCCCTCATGACATTTTCTCCCGGTATTCAGACGGGGAAAAGCCGGAGTATTTTTTGAAGCTTTTTCCGAAGTAATTGCCATCCGTATAGCCTACCTTGGAAGAAATCTCGGAAATCTTGTATCTGGGATCGGAAAGCAGCTGCTTGGCCTTTTCCATTCGGTATTCTGTCAGATATTGATTGAGAGTCTGTCCGGTCTCACTTTTGAAAAAAGTGCATACATAAGATGCGGAAAGGTATACATGGCCGCTGATATCTTTTACGGAAAGTGTATCGTTCATATAGTTCCGGCTGATATAATCCTTGATCATAAAGATCGTGGAATTTTCCGGCTGGGAATTTTTCGCATCTTCAAAATACTGGGCGGTTTTTTCTTTCAGAGCTTTGTGAAGCTCTTCGTAGGTGAAGGCGTTGTTTAACGTATCTACGATCAGATCCTGCTTTTCATGAAGTTCGGTTTCAAGCTGATTTTTTTTACGGGAAGCTGAAAGTGTATTAAACAGCTGGTAATAAAGATCACGGATCTGGTTGGGCATAAATGTGTGATTGCAGCTGTAATACCGGAAAAGCTCATCAAGAAACTGAGAACAGTGTTCTTCTTCTTCGGCCAGGAGATATTTGGAAAAAGTATTTTCCGGTGACTGCAGGAAATCCGGAACCGGTCCCTTCGGGGAAAGCCGGCGGATGGCATTTTCCGTCAGAAATGTTTTTTCCGGAAAGAAAAAACAGTTCTGCAGAAGGATCACGGCAGAAGCGTAGGACTGATAAACCCTGAAAATATCCGTTACGGTATTTCCGGCTGCGATCAGATGCTTTCCGCAGGTGTCATATTGCCTGGAAATATAGCTTCCCACTGCGGAAAGGGTAGTCGGGGAAAGTGCATTTCTTCCATATATGTGGTGAACCAGATACTGAACCCTTTTTTCCGCAAAAAGACATTTCAGATGGTAATGCTCCAGAAAATGGGAAATGTCGTTCTGGAGATCTTCCAGGAAAATGCCGGAGGCCTCCACAGATCCATTGAGCTTCACGATCACAGAGGTAAAATTCATGCCGTTCTCAAGAAGTTCCGACTGTCCCAGCTCCAGACAGAGATCTGCAATTTTGTTGTTATCGGAAGGTGGAAGAGTCAGCTGTTGTGCCAGCCGGGTGGCGATTTCCTGGGAATGGATCGCTTCGCCACGATGGGAGCGGAGCTTTTGTTTGTAAAGAGTCTGCGCTTCCAGAACTGCAGCCTGTACTTCCTCGGGATGCAGAGGCTTTTCGATGTAATTGATGGCTTTTAGTTTGATGGCAGCTTTCAGATACTCTTTGTCAGAATATCCGCTCATAAAGATAGGGATACTGTCCGGCAGGAATTTTTCCAGACGTTCCAGCATGGCAATGCCGGTCATCCGTGGCATCCGTACATCGCAGAGAATGATCTCCGGTTTATACAGTTTGGCCATTTCCAGTCCGTTCACACCATCGTCTGCCTGAAGGATCTCGGTGATCCCCAGAGAATCCCAGTCGATAGATGAGATCAGCCCGGTACGCGTAAGTTCTTCGTCATCAACGATCAGTAATTTCATATACAGTTCTCCAATCGAGCATAGCTTCATAGCTTTGTAAATCGGACGTTTACAGTTCTGTTTATATTCCCAGAAAACTGTAACGTCAGCGTTATCATTATAGCATAAAGTATATAGAAATACGAGAATGGGACAATGGTTTATGAGTAATATTTTACAGGGAAAAGAAGAATATTTTACCCTTATCCAAAAATATTCCCATTATCAGCCTGTGGACCGGATGATAGAATATAATCAGATCAAAGGAAAGGGAGGAGAAAGAGCCGTGTCAGAATATGTTCTTGAATTAAAAGGTATTACGAAGATATTCCCCGGTGTCAAAGCTCTGAATAATGTACAGTTCCAGCTCAAGCCTGGTGAGGTTCACGCACTGATGGGTGAGAATGGTGCTGGTAAATCTACGTTTATCAAGGTTATTACCGGAGTACATAAAGCAGAAGAAGGTGAGATGTTCCTGAACGGACAGAAGGTTGACTTCAAGGGTCCGAAGGATGCTCAGGAGGCAGGTATTGCAGCCGTATATCAGCATCCGACATCATATCCGCACCTTACAGTTGCAGAAAATATTTTTATGGGTCATGAGATCATCAAACATCATATGATCCAGTGGAAAGAGATGAATCAGGAGGCGAACAAGTACTTAGGTGAGCTGGATGCAGATTTTGATGCAACCGCTGAGATGGGAACTCTTTCTGTTGCACAGCAGCAGATGGTTGAGATCGCTAAAGCACTTTCCACAAATGCAAAGATCATCATTCTGGATGAGCCTACAGCAGCACTTACCAGAAACGAGTCCGAGAAGCTTTACACACTGGTTGACAAGCTGAAAGAGAATGGTGTTTCCATTATCTTTATCTCTCATCGTTTCGAAGATATGTACCGTCTGGCTTCCAGAGTTACCGTATTCCGTGATTCCCAGTACATCGGAACCTATGATGTAGATGGAATCACAAACGCAGATCTGATCAAGGCAATGGTTGGCCGTGAGATCAATGATCTGTTCCCGAAACCGGAAGTTGAGTTGGGAGATGAGATGCTCCGTATCGAACATCTTTCCAGAACAGGATTTTTCAAGGATGTTTCTTTCAATGTACATGCAGGCGAGATCGTAGGTCTTACAGGTCTGGTTGGTGCAGGACGTACAGAGGTTATGGAAGCTGTCTGTGGAATCACCCGTCCGGACGAAGGAAAGGTTTTCCTTGAGGGAAAAGAGGTTTATATCAAGACTCCTTCCGAAGCAATGGAAAAAGGTATTATCCTTCTTCCTGAGGACAGACAGAAGCAGGGCCTTGTCATGAGCTGGGGACTTGGAAGAAACGTAACACTTCCGATCATCAGTAAATATGCAAAATCCGGATTCAATGACGAGAAAGCAGAAAGAGAGCTTTCCAAGAAGCTTCTTGAAGAAGTAGATACCAAGGCTGTTGATATTTTCCAGCCTGCAAGTTCACTGTCCGGTGGTAACCAGCAGAAGGTTGTTGTTGCCAAGGCACTTGCTCAGGAAATGAAGGTCGTTATCATGGATGAGCCGACAAAGGGTGTCGATGTTGGTGCCAAAGCTGAGATCTATGCGATCATGGGAGACCTTGCAAAGAAAGGATATGCAATCATCCTGATTTCTTCCGAGATGCCGGAGATCCTGGGTATGGCAGACCGTATCATCGTTATGTGTAATGGCCGCAAGACAGGAGAACTGAACAGAGGAGAGGCAACACAGGAGGGAATCCTTGAGCTGTCCATGGAAAAGAGCACTGGAAAGGGGACTAAATAATGGAAAAGAAATCTGTCATCAAGAAGATTACAGGCTCCCGAGAGGCTCTGCTGGCAATTATCGTGGTCGTGCTGTTTGCCGTTGTCACAGTGATCAGCCCGTCATTCCTTACGCCGAAGTCACTCATGGAGATGCTGAAAAATAATGCAGTAACAATGGTAATGTCACTTGGTATGCTGTGTGTCATGCTGGTAGGCGGAATCGATATTTCCATCATGTCAACTCTGGCACTTTCCGGTATGTCCATCGGTATGCTCCTGAAATATGGACATATCACAAGTACATTACTTGCTTTCATCATTGCAATGGCGATCGGTATTGCCTGCGGACTGGTTGTAGGTCTTGTAATTTCAAGAGCAAACGTTCCGCCTATCATTGCAACCATGGGCTTTATGTACATCTACAGAGCAATGGGTTATCTTGTTTCTCACGGTGGTGAGTGGGCAAGTGCCGCAGCTCTTGGTGAGTTTAAGAATTTTGCAACAACCAGCTTCCTTGGGATCAACAAGGTTATCTGGGTGATCATCGTATGCTACGTGGTATTCTTCTTCTTTATGAAATGGACAAGAACAGGACGAAGGATCTACGCAGTAGGAAGTAATGCAAGCGCAGCACAGGTTTCCGGTATCAATGCAAAGAATATCAACCTTCTTGTATATGTGATCATGGGATTCCTCGCAGGTCTTGGCGGAGCACTTCAGGTATCTGTTTATGCTTCTGCAATGCCTGATATGCAGTACGGCGGTGAGATGGATGTTATCGCAGCCTGCGTTATCGGTGGTGTAAGCATGAGCGGTGGACGTGGAACCGTAGTAGGTGCATTCCTCGGTTCCATTATCCTTGCAACGATCGCAAAAGCTCTTCCGCTTGTAGGTATCAGTTCACTGTGGCAGAACATGATCAAGGGTGTTATCATCCTGGTAGTAGTTGTGATCAACGTTGTTCTGCAGAGAATCGCAGATAAAAACGCATTAAAGGGAAGGGAGATGTAAATCATGGCTGGAAAATCTGGAAGAAGTATTAACAATGTGCCGGAAAATCCGATGAAACACATCATATTCAGTTGGGAAGGCATCCTGGTCATTCTCTTTATCCTGGTAAATATTTTCTGCGCATCATTTTCTGAGTTTTATAATATGAAGAGTGTTCTTCGTCAGATGCCGGTTTACCTTGCAGAGGTATTCATGATGTTCCCGATGGCGTACATCCTGGTATTAGGCGAGATCGATATTTCCGTAGGTGCGATCGTGTGTCTCTCCGCTACCTTAAGCTGTATGGTCTGCAACACAAACGCTCCGTTCATTGTAGTAGTACTTACAGCACTGGTTGTTGGTGCCCTCTGTGGTGCGGTTAACGGATTTATCCTTACCCGTTTCAAGGAACTGCCTCCAATGATCGTAACACTGGCAACACAGATCATCTTCCGTGGTATCGCTGAGGTAACACTTGGAGCCGGCGGAAGTATTGCGATCACAAACACAGACGGCTTCCGTGCCATCGGTGGAAAGGTTGGAAATGTTCCATATATTCTTTTCTTGGTACTGATCTTTGGTGTGATCTTTGCAATCTTCCTTGGAAAGAGCACATTCGGACGCCGTACATATGCGATCGGAACAAACCGTGTGGCAGCTTATTACGCAGGTGTCCACGTAGAGAAGATCCGTTTCATCATCTATACAATTATGGGGCTTATGTCTGGACTTTGTGCAGTGTTCCTGGTATCCTCTTCCTACGGTGCAAACACAACGACCGGTAACGGATTTGAGATGGATGCCATCGCAATGGCAGTATTCGGAGGTATCTCCTCCACAGGTGGTAAAGGAAACCTGGCCGGTGGTATCATTTCCGCATTCATCATCGTATGCTTACGAGTTGGTCTTGGACAGAAGAACGTAAATGCACAGGTAATCCTTCTTATCATCGGTGTACTTCTGGTAGCAGCAGTAGCTCTTCCGAATATCATCGGTGATGTGAAAAAAGCAGTCGCAATGAAGAAAAACTAAATATCACTTTTGAAAACCATATGATTGTTAGCTGCCTCCATTGGTGTAGCGGAGGCAGCAGCATATAAAAAAATTATATTCTTATAGGGAGGAACAACAATGAAAAAAAAGGTAATTAGCGCAATCCTTTGTGGAGCAATGGTTCTTGGTACAGTTTGCCCGGTTCTTGCAGCAGACGACAAATCCGAAGATACTAAGACAGAAGCAGCTGGAAATTCCGCAGAAGGCAAAAAAATCGCTCTGGTTGGTAAAGCAGCTGGTAATGCATTCTTCGAGATCGCAGCGAAAGCTTTCCAGGAGACAGTAGAGGCTGAAGGCGGCGAGGTTCAGGTCGTTTATCCTGAGACAGCCACAGCTGATGCACAGATCAAGGTTCTTGACAACCTGATTTCCCAGGACTTTGATGCAATCTGTATTTCCGCTAACGATGTTAACGCTCTTCAGGCTAAGCTTGAGGAAGCTATGGATGAGGGAATCAAAGTATCTTCCTTCGACTCCGCACCGAACAAAGACAGCCGTGAGATTTTCGTAAACCAGGCTGGTACAAAAGAAGTTGCTCAGGCACTTATGGATGCAGTTCTTGATATTTCCGGTGGTGAGGGACAGTTCGCTATCCTTTCCGCTACATCTCAGTCCGCTAACCAGAATGCATGGATCGATGCAATGAAGACTATCATGGAAGGCGATGAAAAATACAGCAAGCTTGAGCTTGTAGACGTTGTATATGGTGATGATGAGCCACAGAAATCCACAGACCAGACAGCAGCTCTTCTTCAGAACTACAAGGATCTGAAAGTTATCTGCGCACCTACAACAGTTGGTATCGCAGCAGCAGCTAAATATCTTCAGGATAACGGATCTTCCTGCAAGCTGACAGGACTTGGACTTCCATCTGAGATGCAGGAGTACACAGGTGATGATGATTCTCATTCCTGCCCATACTTCTATCTGTGGGATATGCAGGGCCTTGGAAAACTCAGTGCTTACACAACAATCTCTCTGATCAACGGCGACATCACAGGTGCTAAAGATGACAAGTTCACAGCTGGTGACCTTGGTGACTACACAGTAACAGACGCTGATGACGGCGGTACAGAGGTTGTTCTTGGTGCACCTCTGAAATTCGATACAAGCAACATCGAGGAGATGGCTAAGCTGTACTAATCAATCCTCAGATTGACTGTATAATCATATGATAAATCCTTTCAGGACAGGCGGAGTTTTCGGACTCCGCCTGTTTTGTATGTTTGGATTTCGTGTATAGAAGGTTTCTGAAAAAATCTCCGCCTTCTGATTCTGGTTGTACTCTTATGGCTGCAGTGTTAAAATGAGGACAGCAGAACAGAAAACCATGAACAGATAAAGGAGCAAAATACATGCAGCAGGCATTACTGGATCAGCTGAGAAAGATCACAGAGGAAGAGAGAAAAATCCTGGATGGAGAAGCAGAGGTGGATAGAGATCTCTACACATCCGGTCGGGACTTTACCGTGGACAGCCGTAAGATGCTGAAAGAAGGCAGGCTGATCGCTGTGCGTACACACACCCGTTTTGTGTATTTTCCGTCTCACAGGCATAATTTTGTGGAAGTGCTGTATGTGTGTGAGGGATCTCTGACTAATATCATTGATGGAAAAAAAGTCATAGTTAACAAAGGTGAGCTGCTTTTTCTTAATCAGTTTACGAAGCATGAGATTCTGAAAGCGGGGCAGAATGATATTGCGATCAATTTTATGGTGCTGCCGGAGTTTTTTGATGTGGCCTATTCCATGGCGGGAAATGACAATATGCTGGCAGATTTTCTGGTGAATGTCCTGCGTCAGGATGAAGAGCGTGGGGAATATCTTCATTTTAAGGTTGCGGAAGTGCTGCAGATCCAGAATCTTCTGGAAAATATCATTTATTCTCTTGTAAACGGTGAGGAGAACAGAGAGCGGATCAATCAGACCACAATGGGCCTGATCTTTATGTATCTGGTAGAATCGGTGCAGTATGTGGAGATGCGGCTGCCCAATCAGTACGAAAATATGATTTCCATGACAACACTGGATTATATTGAACAGAAATACCGGACTGCCACGCTGACGGAGCTTTGTGGTCGTCTGCATCTTCCCATGCATGTCCTCAGTAAGATGATCAAGAAAAGCACAGGGTTTAATTTCAAGGAACTTCTTCAGAGAAAACGTCTGAACAAGGCTGTAGAGCTGATGTGTGAAACAGATCTGCCTGTCAGTGACATCATTGCAGCTGTAGGCTATGAAAATAACAGTTATTTTCATCGGGTATTCAAGGAACATTATCACATGACACCGCGGGCGTTCCGGGTGAAAAACAGTGAGAAAGAACAGGTGAGGCTGTAACAGCCTCACCTGTTTTTTAAATATCATGGAATTGTCCGATCTTGTTTTTGATCCGCTGCATTTCGTTATCCATATCGATCACAGCGCGAGCGCAGTTCAGCAGCTCATTGCTGACTTCCTCATAACCGTCCATTTCTTCGATATTCTGCTTGTAACGCAGCTGATGCTCCAGAGTAGCCCAGAAATCCATACCGTTGGTACGGATCTGGATCTCTGCACGCATGGGAGTTTTTCCCTTGGAGAAGAATACAGGGATTTCCACAATCATGTGATAACTACGGTAGCCGTTTGGTTTTGGATTTTTGATATAGTCCTTTACCTGAATGACGGTAATGTCATCCTGCCTGGTGATCAGGTCTGCAATGGTGTAGATATCATCGATAAAAGCACAGACAACACGGATGCCTGCCACGTCATTCAGTTGATTCTGAATATTCTCCGCAGTAAACTCATAGCCGAGCCTTTTGAGCTTTTTGTAAATGCTTTCCGGCTTTTTGATCCTTGTCTTGATGAAGGAGATCGGGTTACGTTTATATTCCAATGAAAATTCATCGTTGAGGACTTCCAGCTTGGTGCGTACCTCACGGACCGTACATCGATACATCATCATTAAATCATTAAATTTTGCGGAATTTTTGATAAAAACCTGCGGATCGGAGGTATCCAGCCAGGTGTTTGTATTTCTTTCTGCCATAGTGTTTTTCTGGTCCTTTCCATGTGATATTTATAACAATTACTTTTGTACAATTATAGAACAAAATGATATTTTTTTCAACTTTTGTATTGACATATCAGAAACACTGTGCTATTTTATAGAAAAAATTTAATTGAGTAAACCACTAAACCGTTGAAGCGGAGATAAAGATATCCATGCGCGCACAGAGAGTCCGGGAGGGTGAGAGCCGGGTCGAGAGGCAGTTTATCAAATGGACCGCAGAGGGCACAGGGAAAGATACTTTCGGGTATCAAGTATTCTGTGACGTGAGGGCATACGTCAGTTGCCGGGAATATGAAGGTATTCCGCCAAGTGCACGGGTCAGACCGTGAATCAGGGTGGCACCGCGGGTGATTTTGAATTTAAAGCTCGTCCCTGACAGAACCAGATTCTGTCGGAGACGGGCTTTTTTTTAATTTTATGAGCAAGCAGCGAATACGGATTGCAAATGTCCCGTCCTCCGGTAAGGAATGAAAAACTCAGGAGGGCCTGTATATGTATCCAACATTAGAAAAAATCAAAGAAATCGCACAGTCAGGCGAATACCGGCGAATCCCTGTATGCAGAGAGCTGTATTCCGACCGCTATACACCCGTAGAATTCATGAGGACCTTACGCACAGCCAGCAGACATTGTTATCTTCTGGAAAGTGCCAGTCAGACAGAGGTATGGGGACGCTATTCCTTCCTGGGATATGAGCCATCCATGGAGATCACCTGTACAGACGGAAAGCTTCAGATCCGTATGATCCATGAGGACGGAACTGAAGAAAAAACCGTACAGCAGGTGAAGCATCCGGGAGATGCCATTCGGGAGATCCTGAAAGAATACAAAAGCCCGGTGCTGGAAAATATGCCGACCTTTACCGGAGGCCTGGTAGGATATTTTTCCTACGATTACATTAAGTATAGCGAGCCGAAGCTGGAGCTTACCGACGAGACAGTACAGGATTTCCGGGATATGGATCTGATGCTTTTTGACCAGGTGATCGCCTTTGACCATTACAGACAGAAGGTGCTTCTGATCACCGGCGTGATGACGGATGATCCGGAAAATTCCTACCAGAAGGCGGAAGTAAAATTAAAAGAGATGGCAGATCTGATCCGAAACGGAAAACAGAAGGAATTTCCGTCTTTGAAACTGAAATCTTCCATTGAGCCGCAGTTCCCGAAAGAAAAATACTGTGAGATGGTTGAGAAAGCGAAACATTACATTCATGAAGGAGATATTTTCCAGGTAGTCCTTTCCAATCCTATGAGAGCAAAAGCCGAGGGAAGCCTGTTTGATACTTATCGTGTTCTTAGGGCTACCAATCCTTCACCATATATGTTTTATTTTTCCAGTGATGATATTGAGATCGCCGGAGCATCACCGGAAACACTGGCAAAGCTTACCGGCACAGAATTGAGTACCTTTCCGTTGGCAGGAACCAGGCCAAGAGGCAAGACAAGAGAAGAAGACGAAGTGCTGGAAAAAGGACTTCTGGCAGATGAAAAAGAACGTTCCGAGCATAACATGCTTGTGGATCTTGGTCGAAATGATATCGGAAAGATCAGTAAGATCGGTACCGTGAACGTAGAAAAATATATGTGCATCGAGCGTTTTTCCCATGTGATGCATATCGGTTCCACAGTTACCGGCCAGATCCGGGACGATAAAGACGCTGTAGATGGAGTAGATGCCATTCTTCCGGCAGGAACACTTTCCGGAGCACCGAAATTCCGTGCCTGCCAGATCATTCAGGAACTGGAACAGAGCAAGCGAGGCATTTACGGCGGTGCTATCGGATATCTGGATTTTGCCGGAAACCTGGATACCTGTATTGCCATCCGCCTGGTTTATAAGAAAAACGGTGAGATCTGCATCCGGTCAGGAGCAGGGATCGTAGCAGACAGTATTCCGGAAAGTGAATTTCAGGAGTGCTGCAATAAGGCAAGAGCCGTTGTACAGGCAATCGAAACTGCACAGGAGGGACTGGAATGATAGTACTGATCGATAATTATGATAGCTTTTCCTACAATGTTTACCAGCTGATCGGTTCTGTGGAGCCGGATATCAAAGTGGTAAGAAATGATGAAGTGACAATAAAAGAACTGGAGGCCATGAAGCCGGAGGCATTGATCCTTTCTCCTGGTCCGGGAAGACCGGAGGATGCGGGAATCTGTATTGAATCCATAAAATATTTCAAGGATAAGCTGCCGATCCTGGGAATCTGTCTTGGACATCAGTCCATCTGTGAAGCCTTCGGAGGGACAGTATCCTACGCAAAAGAGATGATGCATGGAAAGCAGAAAGAGATACGTAAAGTTGGAAAGAGCCGGATGTTTGAAGGACTTCCGGAAACTTTTCCGGCAGCCAGATATCACTCACTGGCAGCTATCCGGGATACCTTACCGGAGGAACTGGTTGTTACCGCTGAGTCTGAGGACGGAGAGGTGATGGCACTGGAGCATAAAGAATATCCGGTATTCGGATTACAGTTCCATCCGGAATCCGTTATGACGCCAGATGGAAAAACAATGATCGAGAACTTTATGAAGGTTGTCAGAAACAGATAAGACGGAGAACAGCAACCCATAAAAGATAGAATCGTTACAGAACAGGAGGAAACAACAATGATCAAAGAAGCAATCATCAAGCTTTCAAAAAAAGAAGACCTTACATACAACGAAGCAGAAGCCGTAATGAATGAGATCATGGACGGAGCGGCAACACCGGTACAGATGGCATCCTACCTTACTGCACTTTCCCTGAAAGGAGAGACTATTGATGAGATCACTGCATCTGCAGCCGGAATGCGTGCACATTGCATCAAGCTTCTCCACGATATGAATGTTCTGGAAATCGTAGGAACCGGTGGTGACGGAGCAAACTCCTTTAACATTTCCACGACATCTTCTCTTGTGATCGCAGCAGGGGGCGTTCCGGTAGCAAAACATGGAAACCGTGCAGCATCTTCCAAGAGTGGTGCAGCAGATGTTCTGGAAGCACTTGGCGTAAAGATCACCATCCCGCCGGAAAAAAGTGCAGAGATTCTGAAAAAGATCAACATCTGTTTCCTGTTCGCACAGAATTATCATATTGCCATGAAATATGTGGCACCGATCCGTAAAGAGCTGGGAATCCGCACGGTATTTAATATCCTCGGACCATTAAGCAACCCTGCAGGCGCAAACATGGAGCTGATGGGAGTCTTTGACCAGTCTCTGGTAGAGCCGCTGGCACAGGTTATGATGAAGCTTGGCGTGAACCGCGGAATGGTAGTTTTCGGACAGGATAAGCTGGATGAGATTTCCATGAGCGCACCGACTTCTGTGTGCGAGATCAAGGACGGATGGTTCCAATCCTATGAGATCACACCGGAGCAGTTCGGCTATACACGCTGTAGCAAAGAAGATCTGGCAGGCGGCACACCGGCAGAGAACGCAGAGATCACAAAAGCCATTGTAAACGGAACCGAAAAAGGCCCGAAGCGTCAGGCGGTCTGCATGAACGCAGGTGCAGCACTTTATATCGCAGGAAAGGCAGAGAGCCTGGAAGCCGGCGTAAGAAAGGCAGAAGATCTGATCGACAGTGGTGCAGCTGCTGCCAAGCTTGAGGAATTTGTTAAATTAAGCAATGAGATTTAAGGATAATGGTGGCAGGAGAAGAACAGGCACAGCTCATTAACTGACATATGAAGTTGCCAGATTTCTTAAAATTGCTGAATGAGAGTTGAAATGAAATATCAAGGAGACAAACAAAGAATGAGCGAAAAAAACATTCTGGAAGAAATCGCAGAAAAAACAAGAGAACGTATCCGGAAGGAAAAGCTTCAGTTTCCCCTGGATCAGCTGAAAATCCTGGCAGAAAAAGCGCCACAGCAGCCGTCCTTTCTGGAAGCATTGAAAAAGCCGGGTATGTCCTACATCTGTGAAGTAAAAAAGGCTTCCCCCTCCAAGGGGCTGATCGCATCGGAATTTCCGTATCTGGAAATTGCGAAAGAATACGAGGCAGCAGGTGCATCCGCGATCTCCTGCCTCACAGAGCCATTTTATTTCATGGGAAGTGACACTTATCTCCGTGAGATCACAGAAACAGTGGATATTCCGGTCCTCCGGAAGGACTTCACGGTGGATAAGTACATGATCTATCAGGCAAAAGCATTCGGCGCATCGGCTGTACTTCTGATCTGTGCTGCCTTAAATGACCGGGAACTCCTGGAATACAGGGAGTTGGCAGAAGCTCTGGGAATGGATGCACTGGTGGAAGCTCATGACGAGAATGAAGTGGCAAGAGCATTAAAGACAGGTGCAAAGATCGTCGGTGTAAATAACCGTGATCTGAAAACCTTTAAGGTTGATATGAATAACAGTATCCGTCTTCGAAACCTGGCACCGGACAATGTGGTATTTGTGTCTGAGAGCGGAATCAAAAACGCAGGTGATATCGCTATCCTGGAAAGAAACCGGGTAGGTGCAGTCCTGATCGGTGAAACCCTGATGCGAAGCCCGGATAAGAAAGCTGTATTGGAAAATCTGAATGGTGGAGCGCTTGTATAAAGGCCAAACTAAAGAATAGAGCAAATAAGTAACAGAGCTGACCAGTAGCAAATAGTAACGAAACAGGAAGGTGCAGGGTCAGACAGAAAGGGCAGGATTGGCTGAATATGAGAGAACAACAGTTGAAACGTGGGAGCAGAACCAGAATCAAGATCTGCGGCCTGACCCGCCTGGAAGATATCCAGGCAGTTAACGAAGCAAAACCGGACTTTGCAGGATTCATTGTAGAATTCTCAAAAAGCAGGAGAAACGTCACCGTGGAGCAATTGAGGGCTCTCCGGGAAAAACTGGATGAGAGCATTTTGCCGGTAGGCGTATTTGTCAATGCACCGGTGGAGCTTCCCGCACAGCTTTTAAACGAAGGAACCATTGCCCTGGCACAGCTTCACGGACAGGAAGACGAGAATTATATCAGACAGCTTAGGATCATGACAGACCAGCTTCTGATAAAGGCTTTTTCCATAAAAACAGAAGCAGATATAAAGAAAGCGATCCGTTCGGAAGCAGACTATATTCTTCTGGATCAGGGCGCAGGAGGAACAGGAGAAATTTTCGACTGGAGCCTGGTGCCGGCGATCAAACGTCCCTGGTTTCTGGCAGGAGGTCTGGGCTGTGAAAATCTGGAATCAGCCATACATCTGCTTCACCCCTGGGCAGTAGATTTAAGCAGCAGTGTAGAAACCGGCGGTCACAAAGACTCGGATAAAATATTAGAAGCAGTATACGCAGTAAGGAGCATAAAGGAGGAAATATAACATGTCAAAAGGAAGATTCGGCATCCATGGCGGACAGTACATCCCGGAAACACTGATGAACGCCGTTCTGGAGCTTGAGGAAGCATACAACCATTACAAAAACGACCCGGAATTCAACCGTGAGCTCACAGAGCTTCTGAATGAATATGCAGGAAGACCATCCCGTCTTTACTATGCGGCACATATGACCGAGGACCTTGGCGGAGCTAAGATCTATCTGAAACGGGAGGATCTGAACCACACAGGAGCTCACAAGATCAACAACGTACTCGGTCAGGTGCTCCTGGCGAAAAAAATGGGCAAGACACGTGTGATCGCTGAGACAGGAGCCGGACAGCATGGTGTTGCAACTGCAACCGCAGCAGCTTTGATGGGGATGGAATGTGAAGTTTTCATGGGAAAAGAAGACACGGAACGTCAGGCCCTGAATGTTTACAAGATGCGTCTCCTCGGAGCAAAAGTCCATGCAGTCACAAGCGGGACCGCAACCTTAAAGGATGCTGTTTCGGAGACCATGCGTGAGTGGACAAACCGTATTGCAGATACCCATTATGTACTGGGATCTGTTATGGGACCGCACCCGTTCCCAACTATCGTACGTGATTTTCAGGCAGTGATCTCCAGGGAGATCAAAGAACAGATGCTGGAAAAAGAGGGCAGGCTTCCGGATGTTGTCCTGGCCTGTGTGGGCGGCGGCTCCAATGCTATCGGAACCTTCTACAATTTCATTGAGGACAAAGACGTTCGTCTCATCGGCTGTGAGGCAGCAGGACGTGGCGTAAATACTGCGGAAACTGCGGCAACCATCGCAACCGGTCGTCTCGGAATCTTCCATGGTATGAAATCCTACTTCTGCCAGGATGAGTACGGACAGATCGCACCTGTATACTCCATCTCCGCAGGTCTTGATTATCCGGGTGTAGGTCCGGAGCATGCACACCTTTATGATATCGGAAGAGCAGAGTACGTGCCTGTTACAGATGACGAAGCAGTAGATGCTTTTGAATATCTTTCCAGAACAGAAGGAATTATTCCTGCAATCGAAAGTGCTCATGCAGTGGCTTATGCGAAAAAGATCGCACCGACACTTGGAAAGGACAAGATCATGGTAGTTACTGTTTCAGGACGTGGAGATAAGGACTGTGCGGCAATCGCCCGCTACAGAGGGGAGGATATTCATGAGTAGAATTACAGAAGCATTTGCAAACGGAAAAGCATTTATTCCTTTTTTGACCTGCGGAGATCCGTCTCTGGAGGTAACAGAGCAACTGGTTTATGCAATGGAAGAAGCAGGAGCAGATCTGATCGAGCTTGGAATCCCGTTCTCAGATCCTACTGCAGAGGGACCTGTGATCCAGGAAGCCAATGTTCGAGCACTTGCAGGCGGCGTGACTACAGATAAAGTTTTTGCAATGGTAGAAAAAATCCGTAAAAACACAAAAATTCCAATGGTATTTATGACCTACGCAAACGTAGTATTTTCTTACGGAACAGAGCGTTTTATCAGGAAAGCAGCAGAAGTTGGAATGGATGGACTGATCCTTCCGGATGTTCCGTTAGAGGAAAAAGAAGAGTTTGATGTTGTGTGCAAACAGTACGGCCTTGATTTGATCTCCCTGATTGCACCGACCTCCCATGAGCGGATCGCCATGATCGCAAAAGAGGCGGAAGGTTTTGTTTACTGCGTATCTTCCCTTGGGGTAACAGGAATGCGTACCAGCATTACCACAGATATCGGAGCTATGGTGAAGCTGGTAAAAGCCCAGAAAGATATTCCATGTGCAGTAGGATTCGGAATCTCCACACCGGAGCAGGCGAAAAAGATGGCGGACCAGTCGGACGGTGCCATTGTAGGATCTGCCATTGTGAAGCTTTGTGGTGCCTACGGCAAAGACTGCGTGCCGAAGGTGAAGGCTTATGTGAAAGAGATGAAGGATGCGATCAGATAAATTTCCGGCTGAAATCGTAACACAGATCACAAAGTGTAATAAAAATCTGCTTTATCCAAAAAAAGGGTAAAGCAGATTTTTTTCGTGCTGAGCAGATTTCGGAGAAATTACAGAAAATATCTACTTGACAGTTAGAGACCAGGTGATAGATGATATAAAAAAAGGTGAGGAGGAAATTGGGGATGAATCGGGAGGAAGCAAAGGAAAAAGCAGAAGTGCTGGTTGCCAGAATGACGCTGGAGGAAAAAGCCAGTCAGTTAAGGTATGATGCACCTGTAATAAAAAGACTGGGAATTCCGGCATATAACTGGTGGAATGAGGGACTTCACGGTGTTGCCAGAGCAGGGCAGGCAACGGTTTTTCCACAGGCGATCGGAATGGCGGCAACTTTTGATAGGAAAAGTGTGGCAGAGATGGCCGGTATCGTGGCAACAGAGGGCAGAGCAAAGTATAATGCATATTCCGTAAACGGTGACAGAGATATTTATAAGGGATTGACGTTCTGGTCTCCTAATGTCAATATTTTTCGTGATCCACGATGGGGTAGAGGCCATGAAACTTATGGGGAAGATCCGTATCTTACAAAAGAACTTGGAGTTTCCTTTGTAAAAGCACTTCAGGGAAATGGGGATACAATGAAGGCAGCAGCCTGTGCCAAACATTTTGCAGTACATTCCGGGCCGGAGGCACTCCGTCATGAATTTGATGCGGAAGCATCCGCAAAAGATATGGAAGAAACGTATCTGCCGGCATTTGAAGGTCTGGTAAAAGAAGCGAAAGTAGAAGCGGTTATGGGAGCTTATAACCGGACAAACGGGGAACCCTGCTGCGGAAGTCCCGCATTACAGAAAAAACTCAGAGGCGAATGGAAATTTCAGGGGCATTTTGTATCAGACTGCTGGGCGATCCGTGATTTTCACGAACACCATATGGTAACGGATACAGCCGTTGAATCTGCAGCACTGGCTATTAATAATGGTTGTGACCTGAATTGTGGAAATACCTATCTTCACATTATGAAAGCATACGAAAAAGGGCTTGTCACAGAGGAAACCATAACCCAGGCAGCAGTGCGGCTTTTTACTACAAGGTATCTGCTGGGCTTGTTTGATGGAAGCGAATATGACAATATCTCCTACCTGGAGGTGGAATCTCCCAGGAATCTGGCTGCAGCGGAGAAAGCAGCGGAAAAAAGTTTTGTTTTGCTGAAAAATAACGGGATTCTTCCGCTTGATAAAGAAAAACTGAAAACAATAGGAATTATTGGACCAAATGCAGACAGCAGACAGGCGCTGATCGGTAATTATCACGGGACAGCTTCCAGGTATATTACCATACAGGAAGGTATCCAGGATTATGTGGGAGACGATGTAAGGATCCTCACTTCCAGAGGCTGTGATCTGTTCCGAGACCGGACGGAGCACCTTGCGTTTACCAGAGATCGTATTGCGGAAGCAAAGGTGGTTGCGGAAAACAGTGATGTAGTGATCTTATGCATGGGACTGGATGAGACACTGGAAGGAGAAGAGGGAGATACCGGAAACAGCTATGTATCGGGAGATAAAGAAGATATTGAACTTCCCGGAGTACAGCGGGAACTGATGGAAGCAATCGCAGACACCGGAAAACCGGTAGTATTCTGTCTGCTGGCAGGAAGTGACCTTGATCTGAAATATGCGGCAGAAAAATTTGATGCAGTCATGATGCTGTGGTATCCTGGATGCCAGGGTGGGAAGGCAGCGGCAAAGGTAATGTTTGGAGAAATCTCGCCATCAGGAAAACTTCCGGTGACATTTTATGAAAGCCTGGAAGAACTTCCGGATTTTACCGATTATTCCATGAAAGGCAGAACATATCGCTATATGGAACGAAAAGCACAGTTTCCTTTTGGATTTGGTCTGACGTACAGTAATGTGACAGTAGATAAAGCAGAGGTCAAAACATGTGGACAGAAGGTAAACGTGGAGGTAGAAGTGCGGAATAACGGCGCATATGATACAGAGGATGTTGTTCAGATCTATGTAAAAAATATCGACAGCAAAAACGCCATTCCCAATCCGATGCTGGCCGGTTTTCAGCGGATATTCCTGAAGGCGGGAGAATGCCGAAAAATAGAAATCCCAATATGGGAAAAAGCATTCACCGTAGTAGATGAAATGGGGAAACGGATGGAAGAAGGAAAGAAATTTGAAATTTATGCAGGCTGCAGCCAGCCGGATGAAAAAAGCAAAGAACTGACCGGAATCATGCCGGTAAAGATCATCTGGGAAAAATAATAAAAAAATCTAAAGTAACAGGAGGGCGATGCATCAGGCATCGCCCTCCCTTCATATCTACCGCATAAACAACCGTACCATTTTCTCATAAATCTTCCGATATTTCTGATATCTCATAGGAAGATCGATCCAGGTTTTTTTATCTACAATACTCTTATAATGAGAGAATGTTCGGAAGCCGTCGATGCCATGATAGGATCCCATACCGCTCTCACCAAAGCCGCCGAACCCCATATTGCTGGTTGCCAGATGTATGAGGACATCGTTGATACAGCCACCGCCGAAACCACATCGGGAAGTAACTTCCCGGGCATTTTTTTCATCTTCGGTGAAGATATAAAGAGCCAGCGGATGTGCCATGGAATTGATCTTTGTTACGGCACCTCCGAGAGAGTCATAGGTGAGGACCGGAAGTACCGGGCCGAAGATTTCCTGCTGCATGACCGGATCATCGAAGGTTACGTTGTCAAGAACCGTTGGCTCGATCTGAAGTGTTTCACGGCTGGAACCACCGCCGCAGACAGTTTTGGCAGGATCGATCAGACTGTTGATACGGTCGAAATGCTTTTCGTTGATGATCTTTCCGTAATTCCGGTTTTTCAGAGGTTCTTTTCCATACTGGCGTGTAATCTGCCTGCGAAGCTCTGCGATCAGGGCTTCTTTGATCTCCGGATCACAGTAGATGTAGTCCGGAGCCACGCAGGTCTGGCCGCAGTTCAGAAACTTGCCGAAGACGATACGTTTTGCCGCAAGGCGGAGATTGGCTGTTTTGTCCACGATGCAGGGGCTTTTTCCACCCAGCTCCAGAGTGACTGGTGTGAGGTATTCGGAAGCCTTTCTCATGACCTCTTTTCCCACAGACTGGCTTCCCGTGAAGAAGATGTAATCAAAGTGCAGACTGAGAAGATGTGTGTTTTCCGCACGTCCGCCTGTGACAGTTGCAACGTATTTTTCATCGAAGCATTCATGGATGAGAAGACGGATCACTTCACTTGTTGCCGGTGAGTAGGCACTTGGTTTCAGGATGACTGTGTTTCCGGCTGCAATGGCGTCTACCAGTGGTTCCATGGTGAGGAGAAACGGATAGTTCCACGGACTCATAATGAGAACCACACCGTAGGGAGATGGTTTACGGAAACTGCGGGAATGGAACTGCGCCAGCGGGGTTGGAACAGTCTGTTCCTTCGCGTAAGAGCGGATATTTTTCAGCATATGCGTGATCTCGGAGAGCACCAGTCCGGTCTCACACATATAGCTTTCGAAATTACTTTTTCCCAGATCCTTTTTCAGCGCAGCGTGGATCTGATCCTCGTATTTCCGGATGGAAGCGCGGAGACGTTTCAGGGCGCTGATGCGAAAATCAAGGTCAAGAGTTGCGCCGGAGTAGAAGTACTGGCGCTGTTTATCTAAAAGCTGGTTGATCTGTTCTTTTTCCATGGAATTATAGTCCTTTCTGAAAAAATCCTGTATTCGAAATATCGAAATCTGTTTATGCCAATGTCTGTTTTAACAATTGCCTGCCGGAGGCATCAGTCTGTAATACAGTGTCTCAAGCTCGCCGGCATCCATCAGCACAGGAACCGGGTACAGAGGATTGGCTTCTTTATCTGCGTAATGTGCAAGCTCCGGGATGTCCGTTTCCTGGATTTCCGGAATATAGTCTCCGATGCCAAAGCGTTTTTTCATATCTTTTATTGCATCAATAAACATCCGGGCAGCAGTTTTATCGTCCTCATGTTTATCGCAGAGACCGACAGCCAGAGCCAGGCTGCGAAGCTTATGGGTAATGCTGTCTCCATAGGTTTCCAGCACCATAGGAAGGATCACTGCATTGGCAAGCCCGTGTGGAACATTATATTTTCCGCCGAGGGAATGTGCAATTGCGTGGACATATCCAACGTAGGATTTTGTGAAGGCACAGCCTGCGAAATAGGAGGCGCGGAGCATATTTCGTCTTGCTTCAATATTATTGCCGTGTGTGTAGGCGGTATCCAGATTTTCAAAGATCAGTCTGACAGCATCCAGGGCATTTTTTCTCGTGCCAGGTGTAGTGGAATTTCCAATGTAGGCTTCCACTGCGTGAGTCAGGGCATCCATGCCGGTGGTAGCTGTGATAAATGGCGGAAGGCTTAAAGTCACTTTGGGGTCAAGAACTGCGTAGCGTGGGATCAGCGGAAAATCGTTGATGGCATATTTGTGCCGTGTTTCTGCATCGGTAATGACAGCAGCAAGTGTTGTTTCACTTCCTGTTCCGGCAGTCGTGGGGATGGTGATGAGAAGAGGAAGCTTTTTGTGGATCTTCAGGATTCCTTTCATCTGAGCAAGAGACTGGTGTGGCTTGGCAATGCGGGCTGCTGTGGCCTTTGCACAGTCCATACTGGAACCACCGCCGAATCCGATGATCGCCTGGCAGTCATGATCCAGATACATGTGAAGGGCTTCGTCCACATTGACGGTTGTTGGATTGGCAACGGTTTTGTCGTAGATATGGTAAGAGATGCAGCTTCGCTTCAGTGTCTGCTCCAGTCTTTCTGTAAGGCCAAGGCTTCGGATACCTGCATCTGTGATGATGAGTACATTGTTATAGTTTCTTTTTTCCAGAACTTCCGGGATCCCTTTGACACTTCCTATGATCTTCGGATTGCGGTAAGGAAGCAGTGGAAGGGCGAATTTAAAGACATTCTGGAAAATCCGGCAGTAAGCTTTTTTTAATGGATTCATGGTAGTTTTTATTCCTTTTAAAGTCAAATTATTTTATTCCAAATATTATATATAGCAGTTGAAATGGGAAAAGTCAAGCGATGAAAAATAAATCAGAGTATTAAAAAATGAGAAAATATGGTTCGAAATTAAAAAAAATTTTTTGAAAAATAAAAATATAAATAAAAATCCTGTTAAATGAGATTTCCTTGTTGATATATTAATGAAAGAGCGTATAATTATAGTACATAGCAAGATAATATATAAACAGAAAGATAAGGAAGAGGAGATGTGACATGACAAAATATATAGAAAATGTAAATGTTTATCTCTCACAGATGAAGATTAAGCAGACATATATCAGTTTGAAAACGGGAATTGATGGGAAAAAATTGTCGCGTATTCTGACTGGTGTACAGGATATAAACAGCACCGATATGGAAAAAATAGCATCTGCGTTGGGGAAAAAAATGGATTTCTTTATGAAAGATTCTTTTTTTATCCCTCAGATCAGTGATTACACACAGGAAAAAATTGCTTTTTATGCAGGAAATCCTACAGAACGTCAGAATGAAATTGCGGGAAAGCTTGAAAATCTGATGGAAAATATTGATGAAGTAATGAGTGCGAAACATCGATTTATGAATATATCAAAGGAGTAGTCCATGGATATTAAACGTCTTAGAAAGATAATCCAATATGGGGATTGTCATAAAGAAGAGATGGAAGAGAAGATAAGAAGCTTCTGTTCTTTTGCGGGAATCAGTAACGATAAAGAACTTCTTAATATTATGCAGATCGTAAGACCATCTTTTCAGAAAAAAGGATATCTTATTATAGAACTGCCTTTCTGTGATCAGGAAATAGGAGCTCTTTGTTATAAAGGAGATGCGTTGGGATATATTGTACTTAATACATCATTGCCAAAGGTAAATGTGAATTTTGCTTTGTGCCATGAACTGTATCATGTGCTTTATCAGAAAACAGATTTTCGTACAAAGGTGGAGTTTGCCAATGATGATTATTATACACATGAAGAGGAAGTTGCAGCTAATTTGTTTGCCGGAATGCTTTTGATGCCCACAAGCGGATTTCGTTTTATGTTTCAGAAATTTCATGCGGAATCTGAAAATAATGAAAGAGATACAGTATTTCGCCTGATGAATTATTATCAGGTTCCTTATATGGCTGTACTGGTCCGATGCTTTGAACTGGAACTTCTGGAAGAATCAGATATATCAAAGATGTTACTGGAAATATCTGCAGATGATATAAAGAATGGTTTTTCCAGACTATGGCTGGATGAAAGTATTTTAAATCCATCGTATAGGGATGATTACGACAAGTTGGAGTACATGGTGAAGCGATATGGTGAAGAATGTATGGAAGGAGCTTATTTAAATGAAAGAACATTAAAAAAAGTTCTTCAGAATATGAAAAGGCTCTACAGAGAAGTAAGGGGGGAATAGCAAATGGCAGAAGGCTATGTGGATAACCCCTATAATATACAAGAAATCATGCCTTGGATAATTACCGGGAAAGATCAGATCATATCAGAAATTTTTTCCAGAAAGAAATGTTGTTTTTATGATGCTTGTTCATTCCGGAGACATTCCAAGCTGAAAAAAGAAGAAGCTGGGTATTTACTGAAGCATATGAAGACTCAGGATACCGTTCTTGTAATTACGAGATGCATTTTGATGGAACTGGCTTCTCATAGTGGAATACTAAATCAGGAATATATGGAATATATAAAATACATACGGGAATATGGAATACCGGTAGTGGTTCTGTATGAAGAGGATATTTTTTTCATCATGGAGATGGTTTTTAACACGAATGCTGCGATCAATAATTATTTATGCTGGGCGGTAAGACTATTAAAAGGACCGGTCAGTACCATAACATATACCATTGAAAATAATGCCGAGATTAATAAAGAAGTTATGCAGGGGAAAAATCTCAACAGTAAAGAAATATATCGACATTTTTTTGAAACAGTACGAAAAAATAAAGAATCGGGCGATAACCTTGGTGAGGAAATACTGGCTGTTTGTCTTCATATTTTGGCAAATATTCCCGGAGAAGCAGATGAAAAGTTTTATGTTATTACGGATGATAAAGGCGCAGCTGGTAAAATAGATAATTTATTTAAACGGACAAGAATGCAGTATCGTGGGAAAGAAATCGGCATATACAGTACACCGAAATTGGTTCAGGTTTTGTTCAGAAAAGGAATTTTGACAGAAAAAGATCACATAAGAGAAATTATGAGCGCAGGAATATCGGGAAATCTTGTAGTACTGGGAATAAGAAAAAGAGATATTCGTGTAAAAGAGATTTCATCAGATGCCGAAGAACTGGCAGATATGCTTATGCAGCCAGACGGAATTGATATTATATTTTAACAGAATAACTGTTTGGCAGTTATTCTGTTATGAGCAAGTAGCGAATGCGGATTGCGAATATCCGCTTGAGTGGAATAACTGCTTGCGGTATTCACCTGAAGATCACGGAGGAAATCATGCCAGAAACAGACACATCCGAAAAAAATCCTCTTCACGTATCCGAAGTGGATGATAATTTAAAAGAATTAAGTCCTCACGGTTCCTTCGAGCTGCCGGTGGAAACCTATATGGCGAACTGTGAGATCTTTCATGCACTGTATGACCACTGGCACAGTGAGATGGAGATCATGTATATTGAAAAAGGCAGCGGCTTTGCCAGACTGAACCGGGAGAGCATCCGCCTGAAAAAGGGGGATATCCTGATCGTGAACTGTGGAGTTCTCCATAGTATGCGGACTGATCTTAAGAAGCCTCTTTATTATAAGAGTGTGGTTTTCAGCCTGGGCTTCCTTGCAGGTCAGCCGGGAGATATCTGCCAGGAATGTGTGGTATCACCATTAATAGAAAACAAGGCAGAATTCTGTCATCATATAGAAGAAGGAGATTCCGGATATGAGAAGCTTCGGGAAATTTTTCTGGAGATCCATGACTGTCATACGGAGAAGAAGCCATATTTTTATGTGAAGCTGAAAATGCTGTTCTTTGATTTCTTTTATGAGATGTTGACGAAGCATTATATTATCCCGGTAAGCACAGAGCAGAACAAGAGCCTTGCAGCAGTAAAGGAAGTGCTGGATCATATCAGCCTTCACTATCAGGAGAATCTTACCGTTTCAGAGCTTTCCGGACTTTCCAATTACAGTGAGTATTATTTTATGAAGCTTTTTCGCCAGTATACGGGAAAAACCCTGGTGGAATACATCAATGACTTCCGTATGGAGAAGGCAAAGTATCTTCTTACACATTCCGATGCACCTGTGACGGAGATTGCCATGCAGGTGGGATTTAACAGTACAAGTTATTTTATAAAGAAATTTCAGCAGTCCAATAAGATTTCACCGCATAAGTACAGGAAGAGTATGAGACAGGTCTGAGAAAGATCTCGAAGCGACCGCATATGTCACGTTTGCGTTTTAGGCAGAGCTGCAGTAAAAAGTGAAAAACAGTCTGACAAATATCTTGCATATCATGACAGGATTGTTATATTTTTGAAAAGAAATACGTGATATCCTAATAACATCAAAAAACAAAGCAAACAACCTTGTAAAAACATATTTCATCCCATCAAGATCCATGAAAGGAGATCAAAAATGGAAACATTAAGCAAAGTATTTGAAGACAAATATAACAAAAATGTAAAAGATTGTACAAACGAGGAAATCTATCACGGACTTCTCTCCTGGACAAAGGAGCAGCTGAAGGGCCGCGGCTACCAGGAAGGAAAAAAGAAAATTTATTATATTTCCGCAGAGTTCCTTATCGGTAAGCTTCTTTCCAACAACCTGATCAATCTGGGCGTTTACGATGAAGTTGCGAAATATCTTAAAGAAAACGGAAAAGAGCTTTCCATGATCGAGGAGATCGAGCCGGAGCCATCTCTCGGAAATGGCGGACTTGGCCGTCTGGCAGCTTGCTTCCTGGATTCCATCGCAACTCTGGGACTTCCGGGAGAAGGAATCGGGCTTAATTATCACCTCGGACTTTTCAAACAGGAGTTTAAGGATCATCTTCAGTTTGAGACACCGAATCCGTGGATCCAGCCGGAGAGCTGGCTTACAGATGCAGGCGTTTCCTATTACGTGCCGTTTAAGGGCTTTATGCTGAAATCCACACTGTATGATATTGACGTGGCAGGCTATGAGAACAAAGCGATCAAGCTTCGCCTTTTTGATATTGATATTGCAGATGAGAGCATTGTAGGCGAGGGAATCTCCTTTGATAAGAAGGATCTGCTCCACAACCTGACACTGTTCCTGTATCCGGATGACAGCGATGACGCAGGAAGAAAGCTTCGTATCTATCAGCAGTACTTCATGGTAAGCAATGCGGCACAGCTGATTCTGGATGAGGCAACAGCAAAAGGCTGCAATCTTCATGACCTTGCCGATTATGCAGTGATCCAGATCAACGATACACATCCGAGTATGGTAATTCCGGAACTTATCCGTCTTCTCACAGAGCGTGGGATCGAGTTTGAGGAGGCATGCGAGATCGTATCTCATGTATGCGCTTATACCAACCATACCATTCTTGCAGAGGCACTTGAGAAATGGCCGATCTCTTATCTTGAGGAGGTTGTTCCGCACCTGATGCCGATCATCCGCAAGCTGGACGAGCGTATCAAAGCAAAATATCCGCAGGAAAATCTTGCCATCATCGACAAGAACGACCTGGTCCATATGGCACATATGGACATCCACTACGGATTTTCCATCAACGGTGTTGCATCCCTTCATACCGATATCCTGAAGGAGACAGAGCTTCATCAGTTCTATGAGATCTATCCGGAGAAATTCAATAACAAGACAAATGGGATTACCTTCCGCAGATGGCTCCTTCACTGCAACCATCCGCTGACTGAGTACATCACATCCATGATCGGTGACGGCTTCCGCAAGGATTCCTTTGAGCTTGACAAGATGCTTGAATTTAAGGGAAATCAGGACGTTCTTGCCAATATCCTTAAGATCAAACAGGATGCAAAGAAGAGATGTGCGGAGTTTATTAAGGCCAACACAGGTGAGGAGATCAACACACACAGTGTTTATGATATCCAGATCAAACGTCTTCATGAGTACAAACGTCAGCAGCTGAACGCACTTTATATCATCGACCGTTACCTGAAGATCAAGGCAGGCGAGAAGCCGCAGCGCCCGGTAACCTTTATCTTCGGTGCAAAGGCAGCTCCTGCGTACGTTATCGCAAAGGATATTATCCACCTGATTCTCTGCTTACAGGAGCTTATCAACAATGATCCGGAGGTTTCTCCATACATGAAGGTTGTTATGGTGGAAAACTACAACGTAAGTGCAGCAGAGAAGCTAATCCCTGCCTGCGATATCTCCGAGCAGATTTCTCTTGCTTCTAAAGAGGCCAGCGGAACGGGAAACATGAAGTTCATGCTCAATGGTGCTGTAACACTGGGAACCATGGACGGCGCAAATGTGGAGATCAGCCAGCTGGTAGGCAAGGATAATATTTATATCTTCGGAGAGTCCAGTGAGCAGGTTATCGAACACTATGAGAAGGCAGATTACTGCTCCAGAGATTTCTATGAAAAAGACGAGCGCATCCGTCGTGCAGTAGACTTTATCGTAGGAAACAAACTTCTTTCTATTGGAAGTGAAGAGCATTTAAGAAGACTGCATCATGAGATCGTAAGCAAAGACTGGTTCATGACTCTTCTTGACTTCGAGGATTATGCGAAGGTGAAAGATCAGGCACTGTCCGATTATGAGGACAGAACCGCATGGGCAGAAAAAATGCTTGTAAACATCGGAAAAGCAGGATACTTTTCTTCAGACAGAACTATCGAGGAATACAACAGAGATATCTGGCATCTGACGGCGGAGAAATAAACTGGTTTTAGCCAGCTTACTCCGGTACGGAAGAAAATAGAAAAATAGAAAATAAAAACACCGGCATTCATCGGAAATATGTACCGGGTCTGAGCTGTCAGAGATGATCTGGCAGCCTGGACAGAACATGGTACAGATGAATGGTCGGTGTTTTTTTGTGAAATTGGTTACGAAAAATTGTTTACGGAATCAGGCAAGCGATACTTCAGGCCTTTCCATGCTTAAATGCCATCATCATTTCCTTGGTAAGACTGATATTATCACCCTCATCCGGGATTTCCTCGCGGTTGAACCAGGAGGCCATGGAGAGTTCGTTGTGGTCTACAGTGAGAGTGTCGTCGCCGTCCAGGTCACAGTAGAAGCCGAACAGGAGAGTGCCGGAGAAAGACCATGGCTGGCTCTTGTAGTAGCGGAGATTTTTGACCTTTACGCCGATCTCCTCCATAACTTCGCGGTGTACAGTTTCTTCAATAGTCTCGCCAATCTCGGCAAAACCGGCGATCATGGCATAACGTGTGTGGCTTCGTCCCTCATATTTGGAAAGGATCAGCTTATCGCCATTGGTAACGCCAACGATCACAGCCGGGGAAAGTACCGGATATTCTCCGTTTCCGCAGGAAGGACAAATCATTTTGCGCTCTGTCTTATCGTGTACCATTGGCTGGCCGCAGCAGCCACAGAAACGACGCTTGCTGTACCACTGAAAAAGCTGGTATCCGGTGATTCCGGCAAAAGCCAGATACTGAGGCTCTGCTGTGCGAAGCACACGGATGATCTCAAACTGATATCCGGGAAGAAGGCTGGTATCCAGATCCGGGATCAGATAAAAATGTTCTTCATCAACAGAGAAGAGATAGATATAATTCTCATAGAGATTTTCAACTTTTCCTTCCAGCTCTCCAAAGCTTGGAAGAGTTATAGTTTCGCCATCTTTTTTCATAAGGATATTTCCTTCTCCATAGGCGAGGATGTGGCTTTCTTTATCCGGAGCCACAGGTTTGTACTCATTGTGATAGGTATGTGGTGCGATATCCTGGATCATGATCGATAATTCCTTTCTGAATTTATTGTTTTGCAGCGTTTGCTGAGAAGTTTTGCCATATAAATACAGCACGTTTTCTACAGTATAAGCTTACCTTGAGAAAAAGGCAACTGTCCTTTTCTGTGACCTTCGCTCACAAAAAACACCTCGCGGAATATTACCAGTGAACAGCAACTGTCCTTTTGATGACCAGAAATAACAAAAAAAGTTGTATGAGTCAGAAAATCAGTGTAAGATAAATGTATTATATTGTGCAGGAGATGTGAAAGGTCTGAAAATTTTTCTGCATAGAAGGAGGAGATCATGTCAACAACAGAAAAGCCGGGACTGACCCGGGATGCCATTAAATATCTGGCAATTTTTACCATGCTTCTGAATCATATCGCCAACGTGCTTTTGCCGGAAAACACGATCCTGTGGGAAGCGTTTATAGACATTGGCTACTTCACAGCCATTACCATGTGCTATTTTCTTGTGGAAGGTTTTTACTATACACATTCCCGGAGAAAATACGGTGAAAGACTTCTGATCTTTGCCGGAATCTCCCAGGTTCCCTATATGATGGCTTTTGGGAATTCACAGCTGAATATGATCTTTACTCTGTTTATCTGTTTTATGATCCTGGTTGTTCAGGAAAGGATGATGGCAAGTAAATGGAGAATTCCACTTCTGATCCTGCTCCTTCTACTATCCATTTGTTCGGACTGGGCGATTCTGGCACCGGTTTTTACCATCTGGTTCCATGAAGGCTGGGGGAACAGGAAGAAGATGATAACAGCGTACGGAGTCGGTGCTGTCCTTTTTGTGCTGTTTAACTACAGCTCCTACGTGGAAAAAATGGCAGCCGGACCGGCAATGATCCATGCTCTGCTTTCGGCATTAGGGATCGTGGCATCAGGAATCATCATCCTATGCTTCTATAATGGCAAAAAATCCGAAAAAGCACCGAAGTTTTCCAAATGGTTTTTCTATGTTTTTTATCCGGCACATCTGCTGGTACTGAGTATAGTCCGCATTATAATATAGTAAGAGATAAAATAAAATCTTTCTAATATTTATAACCGGATAGATTGCCGAAAATAAATTTCATATCCACATAAAACATAGTAATTCTGTAAGAAAACGGAAAAATAGCGAGAAAACTCTTTCAGAAATCCAAAGAAAAACGGCTACAAAAGCCTGCATCTCATTGTGAAAGTCCCCATCTATTCTGCGGAAGGTGAACAGAAAGAACTGGTGGAAATACAGCTTCGGACCATTGCGATGGATTACTGGTCTGTGTTAGAATATGAGTTGTATTATAAAAAAAGAGACAATGCGGAAATTGAAGCAGAAAAAAAATATGCAGAAGAAATTGCGAATCTGGACTACAGAATGCTGGAATTACGAAATAAAATTGAAAAAATCCGAACAATCAGCGAATGTGAGATCAGAATGCCTGTTATAAAAAAAGAAAACGGAGAATTCCCTAAAAAAGAAGTTCAGGAATTCTCCGTTTTGTTGTTTGAGTCATTTCAGTCGGGACCCTGTTTATTGTGTGTTATACTCTGCTCATCAGCTGCAAAGATGACATTTATCACAGGCAGACGGCGTGGCTGCGCATCCGCCAAGAGCAGTCTCACGAAGCTCTGCAGGGAGCTTTTTGCCTACGGTATACATGGCATCGATCATCTCATCCAGAGGGATGAACTGGGGGATACCGGCCAGTGACATTTCCGCTGCGATCAGGGCATTGGAAACACCGGCTGCGTTACGGTTCTGGCAGGGATATTCCACCAGACCGCCTACAGGGTCGCACACAAGTCCAAGCATGTTCATAAGAACTGTGGAAGCAGCATAAGTACACTGAAGAGGTGTACCGCCAAGAAGTTCCACAGCAGCAGAAGCAGCCATTGCGGAAGCAATTCCGACCTCAGCCTGACATCCGCCAACAGCACCTGCAACTGTTGCATTACGCATGGCAAGATAGCCGATCGCACCTGCATTAAATAGTGCCTGGCGGATTTTTTTATCGGAAAAGCCGTAGACCTCCTGAAGAGCAAGCATCATTCCGGGAACGATCCCGGCACTGCCGGCAGTAGGAGAGGCAACGATAAGTCCCATGGAAGCGTTGGTCTCAAGGGTTGCCATAGCGTAGGTGATACCCTTTCCGAGAACATTTCCGCACAGGCTTTTTCCCAGGTCATGAAATTCACAGAGTCTTCGGGCTTCACCGCCGATCAGTCCGCCCATAGATATCACGGGATCTTTGATGGGGGAAAATGCAGCGTCCTTCATGATCTCCAGAACACGGTCCATGCGCTGGTCCACGATTTCAGCAGTGGTTTCACCGAGAAGGATCTCACGCTGGCGCATTACTTCGGAAATCGGAAGCTTTTTTTCCTGGCAGAGAGCAAGGAGTTCCCTGGCATTTTTGAAATCCATAAAACACATCCTCCCTTTCCCTACATCTGAACAACCATGACATCATGGATGTTGGTGTTCTGGTGAATGCTTTCTACGATATCTTCCGGGAGATGACCGTCGGATTCCACGATCGTATAGGCTGTGGTTCCTTTGGATTCACGGAAGAGGCGCATGAAGGCAATGTTAATGTTACGTTCACTTAAGCATCTGGTGATGTAGGCCACAACACCGGGAGTATCCTGATGGATCACGATGATAGCACTGTATTCGCCGGTGAAATCCACTTTTACGTGGTTGATCTCCACAATGCGGACCTTGCCGCCGCCCAGCGATTCCCCCCGGACTGTCATTTCCTGTCCCTGGTCATTGACCATGTGGATATCGACAGTGTTGGGATGGACATCGGTTTCTGTTTCATTTGGAGTAAAGGAAAAGTCGATCCCCTGTTCCCTGGCAATATCAAAAGAATTCCGTATACGCATGTCATCTGTGGAAAAGCCCATGATCCCGCCAAGGAGGGCACGGTCTGTACCGTGTCCCTTGTATGTTCTGGCGAAGGAACCGTAAAGGATGAATTCCACTTTTTTCAGGGGTGGCGTGATCATCTTCTGGGCGAGGAAAGCAATGCGCGCAGCCCCTGCGGTATGAGAACTGGAAGGGCCGATCATGTTGGGCCCCATAACGTCAAATACACTGATAAAAGACATCTTGTTTAATTCTCCTGTGGTGTTTTTGCGATAAATTTCTTGTAAATGGTGTCAACGATCACGCCGATGGCGTTGTCACCGGATACATTGCAGGCAGTTCCGAAGGAATCCTGAGTAATGTAAAGGGCAACCATGATAGCACAGATGGCACCGTCCGGATCACCGGCTTCTGCTCCGAATACCATGTAAAGGAATGGAAGGGCAGTCATGATGGAACCACCGGGAGCACCGGGAGATGCAACCATTGCAACACCGAGAGTCATGATGAACGGAACGATGATCCCGAGACTGATGGGCAGCTGGTTCATAAGGCAGACTGCAGTAGCACAGGCTGTGATGGTGATCATGGAACCGGCCATGTGGATGTTTGCACAGAGCGGTACTACGAAGTTGCGGATCTGCTCACATACGCCATCCTTCTTTGCACATTCCAGGTTGACCGGGATGGTAGCTGCGGAAGACTGGGTTCCCAGAGCAGTTGTGTATCCCGGGATCTGATTTTTGATCAGAGTGAAAGGATTCTTTTTGCTGACAGTACCTGCGATCACAAACTGGATCGTAATGCAGATCAGGTGCATGATGATAACAACAAGGAATACCTTCCAGAGGATGCTTAAGATGGCAAAGGTTTTTCCGGAAATAGTCATATCTGTGAAGGTTCCGCAGATGTAAAGCGGAAGCAGCGGGATGATAATGGTATGAAGGACTTTGTCAATGATCTTGGAAAAGTCGCTCATTCCGTTATAAAGGCTGTTTCCCATTTCTTTTCCACGCATGGAAGAGAGGCACAGTCCCATGACAAAGGCAAGGGCAACAGCAGAAAGAGTATCCATGACCGGCTCCAGTGTGATGGAGAAAAACGGTGTCAGGGATGCGTCTGCGGTAGCTGCGATCTGATCCAGTGCACCTTCACTCATAAAGTGCGGAAACAGGCTGGATGATACCAGATAGGATGCGGAACCTGCGATCAGAGTGGAGCCATAAGCCAGAGCCACTGTGATCAGGAGAAGCTTCCCTGCACCCTGTGAAAGATCCGCAATACCCATGGTCACATAGGCAAGGATCATCAGCGGGATGACGAATTTCAGAAAGGTACTGAAAAATCCGGAAAGGGTTACAACAAAGCGACAGAAGCCTTCCGGAAGGAACTGGCCGAACAGGATACCTATGATGATGGCAATGATCAGCTTCGGCACAAGTCCGATCTTGATTTTTTTCTTTTCCATTTGGATTCTTTCCTCCTAAGTATGAATTTATTCATTTTGCACAAAAATACGATTGACGTCCTCGTGATTGTATTGTAACATTGACATAAAAATAAAGCAAATTCACAGATTTCATCATCACGATGAAAAAATTTCATAGAAAAAGGGAGAAAATAATGGAAATCCGTCAGTTGGAGACGTTTGTACATGTAGCACAGCTTCAGAGTTTTTCCAGGGCAGCAGAGGTTCTGGGATACACCCAGTCAGCTATCACTGTCCAGATCCGTCTTTTGGAAAATGAGCTGGAAACAAGACTTTTTGACAGAACCGGAAAGCGTGTGGTGCTTACTCCGTCCGGAAAAGAGTTTATGGGGCATGCAAGCCGGATCTTATATGACGTAAATAAAGCAAAAAAGTCAATGAATGATGATGCGGAACTGAAAAATCCATTACATATCGGGACTATTGAATCTCTCTGCACAGCAAAGCTTCCGGCTGTTCTCAGCAAATTTCGTGAGTTTCACCCGAAAGTAAATATGCAGGTGACTATTGATACGCCGGAACAGCTGATACGAATGATGGAGCATAACGGGCTGGATCTGATTTACATACTGGATACCCCAAGGTGGGAGCAGAACTGGATGAAGGTCATGGAGAAGGCGGAGCCGGTAGTATTTGTGGCCTCTGCAGATTCGGAGTTTGCGGGAAAGACGCTGAAAATGGAGGATATTCTGGAAGAGCCTTTTTTTCTCACGGAAAAGAATGCCAATTATCGACAGGCTCTGGACCAGCAGCTGGCACTTAAGAAGCAGGCCCTGTCACCGGTGCTGGAGATCAGCGATACTGCTTTTATCATCCGCATGCTGGAAAAGAACCACGGACTTTCCTTTCTTCCCTATCTGGCTGTGGAGCGGGATATCCGGAAAGGAAGAATTGCTCTTTTACATGTGGAAGATGTGGAGATATCCATGTACCGGCAGATCTTTTACCATAAAAATAAGTTTAAGACAAGAGAGATGGAGGAGTTTATCCGTCTGGCGGCAGAGTGAAAGTCAGAGCTTGTAAAAACAAATAAAATGTGGCACTATAAAAGAAAAAAAAACAGGAGAGAAAAATGGATTTTATTGAAGAAGCAAAGAAGCTTGGCTTTTCCGATGCTGCGGTCATGAAAACCGATAAGCTGGTGTTTGTGCCGGAATACCGTGTTTTCTGTGAAGAAAATGCCTGTGGTAATTATGATAAAAATCCTGCATGTCCACCGGAAAGCGGGACTGTGGAAGAAATGAAGGAACGTGCCCTGGATTATGAGAACACCCTGGTGCTCCAGACGACGCAGGACAGATTCATGGATTATAGAAAAGCCAAGCTTGCACATAATAAGTTGACAGAGCAGCTCTCAGAGAAGATGAAAGAGTGCGGAAAAACAGATATTCTGATCATGAGCGCCGGACCGTACAAGCATAATTCCTGTATGTCTGCCTATTGTGTGGATGCGCAGAAGATGGCAGATGCTGTGGGAATGCAGTGCTGGACCAATGATGGAAAGTTCCGGTATTTTTCGCAGATTCTTTTTCGAGAGTAGAGCAGCGCATCTTTTTATACATTTTTTGTATAAAAACTAGACATATTGTCAGGAAAAGGGTAAATTTATTTTGAAATGATCAAACAGGAGGGAAACCAGAATGGAGAAATCAACAGTTTATTTCACTGATTTTCGCTGTCCGGTGGGAACCAGCCAGCTGGACAAACTGAAAAAACTCTGCGTTGCCGCAGGAATCAAAGATATCGATATGGATGGAAAATTCGTAGCCATCAAGATGCATTTCGGAGAGCTTGGAAATATGGCATTCCTTCGTCCGAACTATGCAAAGGTAGTTGCAGATCTTTGTAAGGAGCAGGGCGGAATGCCGTTCCTGACAGATTGTAATACTCTTTATCCGGGAAGCAGAAAGAATGCACTGGAGCATCTGGACTGTGCAAATCTTAACGGATTTAACACGATCACAACCGGATGTCAGATCATCATCGGTGACGGAGTTCGAGGAACCGATGAAGTAGAAGTTCCGGTAGTAAACGGAGAATACTGCAAAACTGCCCTGATCGGACATGCTATCATGGACGCAGATATTTTTATCAGTCTCAGCCATTTCAAGGGACATGAGGCAACCGGCTTTGGCGGCGCCCTGAAGAATATCGGTATGGGCTGCGGAAGCCGTGCCGGAAAAATGCAGCAGCATGCCAGCGGAAAGCCGGCCATCCATGAAGATATCTGTCGTGGCTGCCGCCGCTGTGCGAAAGAGTGCGGAAGTGATGCGATTACATATGTAAATAAGAAAGCAGTTATCGATTACGATAAATGCAAAGGCTGTGGCCGCTGTATCGGTGCCTGCAGCTATGATGCCGTATACAATCCGAACAGCAGTGCAAACGAGCTTCTTGACCGCAAGATGGCAGAGTATGCACAGGCTGTCTGTCACGGACGTCCTCATTTCCATATTGCACTGGTACAGGATATCAGCCCTAACTGTGACTGCCATGGTGAAAATGATGCGCCGATCCTTCCTGATATCGGAATGTTCGCAAGCTTTGACCCGGTTGCATTGGATCAGGCCTGTGCAGATGCCTGCCTGAAGGCAACACCGATCGCCAACAGCCAGCTTGGAGAGCATCTGGCCGAGCCGGGATGGCACTGTCATCATGACCACTTTAAGGATTCCAATCCGAATATTGAGTGGAAGGCAACTCTGGATCAGGCAGAAAAGATCGGCCTGGGAACCAGGGAATATGAGCTGAAGATAATCAAATAAGCAACAGAAATCATATAAAATCACGAAAGCACGCCTGTAACATGGCGTGCTTTTTGCGCGAATTAAGAAATATAAAATAGAAAAAACGGATAAAAACGGTATTTTAAATAAAAAAATATATGCGTGCATATGCGTGCCTAAAAGACGATCATTGTGAATAATATACAAAGAAATAACAGGAAAATTTGGACATAAATGAGAAAACAGAAAAAGCTGTAAATTTATATTGAATAATAAGATTGCGTGTGATAACATACACACAATATAATTAACACGCATTTGACACGCAAATAAAGAATAATGGCACGCAAATAAAAGAATATCAGGAATAAGCAGAGCTAATGTGCAGGAAAACGTGCAGATCGTGAGAACAGAAACAGGCTGCATTCTGTGAGCAGAGAGTACAGAGCAGGCCGGAAATCTTTTTCAGAGGAGGAAATTATGACAGGAATACAGAAAAAACAGTGTTTGCTGACTATGATATTCGGAGCTTTCGCGATCTTTTTTACCGGATATCCCCATGTATGGTCTATTTACCAGCCCTATGTGATGGAGCAGGCAGGCTGGAGCCAGGGACAGGCATCCATGTGCTTTTATCTGGCACTGAGCACCTTTGTATTCGGAAATATCGTAGGCGGAAGGATGCAGAACCGTTTTAAGGAAAAGACGATCGTATGGATCGGAGGCGGGATCTTTGCGGCAGGAATCCTGGCATCCGCATTTCTGATCGTTCCCACACCGCTTCCTATGTATCTCTCTTATGGAGTGATGCAGGGATTCGGACAGGGAATGATCTACACGGTGATCCTGGCAACCGTGCAGAGATGGTTCCCGGACCGTACCGGATTTGCTTCCGGCGTTGTGGTAACTGCCAACGGACTTTGTGGATTTTTCCTGGCGCCACTGAGTCGAAAGCTGCTGGAGGCAGAGGGTGTGCAGAAAACCTTTTTGATCATTGGGGCAGCCATCGCAGTTTCCTGGATCCTGTGCGGCATCTTTTTTCAGGCACCCGTTAAGAGTCTGGTGAACGCAGGTGGCTCTGCGTCAAAGTCCGGGACAACGGAGATGAAGCAGTATACATCCGGAGAGATGATGCATACAAGAAATTTTTATCTTCTTCTTGCGACCATGTTCTTTGGACTGATTTCTTATTTTATGGTTTCACCGGTATCACAGACCTACCAGATCGACCTTGGAATCCCGTCTGCAGTGGCAGTCAGCGCCGTTATGCTTGGATCCATTGTCAATGCGGGAGCAAGACTGGTGCTTCCAACACTGGCAGATAAAGCAGGCAGGATCGTCTGCATCAAAGGAGTGCTGATCGTGGCGGTGATCGCTATGGGAGTTCTTGCTGTATCAAGCTCCCTGGCAGTAACGGTTGCCATTGTTCTGATGTACGGCTGCTACGGAGGCATCATGGGAAGCTTCCCGTCTCTGACAAGCTCTGTTTTCGGAATGAAGCACACCGGGGAAAATTACGGATTCGTCATGTTCGGCATCGTATTTGCAACCTTTGGCGCACCGGCGATCTCCGGTCTGGTGAGCAGCAAAGGCTATGAGATGAACGTGATATTTGGAATCGGAGCTGTTTTTGCAGTGATCGCATTTGTATGCCTGACTCTGCTTGGACGGAATCTTGTGCAGGAAAGAAAAAAGACGGACATATCTGACAGTTATGCATGATCTTGCAGAAAGACGTAAAAAAGCAGAAAATAAATAATATTGATACAGGAACAGAAAAATGCCATCAGTGAAAAATGCTGATGGCATTTTTAGCGCTGACAGCCTCAGAATTGTGAGTTGCAGGGACCAGATATTTCTGCTAGGATAACTGAAGGATGAGAAAATCAGGTATTGTTTTTGCCTGTTTATGGAAGAGAGTGCGTGAAATACTGCAATAATAAGGAGTTGATGCATATGATCACCTGCCAGGATATATTGGAGTTGCATCTGGACGGAGTGGAGCTGATCGCTGGGGAAAAAGGTCTCACAAGACCTGTCACATGGACCTATATGGTGCAGACCCGGCCTTTTGAGGAACATATGAACCAGGGAAATTTTGCCCTGTGTGTGGTAGACTATGTCCGGTTTGACCTGGAAGAAGCACAGAAAGCCATGGAAGAACTGTATAGGCTTGGAATTTCCGGCTTTGGGGTTTCAATCACCGATGACAAAGAATCCGTTCCGAAGGAGATGATCGACAAAGCCAATGCGCTTCAGCTCCCGCTGTTTTACATCCGGTGGAAGGGAGCTTCTTTTGTGGATATTGCCCAGAGTGTGGGAAAAATCATCCTGGAATATGAAATGCAGAACAGGCGGATGGGAGATTATCTTTACAATCTTCTGTTTGGCTATGATATTAATGACCGCTATATCGAAAAAATCTCCCAGCAGTTCGGGATCAACTTTACAACACCCTGCAGAGTAGGGATCATTGTGGCTGACCGGAAGTACGGCATCAATCTGGAGCAGGATGAGCATATCTACGAGTATTATGCCAATTATCTGAACCAGGAAGTCATGGCAATGGAAGGAAAGCCCATGTTCCTTCGGTTTCTCAACAAATTTGTCCTTCTTTTTGAGGCAAAAAAAGACAAAAGCATTGAACATGAGCTGGAGAAGGTTCTGCAGAAGATCGATGCCAGTCCGCAGTTTCACGGAACAATCCGAAGCACCTGTATCCTGGGCGGTATCTACACCAATCCGGCAGATTTCGGCACCAGCTATCAGGAGGCAAAGCGTCTGATCCCCAAAAAAGACATACTTCCAAATCCCAAGCACAAGAAAGTTTTAAGTGCAACAGCCATGGGAATTTATCAGTATCTGTTCAACAACGACAACCATGATGAGATCCTGAATTATTGCAATGAACGGCTGGGAAAGCTGGAGGAATATGATCATGCCAACGGAACGTTTCTCCTGGATACCCTGCTTGCCTATTACATGAACGGGTTCAGCGTCGGAAAAACGGCGAAGGAACTTTTTATTCACAGAAATTCTCTGCAGTACCGGCTGAATAAGATCCAGGAGCTGATAGATTTTGAACTGGATGACTATATGGAATATCTGGATATGATAAACTGTATCCTGATCAAGCAGCTGATGTTTTCCTGAAGAACAGGTTCATATAAATACAACACTGTGCAAAATGAACAGTTAATTTGTGCAAAATAAAAGTTGACGAAAAGCTTCTTCTGAGTATAATGAAGTCTATCAAACAACAAGGGCGTTGAAGGAAATGAAAAATTTCTTTCAGCGCCCTTGTTGTTTACAGGCGAAAACGTTCAGGTCGACCAGCTAAATATGTTTTGTGCCAGCTATGTAGAAGAGGAGGAAACGAATATGAAAAAAAATCTTTTAGGCAAAATGGTGATCACAGGTATTATTTCCGCAGCAATGTTAGCATCTACAGCGGCTTCCACATGGGCAGCAGACAAATCAGATAAGGATGTGTTAAGGGTTGGCATGGAATGTGCATATGCACCATTCAACTGGACCCAGGATACAGATACAACTCCGGACGGAAGCAAGGCAGAACCTATTTACGGCAGTGATTATTACGCATATGGCTACGATGTGGCAGTAGCTCAGAAGCTTGCAGATCAGCTTGGAATGAAGCTGGAGATCCATAAGGTTGAGTGGTCCTCCATTGGAATCTCCATGGATGCCGGCGATTATGACTGTATCATCGCTGGCATGGGAAAAACGGCAGAAAGAGAAAAATCATATGCATTTACAGAACCATATTATTACAGAGATAACTGTATCGTGGTAAAGGCAGGAGGCAAATATGACGATGTCAAAGGTCTTTCCGATCTTGCAGGAACAGGCTGCAAGGTTACCACACAGCTTGGAACCGGATGGGTACCGCTTCTGGATCAGATCGACGGTGCAGAGCAGTCCGGAAACTATGAGACAACATCAGAGTGCTTTATGGCAATCTCTAACGGAGTTGCAGATGTCTGCGTTGTAGATGTTCCTACAGCAGAATCAGCAGCACTGACAAACAAGGATCTGAAGATCATCAACCTGGATGAGAAGGATACCTTTAAAAATGATGATGAAATGGTCAATGTCTGCATCGCAACAAGAAAAGATGATACAGAGCTGAGAGATAAGCTGCAGGGTGCCATGGATGATATTGGCTGGGATGACAAGGAAAAAATGGATGAGCTTATGGATACCGTCCTGACACAGCAGCCGGCAGCAAACTAATCAAAGCGGGGTGGAGATATGTTAGGTTTTTCAATTACAGATCCGACAAATTCTCTGGAATGGATGATATTCCTGGCGAAAAAATATTCCAGTATGTTTCTGGAAGGAACATGGCTGACGCTCTATATAGCAGTAGCAGGAACCCTTTTGGGTTTCCTGCTGGGCTACATCATCGGGATCATTCAGGATATCCGGATCAACGAGGGAGACAGTGTTCTGAAAAAAGGAATTTTCTGGATACTGAAAGCAATCTGCAGAGTCTATGTAGAGATCTTCCGTGACACACCAATGATCGTGCAGGCAATGGTTCTATATTATGGTATCCGGCAAGCAAACGTAAATATCACACCGCTGTTTGCAGGTGTCATGGTAACGGTGTTAAATACCGGAGCTTACATGGCTGAAACAGTAAGAGCCGGAATCGGTTCCATTGATCTGGGACAGAGAGAAGGCGCCTGGGCTATGGGAATGTCGCCCATGAAGACCATGATCTATGTGGTCCTTCCGCAGGCATTCAAAAACATCATTCCGGAAATGGCAAACACATTTCTCACAAATCTGAAAATGACTTCCGTTCTTAACGTCATCGCAGTACAGGAGCTGTTTATGGCAGCCAAGACCGTAGGCGGAAATTATTATAAATATTTTGAATCCTATCTTGTTATCGCAGTGATCTATTTTGTACTCTGCTTTGTATTCAACCGGTTATTCACCTTCCTGGAAAAGAAGATGAAGAAAACAGAGAACTATGTACTGGCAGTGGAATATATGGATAATCCGTAAGGAGGGAAGAAGTTATGAGTGATGCCATCATATCCGTAGAAGAATTAAGCAAATCCTTTGGAAAACATGAAGTACTGAGAAAGATCGATTTTAATGTGGCTCCCGGGGAGATCATCTGTATCGTTGGTTCCTCCGGTTCCGGAAAATCCACTCTGCTTCGCTGTATCAATAAGCTGGAGACCCAGACCAGCGGAAAGATCCGGTATCATGGAAAAGAGATCGGAGCAGTCCAGAAAGAGATCAATGAATATCGCTCCAAGGTAGGAATGGTATTTCAGTCCTTTAATCTTTTTAATAACATGACCGTTCTTCAGAACTGTATGCTCTGTACAAGGAAAGTACTCCATCTGTCAAAAGAGGAAGCTTTTGACCGGGCCATCACGCATCTGAAACAGGTGGGAATGGCACCGTTTATCAATGCAAATCCCACACAGCTTTCCGGTGGACAGAAGCAGAGAGTTGCCATTGCAAGGTCTCTCTGCATGAATCCGGAGGTTCTGCTTTTTGATGAACCTACCTCAGCTCTGGATCCGGAGATGGTAGGAGAGGTCTTAAATGTTATGAAAGAACTGGCAACAACAGGACTTACCATGATCATTGTAACCCATGAGATGGCATTTGCCAGAGACGTTTCCACCAGGACGATTTTTATGGATCAGGGTTACATTGTGGAGGATGCACCTCCGGCGGAGCTGTTTAAAAATCCTAAAAATGCCCGTACCAGAGAATTTTTGAGCCGTTATCTGGCAGGATAGGAAGGAGTATAAAATGGAAAATTTTATTGTAACCTTTGCCAGAGGTTTTGGAACCGGCGGAAAGGAAATCGCCTCCATGCTGGCAAAAGACCTTGGGATCCACTGTTATGAAAACCGTATCCTGACACTGGCAAGCCAGATGAGCGGACTGGATGAAAAGCTCTTCCTGGATATCAATGAGCGTATCCGCAATAACGGAGGATTTACAGGATTCCTTAAAGGGCTGCCCAGATCCAGACAGTACATTGCAAGAAATGAAAAATTTGTTTCTGATGACCGGTTGTTTGAGTATCAGTCACAGATCATCAGAAACCTGGCAGATCAGGAATCCTGCGTGATCGTCGGAAAATGCGCGGATTATGTCTTAAAGGGCAGAAAAAATGTGGTAAGTATCTATATCGAAGCGCCGCGTGCCTTCTGTCTGGAGCGGACCATGCAGAGGATGAAGGTATCCGCAGATGTGGCAGCAGCCACCATTGAGAATACAGATAAGTACAGGGCGGACTATTATAAATATTATACAAAAGGAAATTACTGGACTAATCCCGTCAATTACGATATGACGTTGAACAGTGAAAAAGTCGGAATTGCAGGATGCGTAAAGATGATCGAAGAATATCTGGTGATGAAGGGTCTGATCACACGGGAACAGATCTTATCAGAACAGATCACAAAAGGGGAGGAAAAGAAATGAAGCTGGAAGAAATAGGACTGACATTTGAGGATATCAAGGAAAAAGTAAACAAATACATGATCGAGACCTATGAGAGAATGGATTTTCTGGCAGAAAGCGCAAAAGATCAGTATATCTACAATGAAAAAGGGGAAAAGTATCTGGATTTTTATGCAGGTATTGCCGTAAACTCCGCCGGAAGCTGTAATGAGAAGGTGGTAAAGGCCGTGGTAGACCAGGCACAGACACTGATGCATACCTTCAATTATCCTTATACCATTCCACAGGCACTTCTTGCGGAAAAAGTCTGCACTACCATCGGAATGGACAAGATCTTTTTCCAGAATTCCGGTACAGAGGCAAATGAGGCTATGATCAAAATGGCAAGAAAATACGGAATCGAAAAATATGGTCCGAACCGTTATCATATCGTAACTGCAAAAATGGGATTCCATGGAAGAACCTTTGGTGCCATGTCCGCCACCGGACAGCCGGGAAACGGATGCCAGGTTGGCTTCGGTCCTATGACCTACGGATTTTCCTATGCACCGTACAATGATCTTGAGGCTTTCAAGGATGCCTGCACGGAAAATACCATTGCCATTATGATAGAGCCTGTACAGGGCGAGGGTGGTGTCCATCCGGCAACCATGGAATTTATGAAGGGACTTCGGGAATTTTGTGATGAGAACGATATGCTCCTTCTTATTGATGAGGTTCAGACAGGCTGGTGCAGAACCGGTAAGGTGATGAGCTATATGCATTACGGGATCAAACCGGATATCGTGTCCATGGCAAAGGCCCTTGGAGGAGGTATGCCGATCGGCGCGATCTGCGCTACAGAGGAAGTGGCAAAAGCATTCACACCTGGTTCCCACGGAACAACCTTCGGCGGACATCCGGTTTCCTGTGCTGCGGCACTTGCAGAGGTTGGTGAACTTCTCGACAGAGATCTGGCTGGCAATGCGGAAAAAATGGGTACTTATTTTATGGAAAAACTTGCAAAGATCCCTCATGTAAAAGAAGTCCGCGGGCAGGGCCTTCTGGTAGGCGTGGAATTTGATGATGCTATTTACGGTGTGGATGTAAAGCATGGCTGTCTGGACAGCCATCTTCTGATCACTGCAATCGGAGTACATACCATCCGTATGGTACCGCCGCTGATCATTACAGAGGAGAACTGTGATCAGGCGGCTGCCATCATTGAAGAGACAGTAAAAGCACTTTCAGAATAAGCGGAGGAGATGGACAGCATGAAAAGATTTACATTTTCTGTACCGCAGAATATTCTTTTTGGTGAAGGTGTATTAAAGGAGCTTCCCGGGGCAGCCGGGAAGCTTGGAGGAAAACATGGCTTTATCATTTCCGGCCCCACACTGAACAGACTTGGCGTAGTGGGGCAGTGTGAAGAAATCCTTACACAGGCCGGCATTGCAGTCAGCACCTTCTGTGATACAGAAGGAAATCCATCCGTGGAGACTGTGGAACGTGCAGCAGAAGCGTTCCGGGCAAGCGGAGCGGATTTTATTGTCGCTCTTGGTGGGGGTTCCCCTATGGATGTGGCAAAAGCTGTCGGTGTTGTGGCAAAATACGGCGGCAGCATCACAGAATATGAAGGTGCAGACAAGGTTCCTGGGGAGATCGTCCCGCTGATCGCCATTCCTACAACAGCAGGAACCGGTTCAGAGGTTACGGCTTTTTCTGTTATTACCGATCACAGACGAAATTACAAGCTTACAGTATTTTCCTATAAGCTGATCCCGGCTTATGCACTTCTGGATCCGCTGCTTCTCACCTCCGCACCGGCTTCGGTGGCAGCTGCCTGCGGGATCGATGCACTGATCCATGCAGAGGAATCTTACGTTTCTCTGGACGCATCCCCATTTTCCGAGGCCATGAGCGAAAAAGCAATGGAGCTGATCGGGCGGAGCATCCGCACCTACGTGGCAGACCGTAGCAATCTGGAAGCAGCTTCCGATATGCTGGCAGGCTCTCTGTTTGCCGGGATTGCTTTTTCATGGGCAAGACTTGGAAATATCCATGCCATGAGCCATCCGGTCAGTGCTTTTTTCAATGTGCCGCACGGTGTTGCAAACGGAATCTTGTTTCCGTATATCGTGAAATATAACGAAGAGGCAGCCTTCGGAAAATATCGGAAGATCTATAATTATATTTCCGCGGAAAAGAAATGTGAGTCTGAGTTTTCAAAAGGAATGCTGGAACAGGCAGTCCGTGAACTGAATACACAGGTTGGAATCCCTGCAAAATTATCCCACGCAGGGGTTACGGATGAGTATTTTGCGCAGATGACAGAGGATGCCATGAAAAGCGGAAACATTGCGGTGAATCCTCAGAAAACCGTTCGGGAGGATATCCTGGCACTGTATAAAGAGGCATTGTAAAGATAGTATCAGGTAAGTATGTGACACCTCTGTATAAATAAAATCTGTCATCAGAGTACTTGCGTAAATAAAAAAGATATTGGCTTCCCGAAATCAGTAAAAAGCTGTTTTCCGGGGAGCTTTTTTGCAGTGAAAATTATATTATAAACATAAAGATTTATACAACGAACATGTACGGATAAAATATACGATGCTATTGTATAGACAGTAACCAAGCTTAACGCAACAGAGCAAAATACAGTAGAAAGAAGAATGCATATGGAGAGCATAGCGGTTAAAAATCTGTACAAAATATATAAGATCTCACAGCGACAGGAAGGTTTTACCGGGATGGTGAAATACTTATTCCATCCCCAATATAAAGAGAAGGAAGCTGTAAAAGGAATTTCTTTTTCCATACATCAGGGTGAATGTGTAGCTTTCCTTGGGGCAAACGGGGCAGGAAAATCAACGACCATCAAAATGCTTACAGGGATCATGAAACCGACAGAAGGAAAGATTTCCGTTATGGGAAATGATCCATTTAGGGAACGGATCAGAAATGCCGGGAACATAGGCGTTGTGTTTGGTCAGAAGACGCAGTTGTGGTGGGATATTCCGGTAAAAGATTCTTTTGAATTGTTGCATAGTATTTATGAAATTCCGGACAAAGCTTATAAAGGAAATCTGGATCTGTTTAAGGAAATTCTGGAACTGGAAGAATTTATGGACCAGCCGGCAAGAAAGCTGTCCCTGGGACAGCGAGTAAGGGCAGATATAGCAGCAGCTCTTTTACATGATCCGCCGATTTTATTTCTGGATGAACCAACAATAGGGCTGGATGTGGCAGTCAAACAGAAAGTATATCAGTTTTTACAATACATAAATAAAGAAAAAAAGACCACGATTTTGCTGACAAGCCATGATCTGAAAGATATGGAATGGCTGTGCCGGAGACTTATCATTCTGGAAAAAGGAGAAATTTTATTTGATGATGAAATAACAAAAATTTTTGATAATTATCCGGAAGCAGAAACACTGGAAGAAATTATCATTGAACTGTTCAATGGAAATACGAAGAATTAACCGTCTGATTTTGTTTTTCTGAGGAGAGCAAATATGAGAAAATATCTGGCACTGATAAAAGGGGGATTTCTGGAAGGAATTGCTTATAAAGAAAATTTTCTGACCGGTTTGCTTGCAAATTTTATTCAGGTTGTAGTTTTTTACTATGTATGGAAAAGTATTTTTTTATATCATACGGAGATTAATGGATATACATGGGAAATTATGAAAAAGTATGTAATTATTTCTTTTTTATGCAACAGTACGTTTTCCTTTGGATTTGAAATGCAGACAGCCAACAGTATTATCAGTGGAAATATAATCACAGATTTGTTGAAACCGCTGAGTTACCGAAGTTTGACTTTCTTTAAAGCTGTTGGAACAGCAGGAATGGAATTTCTGATCACATTTTTATGGTGCGGTACTTTTCTGGTAATGTGTAACGGAATGCAGAATATAGAGATGTGGCGAGTTCTTCTGCTACTTTTCTCCATACTTTTGGGAATGGGAATCAAATTTAACATTCAGTATATATTTTCCATGCTCTGTTTTTATACAGATAATGCATATGGTGTTGTAAAAGGGAGAGAAGTTTTGACAAATTTCTGTTCTGGAGCTCTGGTTCCGCTGGCATTGTTTCCTGGATTTTTGCAGAAAATTGTTATGATTATGCCCTTTTCAGGGATTGTATATATTCCATGCAGCATATTTGACGGAATATTTTGCTGGCAGAAATGTTGGGAAGCACTTCTGTTCCAGAGCGTGTGGAATGTAATATTATTTGCATTTGGAAGCATCTTATGGAAAAAAGCCTCTTCCGTTATCGCATTATATGGAGGTTAAAGATGGGCAGATACAGGAAATATTTCAAAATATACCGGAAGATGCAGGAAATGAATATAAAATCCTTGATGTATTATCGGGCAGATTTTCTGATGATGACATTTTTTACATTGCTGTCCCAGGTATCAAATCTGGCAGTTGTTGGAATTATCTATACAAATATTCCCACAGTTGGCGGCTGGTCTGTATGGGAAATTTTATTGTTATACGGATATCTGTTATTTTCAGAAGGATGGGTGAACTTTTTCTTTCAGGGTTCCTGGAAAATTGCACAGATGGTAAATAAATCAGAAATCGACCGGTTTCTCGTAAGACCGCTTCCAACAGGAATGCAGATGGCAGCTTCCCGGATTGATTTTGACGGATTAAATAAAATGATCATAGCACTGGGAATATTGTCAGTTGGAATAAAAAACTGTAAAATAAACTGGACGATCATAAAAATTCTGTATTTTGTGGCATCTCTGCTTACAGCATCTATGATCCGTTTTTGCATGATCTGGATGGCAAGCTGCAGGTCCTTCTGTATGCAGGGACCAAAGAATTCATTAAACTATCTGGTTCTTTCTGTAGGAGAAATGGCGAAATATCCACTTATTATATACCCAGGCCTGCTGAAAGGAATCTTTGGATACATCATACCCTACGCATATGTCAGCTATTATCCCGCCGGTTTTTTGCTTGGGAAAAATGACATGTTAGCAGGATGTCTGTTACAGTTTCCTGTCTGTTTAGGGATGTTGTGGTTATCAGCAGTGTGCCTGAAACGTGGACTGGGAAGATATGAAAGTGCTGGAAATTAAAGATCGTTTACAGGGGAGGTGAGTTCATGCTTGGAAGTAAAGATATTTTTCTGGATCGGGCAAAGCGGGAATTGTCGGTTATGCAGATGAACCACTGCGGTATCCAGGAATGTGAAAAAGGACATATGTGGCAGTTTCAGGCACGGCCTTATCATCTGCTGCATTTTGTACTGCAGGGAGAAGGAAGCTTGAAAATCTCAGGCAGAATGCTGAATGTACATGCCGGACAGGCATTTTTTATACCTGCAGGAATAGAAGGAAAATACATAGCTTCCCTGCAGAACCCCTGGAAATATGCCTGGATCGGATTTTATGCAGATAACGGAAATAAATTTATTGATCTTCTATTTGGAAAAAACGAGATCCTGGATCTGGCGCTTTCGGCTAAAGAACTGGAAAAAGAAATCTTGTCGATTTTGTCAGTTATGGATAAAAGACTTCAGGATGTGGCCATTTATCAGGAAGAAGATTTTCCGGGAGAGCAGTTTTTCTCCATACGGAATTTTTCCGCATCCCTGGAGGCAAACAGCAGAATGCTGCATCTTTTTGCCAGGCTCCTTGAAACACAGGGCGATATAAAAAAGCTGACAAAAGAAGAAAAAAATCTGGCCAAGGATGCCAAAAACTATATGGACCGCATGTACAGCCGGGATATCCGGATCCAGGATGTGGCAGGAATCCTCCATGTACATCCAAACTATCTCAGCACATTGTTCCGCCGGGAATACGACCAGTCACCCCGGGAATATCTCCGTAAAGTAAGGATGAATCAGGCAAAGATCCTGCTGACCACCACAGAATATTCCATATCCGATATTTCATCAGATGTTGGATATACGAATCCTTTTCAGTTTTCGAAAGTATTCAAAAGCTGCTATGGAATTTCACCTACAGAGTATCGGAATATGAGACAAGTGTAATACAAACATGTTCAGACTGGCAGCATGATTGCGATTACGCTGCCTTTTTTGCTGCTTTCCAGTACTTTTACCTGTCCGTTATGCTGTCTGACAATTTCACTGACAAGTGCAAGTCCCAGGCCGGCACCTCCCATAGCACGGCTTCTTGATTTGTCCACACGGAAGAACGGGGTGAAGATTTTTTCCTGATATTCGGGAGGAATGCCGATTCCGGTATCAGAGACTTCAAGAAAGACGTAATTGACAGATGTGGATGTATCTGTTATTTCTTCGGAAAGATGGATATTTACGGTTACTTTTCCACCGGAGTGATTGTATTTGATCGCATTTTCCACAAGATTGTACACAGCGCGATACAGCAGCAGGTAGCTTCCGGTAATGATGCAGTCCCCCTCCTGCTGGATCAGTTCAATATCCTTCTGTTCCGCTACGGAAGCCAGGTCGCAGAACACCTCATCAGTCAGTGCTGCCAGAGAGATTCTTTCGGAACGTTCAACAGTCTGTACACCGGTCATATCTAGGAGGATTTCAGCCAGATGGGAAAGTCGCCCGGTCTGTTCCTGGAGCATGGCAAAAATCTCCTGATAATCTTTTAAAGCAGGTGCTTCCCTGCGGGCAAAAACCTCCAGATTTGTCTGGATAACGGCAAGAGGAGTCCTCAGCTCATGGGCTGCATTGGCAGAAAATTGCTTCTGGGCAGTAAAAGCTTCATCCAGGCGTGCGAGCATTTTGTTAAATGAAATTGTCAGGCGGGAAATCTCGTCATTGGTAGCAGGAACTTCAAGAGTCTTCGAAAGGTTCTGGGCCTCTATTTTGTTCACCTCCTGGCTGAGCCTGCGAAGAGGAAGTAATGCCTGACGGCTGATAAAATATGTGCAGATACTGCTGAGAAGGATGATGATTCCTGTTACCATGAGTCCTTTGGTGAGAAAAAGCTTTTTTGTTAGCTGCAGCTGATTGGAAAGCTCCGGAAATAAGACGGAGGGATTCATATTAAAGGTGATGGGAGCAGAATCAGTGTTATCAATCCGTATCATGTAATCTCCCAGATCCTCCATTCCGGCAACTGCGGACTGGCTAATAAAAAAATACATCAGAATGCAGGTGACTGTCATAAGCAGCGCAGTGATCAGTGTCAGACGCCATTGAAGAGAAAGCTTTCCGGTTATTTTTTTCATTGCATATCCTCCGTTAAAATGTAACCCTGGCCGATCTTATTCTGTATTGGATCAAAGCCGAGAGCAGTGCGCAGTTTTTTTCGAAGAGAAGAAATGTGGACACGAATGGAATTGCTGAGACTGTTGACGCTTCCGTCCCAGATATGCTCGATCATTTCTTCCGGGCTTATGATACGGTTCTGATGAAGAAGGAAATATTCCAGAAGAGAACTTTCCTTTCGGGTCAGAGAAAGGGGGAGTCCATCGATACTGGCCTTTCTTGTACGGGTATCAAAGCTGATACGTCCGCATTGCAGACACACATCCTGCTGGATGAATTTTCTTCGTGTCAGACTTCGGATCCGTGCCTCCAGCTCTTCAAAATGAAAAGGCTTTGTGAGATAGTCATTGGCACCGAGATCAAGCCCTTCAACCTTGTCCTGGATCTGTCCTCTGGCAGAGAGGATCAAAACGGGAGTGGAAGTATCGGATTCCCGAAACTGGCGCAGGATTTCCAGACCATCAACGCCTGGAAGATTCAGATCAAGAAGGATGAGATCATAATTTTCCACAAGACATAATTCCAGTCCTTCATCCCCGTCAAAACATGTGTCCGCTTCATAGCCATCCATACGAAGTCCCTCCGCAATAGACTGGCAGAGCTGCTGTTCATCTTCGATTATCAATATATGCATAATAAATCCTCCAAAAAAACAGTTGATTTTGCTTTGTTATCTATAATATCATGTATAGCATAAAATTCCTGTAAATTTTTTTGTTTCTTAACAGAGATTTTATACAGGGGATGATATAGTAAGGCTACAGAGAACAAAATTTATATATAAAATATATGCTGGTTCCGGATATGGGCCGGTGATATCAGAAGGGAGAATATAAACAATGAAATTAAGAACACAGAAAATAACAGCACTTATGGCAGCTGCGGTATTAGGAATATCTGCATTTGGAAGCGTGCCGGTAACAGCGGCGGAAAGCACGGAAACAGCAGATCCCGGAGCGGCAATGATGATGGATGGAGAGGCAGTTTCATCAGATCTGGTAGCAGGTACATTTAAGCCTTCCGACGTAACCTGCAAGGCACAGGATTCTTATGAATATCCGTTTCTGGGACTGAAGCTTTCACTTTCGAAGGAGCTGTTAAAGCAGATCAAGGACCAGAGCATTGCAATGCTTACCACGGAAGATTTTGAGAATCAGACCAATGCAGTGACATATGCCTACGTAAGCTGGAGCAAAATGACAGAGGAACAGAAAAATGCCGAAATACAGAAGATGGGAACAGGATATGACGACTGGGTGGCAGGTCTGGACAGAATCGGTACAATTGGCGTTTATGACGAAGCTTCACAGAAAAAGCTGGATGAGATCACCGGCTGTACAGAGCATAAAGAGCTTGGAAGCAGCAGTGACGGGAAATACAAATATTATCTGAGCACCAACAAAGATGCAGATGAAAAGCTGACAAAGGAGCTGGAAAAGATCAAAACCGATATTACGGAAATGACACCGTATCAGAATATTTCCGTGTTTGATCAGCCACAGGATACCAGCAGCAACCCGGAGGATGTAAAATCTGTAGGAAAATTTGAAACAACAGGAATAGATGGAAAAACATATACAGAAAAAGTGTTCAGTGACTATGACCTGACGCTGGTAAATGTTTTTACAACCTGGTGCTCACCATGTGTAAAAGAGATTCCGGAACTTCAGGAGCTCTATAAAGAAATGAAAGATAAAGGCGTTGGAGTAGCAGGCGTAGTGCTTGATACTACAGATGAAAAGGGAAATCAGGATGAGGAAGCTGTAAAGAAAGCAGGCATTCTTCAGGAAAAAACAAAAGCAGAATATCCGTTCCTGACACCGGATGCAACTATGATGAACGGTCGTCTGCAGGGGATTTCCGCATTTCCTGAAACATTTTTTGTTGACAAAGATGGAAACATTGTAGGCGACACCTATACAGGAAGCCATACACTGGACGAATGGAAGGAAATCGTGGAAAAAGAGCTTAAAAACGTTTCAAAGTAAAACATGATCATTATGGAGAGTGGAAAAATGATTCGGAAAATAACAGAATCCAGGTGGATCGGACCAGCTCTGGCGTTTTTGGGGATTTTACTGATGATACTGGGAATCTGCAGGGGCGAGGTATCTGTAGTTTTTACAAAAGCGATCAACATCTGTATGGAGTGTATAGGCATTGGATAATAAGAAGATGAAAATAAATGAATGGCCGCGGCATGGGATTCAGGCATTGTGGGCGGCCCTTACAAATAGTCACATATCAGGGTTTATAACTGGCAAGATCTACACCGGAAAACTGAAAAATGTATGTGTTCCGGGGCTGAACTGCTATTCCTGCCCCGGGGCAAGAGGGGCCTGCCCCATTGGTTCTCTTCAGGCTGTGATCGGAAGCTGGAACTTCAAAATGGCATATTATGTAGCTGGATTTCTGATCTTTGTAGGAGCGTTGCTTGGAAGACTGGTGTGCGGATTTCTCTGCCCCTTTGGACTGATCCAGGATCTGTTGAACAAGATTCCTTTTCCAAAGAAGATCCGGACATTTCGTGGAGATAAGCTTCTGCGAAAACTGAAATATGTGATCTTTCTTGTATTTGTGATCATACTTCCCATGTTTGTAGTAGATATCATGGGGCAGGGAGCACCATATTTCTGCAAGCTGATCTGTCCGGCAGGAACGCTGGAGGGAGGTATCCCGCTGGTGCTGCTGAACAAATCCATGCGAAGTGCAGTAGGCTGGCTGTACATGTGGAAAAATACGATCCTGGTGATCACCATTATCTTATCAATTATGATATACCGGCCATTCTGTAAGTATATCTGTCCGCTGGGAGCTTTTTATTCGGTATTTAATAAAGTTTCCGTTTTTCGTTACAGAGTAGATAAAGAAAAATGTGTTCACTGTGGAAAATGCAGAAATATCTGCCAGATGGAGGTCGATCCGACTGAGGATCCCAACAGTACAGAGTGCATCCGATGTGGAAGATGTAAAAAGATATGTCCGACACAGGCAATCCGGTGTGGGTTTGCAGGAAAATCCTGATACAGAAAAATACGAAAACGGTACAGCTTATAAAATATAAGATGTACCGTTTTTTGAGACAGTAAACTACTTTTCCATATTATCTATCAGTAACATATTCAGCTGTTCCCAGCGCTTCAGATCTTTTTTTGTAAAAAGAAGCTGGTGGCGGAAAGCTTCGGTAAGCTCCTGCGGTTTTAAAGTGATCACACATTTGAATGCGCAGGGCATCAGATCCGCACTGGAAATCCCACACAAAAGTCCTGTTGTAAAATCTCGAAGCTCCAGAGGATTAAAAATGTACAGGAGATCTTCTTCCAGTGGGTTATACTGATTTACAAAGGAAAAACGGATCAGCATATCACTGTAAAGAACTTTTCCGGTGTAAAAAATCTCACTGCTTCTTCCGTTGGCAGAAACAGAACAGATCGTTAAGGTTGCTTCATATTTTCCGGATTCGCCCTTTTTTTCATAAATATCGATGATGCCATCCTTTGTACGCTGATATCGTCCATCGTAAAAGTAAAAATATAGCCTCTGGGCCTGAAAAAATGGGCTTTTTTGTCCTTTTCCCGGTGCATTGGACGGTTCACTGGCTGTTTCAGGAAGACCAGTGGTAAGCTGGGACATAGATACCTGGAGAATCTGGCTGATCTCATATAAAGTTTCGATATCAACGGAGATATCTCCGTTTTCATATTTGCATATGGTAGCTCGGCTTTTATGGATGGCATCTGCCAGATCCTGCAGAGTCATCTTTCCGGCTTTTCGGTATTTTCTTATTTGTTCACCTACATAACAGGTAAAATCACTCATTTTGTTTCCTCATACTATCTATTTTTCTTATTAATTTTCATTGTATACGATTATATCGGAAAAACAGGTTCTTTGTAAAGTGGCAAGAAACTTTTTTGAAATAAAATTTCGTAAAAAGAAACTTCTGCCATTTGCACTTATCTTTATTTAGGGTAAGATATAGCTGTTAGGCTGAAGGTTTCAGACTATATCAAATATATACTTGAAGAGGGGAAATTGAAATGAAAGAAAAAGGAAGTAGCTTTTCCGGCTCAATAGGTTTTGTCCTGGCGGCAGCTGGAAGTGCAGTAGGAGTTGGAAATATCTGGAGATTCCCATATCTCTGTGCCAAAGATGGAGGAGGCCTTTTCCTGCTGGTTTATCTGGTACTGGTACTGACTTTTGGATTTGTACTGTTGACAACGGATGTAGCACTTGGGAGAAAGACAAAGAAAAATGCATTGAGAGCTTTTGAAGCACTTAATCCAAAGTGGAAATTTTTAGGACATTTAACGTTTCTGGTTCCGGCATTGATCATGACCTATTATTCTGTTATCGGTGGATGGATTGCAAAATATTTTTTTACTTATATTATTTCTGATGGGAAAGATGCGGCTTCAGATGGATACTTTACATCATTTATTACATCAGATATTGCACCCGTTGTATTTATGCTGATTTTTCTGGCCCTGACTGCCTGGATCGTATTTCGTGGTGTGGAAAAGGGAATCGAAAAATTTTCCAGGATCATTATGCCGGGGCTGATTCTTCTGATCGTGATCATTGCCATTTTTTCACTGACACTGTCTCATACTGATACGGATGGAACTGTCCGCACTGGTATGCAGGGGCTGGCTGTTTACCTCAAACCGGATTTTCATGGACTGACGGTAAAACGCTTCCTGGAGATCCTTCTGGATGCGATGAGCCAGTTATTCTTTTCCTTAAGTGTATCTATGGGAATCATGATCACTTATGGTTCTTATGTGAAAAATGAAGTTAATTTAAATAAAGCAACAAATCAGATTGAGATCTTTGATACCGGCGTTGCGTTTCTTGCAGGAATGATGATCATACCGGCTGTTTTTGTATTTCTCGGAAAGGATGGAATGGCTTCCGGCCCAAGCCTGATATTTATCTCACTGCCAAAGGTTTTTGATGCCATGGGAGTATTTGGCCGTCCGGTGGCAATTGCATTTTTCCTGATGATGGGATTTGCGGCACTGACTTCCTGCGTATCTGTCATGGAGACACTGGTTGCAAACTGCATGGAACTTTATCATAAACCACGTAAGAAAATGTGTGGTGCTGTCGGAATCTATTCTCTTGTTACAGCGGTACTGATCTGCCTTGGTTATAACAAACTATATTTTGAACTTAAGCTGCCAAATGGTTCCGTTGGACAGCTTCTGGATGTGATGGATTATATCAGCAACAGTTTTCTGATGCCGTTTATCTCACTTTTGACAAGTATTCTGATCGGATGGGTGATCGGCCCTGACTGGATCATAGGAGAAGTGGAACGAAATGGGGAACACTTCAAACGGGCAGGGTTATATCGCTTTATGATCCGTTATGTAGTGCCGGTTGTAATGCTGATATTATTCCTGGTATCTACAGGATTTGCAGATTTGATTTCATAAGTGTGGTAAGAAAACTTCTCTGTATAGATGTATGTTTATGGTGCAGAAGGTGGAGAGAAAACTAGTACAGCGAATATTAATTTTTGCTGTACTGGTACATAAAACGAAAATGATTCAGAAAATTAGATTCAGCTCACTTTAAAAGTGAAAAAAATAATTTGATAATTTCTTGACAAGTACTGATAAATGTGTTAGTATTCAGTCATCAAATTAATAAGGTCTTCGGTGACTGACGGAATTGTGGGACTAACCACAAGGGAGCCGGAGATTTGATGAGTCGACCGTCTGGGCAGTATTTGAAGAAATTCGAATACTGCTCTTTTTTATGGGATAAAAAGATCCGGACGGTTGCTGCGGAGAAAGGAGAACATTATGGGATTCAAAAGTGACATCGAAATCGCACAGGAGTGCACAATGGAGCCAATTACCAAGATTGCGGAGAAAGCAGGTATTGATGACAAGTATCTGGAGCAGTATGGTAAATATAAAGCAAAGATCGACTATAATCTTCTGAAAGAAACAGACAAAAAAGACGGAAAGCTGATCCTTGTGACAGCCATCAACCCGACACCGGCAGGTGAGGGAAAAACTACGACAACCGTAGGTCTTGCAGATGGAATGCAGAGACTTGGAAAAAATGTTATGGTAGCTCTTCGTGAGCCATCTCTGGGACCGGTATTCGGTGTCAAGGGTGGTGCTGCAGGCGGCGGCTATGCACAGGTAGTTCCGATGGAGGATATCAACCTTCATTTTACCGGTGATTTCCATGCAATCGGTGCGGCAAACAACCTTCTTGCAGCAATGATCGACAACCATATCTTCCAGGGTAATGAGCTGAATATCGACCCGAGAAAGATCACCTGGAGACGCTGCGTGGATATGAACGACCGTCAGCTTCGTAATGTAGTAGACGGACTTGGCGGAAGAACAAACGGTATGCCACGTGAGGACGGATATGACATTACCGTAGCATCTGAGATCATGGCAGTTCTCTGTCTGGCAAGTGATATCAAAGATCTGAAGGAGAGACTTTCCAGAATCATCATCGGATATACTTACGGCAAGGTTGCTGAGCAGAAACCGGTAACAGCAGGAGATCTCCACGCAGAGGGTGCTATGACAGCACTTCTGAAGGATGCCCTGAAACCAAACCTTGTTCAGACACTGGAGCATGTTCCGGCAATCGTTCATGGCGGACCATTCGCAAATATCGCTCACGGATGTAACTCCGTAACCGCTACAAAGATGGCTATGAAGCTTGCTGATTATGCGATCACAGAGGCTGGCTTCGGTGCTGACCTTGGAGCTGAGAAATTCCTGGATATCAAGTGCCGTATGGCAGGTCTTACACCAAGTGCAGTTGTTATTGTGGCAACCGTACGTGCCCTGAAATACAACGGTGGCGTTGCAAAAGCTGACCTGAACAATGAAAACCTTGAGGCTCTTGAAAAAGGTATCCCGAACCTTCTGAAGCATGTAAGCAATATCAAGAATGTATACAAACTTCCATGTGTGGTAGCTATTAACGCATTCCCGACCGATACCAAGGCAGAGCTTGATTTTGTGGAAGCAAAATGCAAGGAGCTTGGCGTAAATGTAGCACTTTCTGAGGTATGGGCAAAAGGTGGCGAAGGCGGAATCAAGCTTGCTGAGGAAGTAATCCGTCTTGTTGAAGAGCCGAATGATTTCACATATGCTTATGAACTGGAAGGCTCCATCGAGGACAAACTAAACCAGATCGTACAGAAGGTTTACGGTGGAAAGAAAGTGGTTCTTACAGCAAATGCTCAGAAGCAGGCGAAACAGCTGGAGGCACTTGGATTTGGCAACTGTCCGATCTGTGTAGCTAAGACCCAGTACAGCTTAACAGACGACCAGACAAAGCTTGGTGCTCCGACAGATTTTGAGGTAACAGTAAGAAATCTTAAGATTTCCGCAGGTGCAGGATTTATTGTTGCACTGACAGGTGAGATCATGACCATGCCAGGTCTCCCGAAAGTACCGGCAGCAACTAAGATCGACGTAGACGAGAGCGGTAAGATCACAGGACTGTTCTAAGCAGAACGTGAAAGTATAATTATAAAGTATTTTTGAGGGGAATTCAGATAGACAGCGGTAGAACCTGTAGAAATAGAGGTTCTGCCGCTTTTTCTTATATTATTATAATATTGTTTATAATTATTTTACTAGTCTGAAAATTCTATATATGATATACTTAGAAAAAAGCAGGAGAGTGATTAATTGAAATTTGAGTGGGATCAGGAAAAGAATCTGATCAATCAGAAAAAACATAAGATATCATTCGAAACTGCAGCATATGTATTTTAAGATAAGAATTACATAGAAATGTATGATTTTGAGCACAGTACAGAAGAAGACAGATATATTGCTATAGGATGTGTTGGTGAAGTTTTATTTGTGGTGTTTACCGAAAGAAAAGAAAACATTCGGTTGATTTCAGCTAGGTTGGCAACGGAATCGGAGAGGAGGCTCTATTATGATCAAAACATTTACTATTAATAAAGGGCAGAAGCCGACAAAAGAGCAAATACAGGAAGTTATGAATGCAAAAAAATCACCAATTGTACCAGATGAAGATGCACCAGAGTTGTCACCAGCAATGTATAAAGCTTTTAAAAGCAGTGTGATACAGCGAAATCGAAAGAAAAATGCATAAAAATAGAAAAAACTCCTCCGGCAGTAAAACCGGAGGAGTTTTTTTGCATAAAAAGAGAAAAAAATCTATAATCGAACACATTTTCTGATATAATAAGAAAAGAAAAAATTTCCGGAGGTGTGTCCATGGATAAAAAAGAAGAACATATCTATATAGCTATTGATCTGAAATCATTCTATGCTTCCGTGGAATGTCAATAGTGGGGCTTAACGGCTATGAAGATGTAATCCGGGAAATGGCCAGACTTACCGATGACTGGGTACAGTTATCCGAAGATAAAAAACGGGAATTGGATGAAAAACTGCAGGAGCTGATATTGGAAAAGGCAGGTCAGGTAAGAAAATTCTATATGTATAAGCGAAAAGTGTTTTTTTAAGATGATACAGAAATTTAATTAGAAAAAATTGTAGAGATAAATGAAAGTGGGGGAAAATATGGTATACACATGCAAATATAAATCACTAATCGGAGATATTTTGCTTGCCGCAGATGAAATCGGACTTACCGGCCTATGGTTTGAAGGACAGAAATATTTTGCAAATACACTTCCGGAAGATTATGTTCCACAGGAAACGAAAATTCTCACAGAAGCAAAAAAATGGCTGGATGTATATTTCTCCGGTGAAGAACCGAAATTTACTCCGCCACTTCATCCCACTGGTTCAGTATTCAGACAGGAAGTGTGGAAGATTTTATTACAGATCCCTTACGGACAGACGATCACATATGGAGAAATTGCGCGCAGAATGGCAGTGATGAAAAATACTTCTCATATGTCGGCCCAGGCAGTAGGCGGTGCGGTTGGTCATAATGAAATTTCCATTATCATTCCCTGCCATCGGGTCGTAGGAACAAATGGAAGTCTGACAGGATACGCCGGAGGAATTGACAAAAAAATTTTACTTCTTAAGCTGGAGCGTACAGATATGAGCCGTTTATTTGTTCCAAAGAAAGGAACTGCACTGTAAAACTCCGGCTGAGAGGACGGTCTGGTGCAGACATCCAAGAAAAGACAGATATTTTATTTATGAAAGCATGCTATGAAAATTGCCAGCAGGATTTCGGAGGAATAATTATGGGAAAAATACTGGATGAAGATTTAATCTACGAGATACTGTCCGTGGTGGAAGAGATACCTGAGGGAAAAGTGGCCTCCTACGGACAGATCGCACGGCTGATCGGGCGGGATAAAAATTCACGTCTTGTAGGAAAAGTCTTAGGTATGGCAGAATTTTACGGGAAGTATCCCTGCCACAGAGTTGTGAACCATGCAGGGCGTACTGCACCAGGCTGGAGAGAGCAGAAGATGCTTCTGGAAGACGAGGGTGTGGAGTTTAAGGCAAATGGATGTGTAGATATGAAGCAGTATCAGTGGGAGGAGTAGTGTTTTATGAATTGTAGAAATATGATGCAGATCCCGGAGCTTACAGAAGTTCTGAAGCTGAAAGCAGGGGAAAACGGTCTGGAGTAGTCTGTACGATGGGGCTATTTTGCAGACTGCCTGCAGTGCATCAAAAGTGAATACAGGATTGAATAACTATATCCATGGAGGAGAATTCGTAGTTCTGACAAATCCCAGTGTCACCAACGACAGCCGGAAACTCGTGCTGGAGGAAAAGGACAGAAACGCCGCAGAGCAGCTGTCTTCCTCTATTCTGGATGCAGAACATTTAAGCCGAGAGCGTGTGATGGCACAGGCCAGATATCTGAACCTTGCACCGCTTACCATGACCGATGAACAGATGGAGAAAGGACTTGAGATCTTTGAAGCTTCTCTGAAAGAGGCATTAGAAGCATAGATTAATAGAAAGTTACTCTGTAATAGAAAGCTACTCTGTAATAGAAAGCTACTTTGTAACAGAAAAATAAAACATGCTTGACAAACCATAAATTCCTCGTATAATTATCAATAGTAATTAACAAAGATAATTATATAAGGAGTTTTTTTATGACAAATGAAAAGATCAAGCGGATGTTTGATGCATTTTATCAGGCAAAGCGGATCCGGGATATGCTTCCGCCACTGCCCCAGGGGGTGATGCCATCCTACATACAGTATCTGGATGTGATCCATTCTCTGCAGCGGGAAAAAAAGGATATCCGGCTCTCTGATATCAGTGATGCCATGAACCTTCCGCGTCCGGGTGTCACCAGAACAGTGAAAGAAATGGAGGCAAAGGGATATCTTCAGAAGCTCATGTCTCCGGATGACGGGCGCGTTACTTACATCTCTATAACAGAAAAAGGAGAGAATCTTTCCAGAAAGTATGATCAGGATTATTTCAGCAGTCTGGCACCCTATCTTTCAGAGATTTCCGAAGAAGAAGCAGACAGCATGATCCGGACCATCGGAAAATTCTATCAGATTATGTGTGACAGGAGAGAAGATTATGACAAGTGATAAGGCAGATTTTACCCAAGGAAATATCCTGAAGAAGCTGGTTGCATTTATGATGCCGGTACTCGGCGCACTGATCCTGCAGGCAGCCTATGGTGCGGTCGACCTTCTTGTGGTGGGAAGATTTGGTTCCACATCCGGATTGTCAGCGGTTTCCACCGGAAGTCAGGTACTGAATCTGGTTACCTTTGTAGTGATTCAGTTTGCTATGGGTATCACAGTTCTGATCGCACGTTATCTTGGAGAAAAAAGACCGGAGCAGATCGGATCCGTTATCGGTGGGGCTGCGATCGTCTTTACCATGATATCGATCGTGTTGTTTATTGTTATGGTAGGTTTTGCACATCCGATTTCTGTACTGATGCAGGCACCGGAAGAAGCGGTAGCGCTGACTGCATCTTATGTACGGATCTGTGGAAGCGGAATTTTCTTTATTGTCGCGTATAACCTGCTGTCTGCCATCTTCCGTGGTCTGGGTGACAGCAAATCTCCGCTGCTGTTTGTGCTGGTGGCATGTATTGTAAATGTGATCGGAGACCTGGTACTGGTAGCCGGCTTACATATGGATGCAGCAGGAGCAGCTATTGCTACGGTTTCTGCTCAGGCCTTAAGTGTTGTATTTGCAGTAGTTCTGCTGATAAAGAAGAAGCTTCCGTTTACCATTACAAAAAAAGATTTCCGGCTGAATCCTCAGTGCAGACGTTTTCTTAAGATCGGACTGCCGCTGGCACTTCAGGAATTCCTGACCCAGATTTCATTCCTGGCCTTGTGCGCATTTGTCAATCGCCTGGGTCTGGAAGCATCCTCCGGTTACGGAGTTGCATGTAAGATCGTAAACTTTGCCATGCTGGTTCCAAGCTCCCTGATGCAGTCCATGGCCTCCTTTGTTTCACAGAACGTAGGAGCAGGAAAGCCGAAACGTGCGAGAAAATCCATGCTTACGGGAATTGGAGTTGGCCTGTCTGTGGGATGCTTGGTATTTATTCTGATCCTGCTGAAGGGTGATGTGCTGGCAGGATTCTTTTCAACAGATGCCGGCGTCATCCAAAAGGGCTTTGATTATCTGAAGGGGTTTGCTCCGGAGACATTGGTTACAGCTGTTCTGTTCAGTATGATAGGCTATTTCAACGGAAACAACCAGACCATATGGGTTATGGTCCAGGGCCTGATCCAGACGCTTCTGGTACGACTTCCAATGGCGTACTTTATGAGTATCCAGCCGGATGCCAGCCTGACAAAGATCGGTCTTGCAGCACCGGTATCTACCACAGTGGGAATCATTCTGAACATCGGATTCTTTCTGTACTTTACCCGTGTGAAAAAAGAAATTGTTTCGGAAGAATGACCGGATAAAGGGATGTAAATGAGAGGGGTGATATGATATAATCAAAATCACTCCGGCAGAGGTGATGGTACTGACCCCTGAAATAGCTGCCGGAATCTTGACAGCTGTAAAGGAGGAGGACTGGATGATTTGCGGGATGACGTATTTTCAGATATGTCTGTATTTTTTGTTTTATTCTTTTGGAGGATGGGTCGTTGAAGTTATCTTCCATGCAGTAACATTAGGAAAGGTTATAAACCGGGGATTTCTCAACGGTCCGGTATGCCCGGTGTACGGATTTGGTGTACTTTCCGTGTTTGCACTGCTTAATACGCTTCAGAGCGGCGGACATCAGATGAGTGAAGGAATGATCTTTCTGTTTGGAATCGTTCTTGCAACTGCGGTAGAGCTGGTTGCCGGATGGCTTCTGGATGTATGCTTTCATGCAAGATGGTGGGATTATTCCAATAAGCCGCTGAATTTTCACGGCTATATCTGTCTTGAGTTTTCCCTGATATGGGGACTTGCCATTGTGATGGTTGTAAAGGTTTTTCAGAAGTATGTGGAGCGTCAGGCTTCTCATACACCTTCCACACTGGAATGGGTTGTTATGGCAATTTTGTATGCGGTGTATCTGGCAGATCTTATTGTAACAGTAGCGGTGATCCGCGGACTGAATAAGAAGCTTACTCGATTGGATAAGGTACGTGCAGATCTGCGGATCGTGAGCGATAAGCTCAGTGATACTCTGGCAACAACTACCATTGATACAGCACAGAAGGTGGGAGAGGGAAAAGTTCAGGTTGCTCTTGCTAAGGCAGAGCTCAGAGATGCGACTGTGGCTCAGAGAGAAAAATCTTCTGAAATGCTTCGGATGAAGAAAGCGGAGCTTCAGGCACAGTTTGATGAGCTGTCAAACTCTATCACAAACCATACCGTATTCGGTCAGGGAAGAATCATTAAGGCTTTCCCGGAGATGAAGCACAGAGATTATTTTGAACTGATCCAGGAACTGAAGAAAAAACTCAGATAAGAAAAATGAAATACGATAAAGAGGCAGCAGGAAATGTTGGAAATTTCCCGCTGCCTCTTTTAGTACAGAGTTTCAGCCTATCGAATTCTTTTCTTTATCATTGGTCCGATGATCATGGCGATGATCATTTTTATGAGATCTGCCGGGATAAATGGAATTACACAGATTCCAAGAGCTGCTTTGAAAGTGGAATCTGCAACGATGCAGAACCATACAGTTCCGAAAAGATAGCATACAATTGTTCCTGCAATCATACCAACGAGCTGGATCAGAGGCTTATGGCAGTTGTCAATTACCAGTCCGGCAATAACAGCCATAACGATAAAGCCGATGATGTATCCGCCTGTAGGACCGGCCAGCTTTGCAGGGCCGCCGGTAAATCCGGAAAATACCGGAAGACCTACAAGTCCAAGCAGAAGATAGATCAGATAGCTAATGGTTCCTTTTTTCCATCCGAGAAGATAAAGGGACAGATAGATGGCAAGATTGGTAAATGAGATCGGAACCGGACCGATCGGAATGGACAGCGGCGCAAGAATACAGGTGACAGCTGCCATAAGAGCGGTCATGGTGATCTCGTAGGTTTTTGTACGTGATGCAGAGACAGTATTTGTCTGATTCATATTGAAAGAGCCTCCTTTGAAAAAGGTAATATATTTACTGGTTCGGGTAAGCAATGAAATGCTGTAAGTGTGTATGACAGGTCATATGTCTATAAGGATGCTTACGCAGATTCAATCTCATAGGTAAATCCTGCATCCGTAATGGTTTTAAGAGTGTCTTCGATTCCCTGGCCACCTTCTGTAAGATAACCGGAAGCAAAAATAGAGTCTACAACACTGAGCAGTTTTTTTTCTTCGCCTTTAAAATAAATTTCTCTTCCGGCAGCACATCGGATATCTGCTTTAGGTACAAGAAGTCTTGCCAGGCAGAGGACCTTCATACAGTATTCTGTTGTCAGCTGGGAAATATCTGCATTTCCGAGAGGAGTTCCCTTGATCGGAAGAAGAAAGTTGATCGGCAGTGCTTCCGGCTGGATCTCACGTAATTCCAGAAGCATGTCAACAACGTCTTCCTTACTTTCACCCATGCCAATGATACCGCCGCTGCAGATCTCGAAACCAAGTCCCTGAAGCATATGGATATTCCGTACACGCTGGTCAAAGGTATGTGTACTGCAGATATTCTGATAAAAGGAACGGCTGCTGTTCAGGTTATGGTTGATCCGGTCAAGACCGGCCTCTTTGAGCATTTTTGCCTGGTGCTCTGTGAGAAAGCCTATGGAGCAGCAGAGATGAGTTCCGTGTTCTTTCATTTTGCGGATCCTGCGGGCCAGCTCCTCGATCTCTTTATCTGTAAACTTCATACCACTCAGGCCGATACAGTGTCTGGATAAATGATACTCATTTACGAAATCATTGTCCTGATATAATTTGTCTTCATCTACCCATTTGTATTTATCAATATCGGCAGTGGAACGACATGACTGGGCACAGTATGCACAATCTTGGGAACAGTTTCCGCTGCGGGCATTGGTAAGGATGTGGATGCTTACCCGGTTTCCCTTATATTTGTAACGTAAACTGCTGGCACGGTCGATCAGTGCCTCGAGTTCTTCGTCCGGAGTATCTAAAATTGCAATGGCTTCATCTCTGGAAAGCGATGGAGCTTCTTTTTCGCATGATGTAGTGTTCATGTCAATACCTTCCTTTTGAGTTTTTTTGTACGGGTATCACTTTATCACATAGAAATATTGAATGTCAACTGCAAATATAAAATGAGTTTACAATTAAAAACTGTAGTATTAAGGTAATGCTTAGGATCATCAAAGCAGGGAATTTTCTTGATTCGGTTAAAATAATTCTCAATTCAATATCATATCTTTATAAAATCTTAATACGGAAGCAGAGACTTTTATACTATCTTTGAAAGCAGTTATATATAATAAAATGCGTTACGAGGATAGCACTGTTAAAAGTATTGATAAGGAGTTCTGATCATTTATGCCGGAAAAATCATATAAGAAAAAACATATGACATCTTTTCAGCTGATCATTCTGGGTTTTGCAGGAGTGATTTTTGTGGGAACCGTTCTGTTGATGCTTCCGTTTTCTTCTTTGGAGAAAGTGTCTACTCCATTTCATGAGGCGCTCTTTACAGCCACTTCGGCGGTATGTGTCACAGGTCTTGTGGTAAAGGATACAGGAAGCTACTGGTCCCTGGCAGGACAGATGATTATTCTTGCTCTCATACAAATAGGCGGACTGGGGGTGGTGACTGTTGCCGCGTCTGTTTCCCTTCTTTCCGGAAAAAAAATATCCCTCATGCAAAGAAGCACCATGCAGAATGCTATTTCAGCACCTAAAGTTGGAGGGATCGTCAGACTGACAAGGTTTATCTTAAAGGGAACATTTTTGATCGAAGCAGCGGGGGCGTTGCTGCTTCTGCCGGTTTTTCTGGTGGATTTTGGGAAAAAGGGAATCTGGATGTCAATTTTTCATTCAATCTCTGCTTTTTGTAATGCCGGCTTTGATATTCTGGGGACAGCTTCCAGTATCTTTCCATCGCTGACAGGGTATTCCGGAAATATACTTATAAATCTGGTAATTATGCTGTTGATCATTACAGGGGGAATAGGTTTCCTCACGTGGGATGATATTTATACAAATAAACTGAACTTTAAACGCTACCGCATGCAAAGCAAGATCATTCTCATGACTACCGCATGTCTGATCTTATTTCCGGCAGTTTTTTTCTATATCTGTGATCTGACAAAATTACCCATGGGAAAACGCCTGTTGGCAGCAGCGTTTCAATCGGTAACGACAAGAACTGCCGGATTTAATACTATAAACATTTCAGAGATGAGTGAGGCATCAAAAGCAGTTATGATATTGTTAATGCTAATTGGTGGTTCACCGGGATCTACAGCAGGTGGAATGAAAACAACAACTTTTTCAGTACTTATTTTAAATGCAATTGCGACATTTCGAAGTCAGGAAAATGCAGGGGCTTTTGGTCGAAGACTTGAATATCATGTGATAAAAAATGCAGCGACAATCGCCATGTTATATTTTGCCTTGTTCTTTGGCGGCGGAATAGCGATCAGTGTGTACGAAGGCCTTCCACTTTTAGATTGTCTGTACGAAGCTGCTTCAGCTGTTGGTACGGTAGGTCTGACTCTGGGAATCACACCGGAACTTCATATTTTTTCACAAGTCGTGTTGATCATACTGATGTACTTGGGACGTGTAGGTGGTCTGACCCTGATCTATGCGGTATTTTCCGGAAGAAATAAGGGAAATGCAAAGCTTCCTCTGGAAAAAATCACAGTTGGATAAGAAGGAGAAAAATAATATTATGAAAAATGTATTGATTATTGGACTTGGAAGGTTTGGAATACATATTGCCATGCAGCTCAATCAGCTGGGACATGAAGTTATGGCAGTTGACTGGAAGGAAGAAAGAGTGGACAAAGTACTGTCGTTTGTGACGAATGCTCAGATTGGTGACAGTACCAATGCTGAATTTTTACAGTCCCTTGGAATTGGAAACTACGACATTTGTTTTGTGACCATTGGAGACAGCTTTCAAAATTCTCTTGAAACAACATCCCTTCTGAAAGAACTGGGCGCAAAATTGGTGATATCCAGAGCTGAACGTGATGTTCAGGAAAAATTTCTTTTACGCAATGGTGCCGATAAGGTAGTTTATCCGGAAAAGCAGGTGGCAAAATGGGCCTCCTTCCGTTATACAGATGATCATATACTGGATTATATGGAGGTGGATGCTTCCCATGCAATTTTTGAAGTGGAAGTGCCGGAAGAATGGGTTGGAAAAACAGTGGGTGGACTTGACATCAGAAAACGCTACAATATTAATATTCTGGCAGTAAAAAATGAAGAGGAATTCAGTATTGCAATTTCACCGGAAACATATTTTACAGAAAATGATAAATTACTGGTATTAGGAGAATACAGAGCTCTTCAGAAGTGCTTCCGCATATAGCTCATTACCATGAAGAAAAAATTTTGACCACAGAACAGCTGCGTGATATAATTCCAGAAAACAGCAGTAGAAGGAGAATGACAGAATGAGCTTGAAAATGGAGGATACAGTAAAAAATAGAACCTATCCGAAACGGCCATTTGCATGGTATGTGGAAAAACCGTCTGCAAAAGATTACTTGCTGACGGTTTTTATATTTGCAGTATGCACTTTGATCGGCCTGCTGTTTCAGAAACTGGATCTTACAGATACAAATATTGTAACGATATACATTTTGGGCGTATTGATCACTTCGATCGTGACAGATGGTTATCTTTGCAGTGTAGCCGGCTCCTTTTTAAGTGTATTCTTATTTTGCTTTTTTCTGATGGAGCCAAGGATGTCTTTTGAGACATATGCGGTGGGATATCCGGTGACATTTTTCATAATGCTTATTTCGTCCGTACTTACAGGAACCCTTGCGGCAAAGCTGAAAATGCATGCAAAGCTGTCTTCACAGATTGCCTTTCGCACACAGGTTCTGTTTGATACGGATCGTCTGCTGCAAAAGGCAAAAAGTGAGACAGAAATCCTCGGAGTTACCTGTACACAGCTGATACGCCTGTTAAACCGCAGCATCACGGCATATGTTGTGGAAAATGGAACTTTATCAGAAGGAAAGCTTTTTTCCGGGGAAAAAGAGAGCACAGAGGATTTTCTGACACAGGAAGAACAACAGGCGGCCAGATGGACTTATGAAAACAGACAGCGTGCCGGCGCATCCACACAGTATTTCTCACAGGCAAAATGCTTATATCTGGCAATTCGAAGCGGGAATAATGTTTATGGCGTAATCGGGATCCCTCTGCAGAAAGAAACACTGGACTCTTATGAATACAGCATCCTGCTGTCTGTAATAAATGAATGTGCACTTGCAATGGAGAATGTACAAAATGCCATAGAAAAAGAAAAAAATGCGGTTTTAGCAAAAAATGAGCAGCTGCGTGGCGATCTTCTTCGGGCGATCTCCCATGACCTGCGTACTCCGCTTTGTTCTATTTCCGGAAATGCAGATATGCTTCTCAGTAACAGTGACCGTCTGGATGAAGCTACAAGGTATCAGATCTACACGGACATTCATGAGGATTCAGAGTGGCTGATCGGAGTTGTGGAAAATCTGCTTTCCATTACCAGGCTCAATGATGGAAGATTGAAGTTTAAATTTACGGATCAGCTTTTGGATGAGGTAATAGCAGAGTCACTTCGACATATCGGCCGGAAGCATGATGCGTATAAGATCGTGGCGGACTGTGAAGAACTTGTTCTTACACGTATGGACGTGCATCTTATTATACAGGTTCTGGTAAATTTGATCGATAATGCGATAAAATATACGCCGTCAGGCTCTGTCATCAGCATTCGGGGGTTCAAAAAAGCCGGGAAAGCGCAGATAAGCGTGGAAGATAACGGCCCCGGAATTCCGGATGAAATGAAGCCACATATTTTTGAGATGTTTTATACAGGGAAAACGACCGTTGCAGACAGCCAACGGAGTCTGGGGCTTGGCCTGGCACTTTGCCGCTCTATCATAGAAGCTCACGATGGAACCCTGGTTCTTTCGGATCATGCTCCGCATGGATGTAATTTTACTTTTACTTTACCATTAAGCGAGGTGACATTAAATGAATAAGACATTAATTCTGGTAGTTGAGGATGACAGACCCATACGGAACCTGATCGTTACCACATTAAAAACACATGACTATAAATATCTGGCTGCAGAAAATGGGGCTTCAGCCATTCTGGAGGCTTCATCACACAATCCGGATATCGTTCTTCTGGATCTGGGTCTTCCTGATATGGAAGGAGTAGAGGTAATAAAAAAAATCCGTACCTGGTCGAATATGCCTATTATCGTGATCAGTGCCAGAAGTGAAGATATGGACAAAATAGAGGCACTGGATGCGGGTGCAGATGATTATATCACAAAACCATTTTCAGTAGAAGAATTACTTGCGCGTATCCGTGTCAGTCAAAGGCGGCTTGCCATAACGCAGGCAGGAAAACAGCCGGAAACATCTGTTTTTGAAAATGGTGGATTAAAGATAGATTACACGGCTGGCTGCACATTCCTGAAGGATAGAGAACTGCATCTGACGCCCATTGAGTATAAGCTGCTATGCCTTTTATCACGTAATATTGGAAAAGTATTGACACATACATATATTACTCAGCAGATATGGGGACGCTGCTCGGAAAACGATGTTGCTTCTCTCAGGGTCTTTATGGCAACACTGCGGAAAAAACTGGAGCCCGAAAAAAACGGTGTACAATATATCCAGACACACATAGGAATCGGATATCGCATGCTCAGAATCGAGAAACCTGAGCAGGAAACGAACTCTTCTTTGTGAAGTCGGAGGGGGCTAACGGAAGCAGTCTGTTTCTGGGAGTGATCATTTATGCGGTTTGCTTATTGTTTGGTATCTTTGGGGTGAAAGCATATATTTCATCGCAGACAGTAGATACAGAAGTACTTAAGATGGGGGTCAGCTATCTGAGGATATGCTGCGTAATTTCTTTTGGTATTATTTTCTTTTCTCTATTTGAAAAGTTACTCCAGGCAACAGGCCGTTCTCTTTATTCCACAATTGGTCAGGTGGTTGGAGCGGTTGTAAATATCATCCTTGATCCGATCATGATCTACGGTATTGGACCTTGCCCGGAAATGGGAGTGAAAGGCGCAGCCTACGCAACTGTAATTGGACAGGTAGCATCAGCAGTATTACTGCTCATTTTTCATATCAAAGTGACATGCTCCCACCACTTAAATCTTACGATTTTGAAGTGGGGGCTTCCTGCTCGATTGCCCTTTAGGGCAAAGCTAAAACAGGCTATCCCCGCGTGTCCTGCGGTTTTGTTTTTTATGTTTATCCGGTTACGGAATTTTTTCTTGTGCCGTCAGGCACATTCTTTATAGATCCTTTTTCCTTCTTCCCGGATGTTGACTGCTGCATTCACATCCCGGTCCATCCTGTTTCCACATTCACAGACATACATTCTATCCGACAATGCTAGTTCCTTTTTCTTATGTCCGCATACACTGCAGATCTTGCTGGATGCAAAATAACGGTCTACTTTTATAAGATGTTTTCCGCGCTCTTCCAGCTTGTATCCAAGCATGGACAGAAACTGCCCGTACCCGTTATCCTGCACGCCTTTCCCAAGATGCAGGCCTCCGGACATTCCCTTCAGGTTCAGATCTTCCACGCATACTGCATCATATCTTTCAGCAAGCTCCCTGCTGAGCTTATGCTGGAAATCTTTTCTCTGGTTCTTTATCTTTTCATGACATAAAGCTACCCGTTTCTTCTGTTTCTGATAGTTCCGGCTTCCTTTTTCACAGTGGGAGAGCTTTCTCTGTTCCTTTGCAAGTTTTTTCTCTGCTTTTCTGTAAAACATAGGATATCCAGCTCTTTCTCCTGTAGAAAATACACACATTCCCTGCATGGCAAAATCGATCCCAAGAAATCTCTCTGCCGGTCTTTTTTCCACGGTTTGGTTCTCACAGCAGAACAAAAGACTTGCAAAATATTTCCCGGATGGCTCACGGCTCACAGTTACGGATCTCAGCTTCCAGTCTGACGGAATCTGCCGTTGGAGTTTTATCTTTATGGCAGCCATCTTCGGAAGCTTCAGATGGCTATCCTGCAAAAGGATATTCCCGTTTACTGCATTGGTCGTATACGAATTTCTTGTATGCTTCTTTGATTTATAACGTGGAAATCCGCAGGATGGTTCCCGGAAGAACTTCCGGAACGCACTTTCCAGATGCAGCTGCACATTCGCCAGGGCAAGGGAGTCTACCTCCTTCAGCCAGGGATATTCCTTCTTATATCCGGCCGGTGTGTTCCGGAGCATCTTTTTTTCTTTCTGGTAATAGCTGATCTTGTCCGCGAGCATCTGGTTATAGATAAAGCGGCTGCAGCCGATTGTTTTCTCTATCTGGACTTTCTGCTCTTTATTTGGATAGATCCTTATTTTTACGGCGCGGTTCATTCTTCTCACCTTCTGTATTTTATAACCATCACCAGGTGATAGTATAGTAGAAATACTGAATGGGAATTATTGTCTAATTCCATTATATTTATCATTCATTTTCTTTTATCGACTGATATGTATTTATGAACTAATTGTTCTTTTTTAGTATACTACATCAGGGAATGGAGAACAAGTGTTTCTTTTGTACTATAGGGATTTTTTGAGCAGATATGCCCAGATGTGCAATTCATCTCACCACCTGAAGAGGTGGGAGAATTCTTGCTACATTTGTTAAAAATGCAGAATGAAATGAAATTGACAGATGAAAGTTGGATCAGTTATCAGCAAGGAAAAGGTAATGAAGAGTATCAGAAGTATATGGAAGATCTGACAGAAGAGCGGGAGGAAGTTTTAAGGATATGGAACAATCTGAATACAAATGAGCAGGAAACAGTAATGTCAATGCTTCATGGACTTCGAAAGTAGGAGAACAGTTCGAGTATATGTATCGGCTGTTCTTTTTTTGTTTTTGAACGTTAAAACGGTAATTTTTTTCTTGTGCATAGTAGAACGTTAAAGTATAATAAAATTAGTTTTTTTTGGCATAAGTTTAAAAGCTATATCTATAATAAGGAAATCGGCAAACCAGATGAAAGTCTGGGACGCAAAGCTACAGGGCCTGTAAAATGGCAGCCAGTTGCATGAAATGAGGTGCACTGTCTGTCTGACAGTGCTTTTTTAACGATGTTATTTCATAGACGTAACAATAATGATTTTATCAGGAAAGAATAAGGAAAATAAAAGTATGAAAAAGGTAAAAAGTTGTCTGACAGCAGTGGTGTCAGGTGTACTTGTAGCAACTGCTGTCTTGTCTGGATGTGGACAGTCAAAGAAAGAGGTATCTAAAAACGATGATCATCTTACCGTTTATCTATGGGAAAATCGTTTGATGAAAAATATTGCACCCTATATCCATGAACAGTTCCCAGATCAGGATATTGAATTTATTATTGGTAACAATGATACCGATTTATACAGTTATTTTAAAGAACATGATGAATTACCGGATATCATAACAGTACGTCGATTCTCTGGAACAGATGCACAGGACTTACAGCCTTATCTTATGGATTTTGCTTCTTATGATGTTGTTTCCAAGTACTATTCTTATGCGGTGCAATATTATAAGAATGATGAGGATGAAATCCAGTGGCTGCCAATCTGTGGTATTCCGCAGACGATCATTGCCAACAAAACACTGTTTGATCAGTATGGCATAAAGATTCCAGAAAATTATGAGGAATATGTACAGGCTTGTCAGCAGTTTTATGATAATGGCATAAAACCGTATTCCATGGATATTGGTGAAGACTGGTCTAATAATGAAATCATCCAGGCAGCGGCAATCGGTGAGTTTACAAGCCTGGATGGTATTGAATGGCGAAACGGTGCAGAGACTGCAGCGGATGAAGTAAAGTTTGATGATACATTATGGAAACGTATTTTTCAGAAACCAGTCAGTTTCTTAAGGACTCGCACTTTGGTAAAGAAGATATCAATATTGACATCAATACAGGAACCCAGATGTTTGTCGAGGGAAAATCAGCAATGTTTCATGGACATCCGACGGTTATGCAGCAGCTGCAGAAACAGATGGATGCGGATCTGATCCGTATTCCTTACTTTTCACAGACATCGGATGAATCCTATGTGTACATGACTCCGTCCTTAAACATTGCATTTAACAAAAACCTGGAAAAAGACCGGGAGAAACTGGATACTGCACTGGATGTGCTGGATTGTATGATTTCAGAAGAGGGGCAAAAGCTGATTGCGGATGGAAGCGGTGTTATTTCATTGAATACAGATGTTCCAACCATGATGCAGGATGTGCCTGGACTGGAAGAGGAAATTAATAATAATGCTGTTTATATCCGGTATTCCGCTCAAAAATCATTTGATGCAAGTCTTGAGGCTGTTCACGGATTACTGTCAGGAGAAATGGATGAAACACAGGCTTATGATACTTTTTGTAGTGCAATAAATCGTAAAGATCCAGAAGAAAAAGCAACGGTGAATTTTGAAAATGAATATTCCATTTCACTGAACGATAGAAATGGCCGTGATGCAGCATCTTCCATTTTAACTACGATCAGAGAAGAAAATGAGGCACAGCTGGCTCTGGCACCATATTATTATTTCACTTCCTCTATGTACAAAGGAGAATGCACCAGCAGCCGGGTTGGCATGATGACAGCGAAGAGTTCAGATACAGCATTATATGTTGCAAAAATCAATGGTAAACAGGTTTGTGAACTCGTGGAAAATTATCTCGCCGATGCTGATGAGAATTTTTATGTAACCAATAAATACGAATTACCAATTGCATCCGGTATGAAAATGATCGTCAATCAAGAGGAAAGTGGATTTTCATTAAAGGACTTGACAGTTAATGATAAGAAAATAGACAAAGAAAAGGAATACTCGATTCTTCTTACAGACACCACAATGTCTGTATTGAAAAAAATAAATTCGAAATGTGAGATTGAGCAGCTTAAAGAGACAACATTATCAAGTGCATGGATCGAAGCAATGTCAAAAGGACAGCAGCCGTCAGCACCGGAAGACTATATAGAGGTTGAACAGTAAAAGTGGAGATAGAACAAACGGTAAATAAAAGAAAAAAAATAACAAGGCTGTTGCTTATACTACTTATTATTCTTTTAAGCTTAGGTTGTATCAAGTATCTGATAAGTAAGTCTAAGAAGTATATCAGCGAAAACGGAAAAAGCAGTATGGGAGCTGTTGTTGAACAGATACAGCAGACCTATGATCTTCAAGTGAGTGGGTACTACAGCCAGCTGCAGTTGGTTGAGGAATTTTTACTTCATGAGAGGGAGCTGTCTCTTGAAACGGATGTGAACAAAAGTTTCTTTGAGGCATGGGAAAAAGAATCGGAAAGTACCCTTATATTCATTCAGGAGAATGGTCAGGCAATATCAGCAGGTGGAACAAAAATGCGGATTGATATGCCAAGTAAACTTCTGCTGGACTTAAAGAATGGATACAATATTGGAAAACTGGTGCGTCTTGATTATGATCAGAAGAAAAAAGACGGTTATCTGGTTGCAATCCCATGTCAGGAATATACGATCGATGGGGAAACTTATACGGCAATTGGAACTGTGTATGATCATTCGAAACTGGATTCCATGTTAAAACTGAAAGGTTATGATGGGAATGCATATTTGTTCATGTTGGATCATGACGGAAATATTACGTATACGAACCAGAGTGGTGATAAATACCTGCGTAATTATTCTTTGTTAAAACATTTAAAAGGGGAACAGGCTGTTACAGAAGAGGAAGCTGATTTGTTCAAAAAGAAGTTTGATAACAGAGAATCCGGAGTTGCACTTTTGGGAAAACAGAACCCCTATTATCTGGGGTATTGCCCGATAGAAAGCAACAACACCATTTTGGTATGCATTGTGGCAAAGGGAGTTGTTGACAATGTGCTGATGGATTACCAGAAAACGGTGCTGTTTACAACAATACTCATGGCAGGTTCTATACTTTTACTTTTTGCCGGATTATTCTACAGTATTTCCAGACTTAGTCTTGCAGATCAAAAAGCAGAATATGAAAAAAGAAATAATGAACTTCATTTACAAACAATGAAGGAAATGGAAGTAGTCAATCAAAAACTGAAAAAGGCAAAGAACGTTGCAACAGAGGCTTTACAGACAGCTGAAAATGCAAATAAGGCGAAAACGGATTTCCTGTCTAATATGTCACATGATATTCGCACACCTATGAATGCAATCATTGGTATTACATCTTTGATCAGACATGATGCAGGTAATAAAGCAAAAGTTATAGAGTATGCAGATAAAATAGATATTTCATCACAGCATCTGTTAGGAATTATCAATGATGTTTTGGATATGAGCAAGATTGAGGCAGGAAAAACGGTTTTTAAGTACTCTGATTTTTCAATTTTGGAATTTATGCAGGAACTTGACACTATATTTCATTCTCAAATATATGAAAAGCAGCAGACTTTTACAGTCATAAAAGAAAATATTCACCATGAGTGGGTGAATGGTGATCAGGTTCATTTGATGCAGATTTTCAGTAATCTGCTGTCTAATGCCATAAAATATACGCAGGAGGGTGGAAAAATTCAGCTTCTGGTAGAAGAATGTGAGACAAAGTCATCTGTCTATGCAAAGTACCGCTTTTTAGTCTATGACAATGGTATGGGAATGGCGTCAGATTTCAAGGATACAATTTTTGATGCGTTTACCCGTGCGGAAAGTTCTCTTACAAACAAAATACAGGGAACCGGACTTGGAATGGCGATTACTAAGAACCTGGTTGAGGCAATGGGAGGTACCATTGATGTGGACAGTGAACTGGGACAGGGAAGCTGTTTTGAGATTCTCATGGATCTGAAAATTGCAGAGGATAGAACGGCCGCTCTGGCAGCACAAGAAGAAACAGATGAGCAGGATGGAAATATCCTTCAGGGAATGAGATTCCTGTGTGCAGAGGATAATGAGCTGAACGCAGAGATCCTGACAGAACTGTTAAAGATTGAAGGTGCGGAATGTACTATCTGTGAAAATGGCGAAGAGATTTTGAAAGCATTTGAACAGTCTGCTCCAGGGGATTATGACATGATCTTGATGGATGTGCAGATGCCTGTTATGAATGGTTATGAGGCAACGAAAGCAATCCGCAGAAGTTCCCATAAACTGGCAAAGACGATTCCTATCATTGCCATGACTGCCAATGCATTTTCAGAGGACATTCAGCATTCTCTGGCAGCCGGTATGAATGCACATATTTCAAAACCGGTTGAGATGAAGGTGCTGGAAAAGACGATCAGAAGCATAAAATCTGGTGGGGGGGGTACCGAACCGCAGGTTATGGAACAGTGACAAATGGATTTGATGCGGCAGTGCAATTTTATTAAACCAGGAGGTTGACAAGGAGATGTATAGAGAAATATATTTGACAGACAGACAGACAGACAGACAGACAGACAGACAGACAGGAGATTTAATATGATTTCGAGAGCAAAGAAATATGTGGCAGTGTTCCTGGTTTTTGTATGCGTGTGTATGATATTTTCTCCCCAGACTGCATATGCAGCCGAGGACAGTTCGCAGCATGAAACTGTCAAAGTCGGTTTCTTTGCCATGGATGGTTATCATGTGATGGATGAAGAAGGCAACCGCAGTGGGTATGGCTATGATTTTCTTCGGCTGATGGCCCGTTATTGGGATGTAGATTACGAATATGTCGGATATGATAAGAGCTGGGATGATATGCAGCAGATGCTTGAAGATGGCGAGATTGACATGGTAACATCTGCCCGCAAAACACCGGAAAGAGAAGAAAAGTTTGATTTTTCACGTCCAATCGGAACCAATTATGGGATGCTGACCGTCCGCAGTGACAACAGCACGATTGTGGACGGCAATTACAGCACTTACAACGGTATGCGTGTGGCGCTTTTGAACGGAAGCTCACGAGATAAAGAGTTTGCGGATTTTGCAGGCAATAAAGGATTTACATATGATCCATTTTATTTTGATACGACAGCAGAGATGGAGGAAGCTCTTCTGAGCGGAAATGTTGATGCTATTGCTGCCACTTCTCTGAGAAAAACAAACAATGAGCGTATCGTGGATAAATTTGACAGCAGCGATTTCTATGTCATTGTTAAAAAAGGTAATACAGAATTGCTGAATGAGATCAATTATGCAATTGACCAGATGAATGTAGTTGAGGGTAACTGGAAAACGACACTTTATAATAAAAATTATGAAAGCATAGAAACTAAGAATCTGGAATATACGGAGAAAGAAAAAAGTATTATTTCACAGTATTCCAAGGACAACCCGCTTCATGTTCTGTGTGATCCGACCCGTTATCCATATTCTTATAATGAAAATGGTGAGATGAAGGGTATTATCCCGGATTACTTCCGGAAAATTGCAGACTATGCCGGGATTTCCTATGAGTTTCTTACACCTGCCACCAGAGATGAGTATATTGCCTATCAGAAAAATAAGGAAACCACAGATATGAGCATCGATGCACGCCTGGAAACAGATAACTATGCTGAGACGAAAAAATGGGGGATTACTGCACCTTTCATTACGATGCAGCTGGCAAGGGTGACACGACGTGACTTTGATGGAAAAATTAATGTTGTTACTACTGTTGACCAGACAGCATCAAATTCAATTGAAGATGCAATCGCACCCGGTGCAGAAAAACTGATGTGCAGTACCCGACAGGAAATGATGGAAGCTGTCCGTAAGGGTAAAGCAGATGCTGCCTTCGTCTACTATTACATGGCACAGGCGTTTGTGAACAGTGACACTACGGGCACCATGACATATACTCTGCTGGAACAGCCTACATTCACCTACCGCATGGTAATTTCATCAACTGAGAACCATGCGCTGGCTGGTATTCTGACGAAAGCAATGTATGCTATGCCCCAAAATCTTGTTGAAGATCTTGCAGCACAGTATACCACATACAAAGCAACAGAGCTGACATTTGTTGACTGGATCCGTCTGCATCCTGTTGTTACTGTTTTGGTTCTTCTTATTTTTGGATGGCTGCTGACTGCTATGTCTGTGACAATGGTGCATCTCAGTGCAAGAAAAAAAGCTCAGAAGGCGGCCCAGGAGAAAGCTGAGGAAATGGCGGAACTGGCAGAGCATGCACAGGCTGCAAACAAGGCAAAGACAGCATTTCTGTCACATATGTCCCATGATATGAGGACACCGATGAATGCAATCATAGGATTTACCGGTATTGCAATGAAAAACAATCCGTCAGACGAAGTGAAAAATTGTCTGGAAAAGATTGACGAAAGCTCAGAGCATTTACTGTCGCTGATCAATGATGTATTAGATCTGACCCGCATCGAAAGTGGAAAAGTGAAATACAATCCAGTGCCGGCGGATGTGAAAAACATTACAGATTCTTCATTGAATATTACAAAAGGTTTTCTTACGAACAGGGATATCAACTTTAAGATTCAGCGTGAAGAAGCAAAGATTCCAAATGTACTTGCGGATCCTGCACGCCTGCGTGATGTGCTGGTCAATATTATGAGCAATGCCGTGAAATTCACTCCGGATGGAGGGACGATTACATTTGAAGCTCGGTGTCAGGAAAAGGGCGGGGATGGATATATAAATATGTGTTACCGCATTTCGGATACTGGTATTGGCATGAGTGAGGAATTTACAAAAGAAGTTTTTGAGGAATTTGCACAGGAAGATTCCGGTGTGAGAACGCAGTACCATGGAGTTGGACTGGGGATGGCTATCGTAAAGAAGTATGTAGATATGATGGGTGGGACCATTTCCGTGCAGAGTAAAAAGCATGAGGGAACCACATTTACTGTGGATATTCCTTTGGAAATTACAGATAAGGAATGTAATAAGTCAGACACAGGTATTTCTGAAAAGGTGAATCTTACAGGTGTGAATGTTCTTCTTGCAGAGGATAATGAACTGAATGCAGAGATTGCTGCCGTGCAGTTGGAAGAATTCAGGATGAATGTAGAAAGAGCTGTGGATGGAAAGAATGCTGTTGAGATTTTCAGAAATCATCCGGAAGGCACATTTGATGTAATCCTGATGGATATCATGATGCCTGAAATGAATGGTTATGAAGCAGCAAAAGCAATCAGGGCAATGAATGACAGACCGGATGGAAAAAATATTCCTATTATAGCAATGACAGCTAATTCATTTGCAGAAGATGTTCAGGCATCACTGGATGCAGGAATGAACGCACATTTGTCAAAGCCGATTGTGATTGATGAAGTTATAAAAACGATTTTAAGGTATGTATATGGATGAAATTAAATATGCACCTAAGAGTATGGAAAAGAAATCGAAGAGTAAGAAAAAGTATTCAGTAAATAATAGACATAAAGCTCAAGAAATGCTGACAATTGTAGAGTGGTCTGCTATAATATTTTTATCATATTACGTTGCTTTTATGCAGTATAATAGTATAAATATGCGCCTTTCGCTGTTTTTGTAGAAAGATTTTTTTCGTATATAACGAACATAATATGTAATAGTAATGGTTACGCTATACCCTTTGTTATGTGGCGGTATTAGATCGCTATATCTGCACAAAAAATCAGGCTGAAGGATACTGGGGGAGGAATATGAAACAGTTAATAGTATCAGACAAAGTACAAAAAGAGCTACTTACAGATTTTATGATCATGGGGGAAACCAGGGGACTGATCGGTGGATATTGTGAGAACGAGTTTCCGGTTTACTATGCCAATGAAGAAATGGCACGAATGCTTGGTTACGATGCAGTGGAAGAAATGGTTGAAGCAATTGACGGAAAAGTTATTAATACGATTCATCCCGATGACAGAGAACAGGTCATAAAGGATATCGGGGGGGGTAAGTATTATGAGGGATTAACCTATGAGACCACATATCGTATGCCGCGAAAAGACGGATCCTGGTTCTGGACGGTTGATAAAGGAAAAGTCATACGGACAGAGGAGGGGAAACTGGCTATTATCAGTGCCTGCCAAGATATGACATCCTTCGTGGAAAGGCATAAGAAACTGGAAGAGCAAAATATGCTGTCTCAGGCAACAATCGATAATATCCCTGGCGGCTATCACAGATGTTCCCTGGAGGAGGGGCATCCATTCATATATATCAGTGACAGGTTCCTTGCGATTCTTGGGTGGACCAGAGAAGAGATCAAAACAGAATTCCATAATAAGTTTGACAATATGCTTCATCCGGATGACCGGCATCTTTCTGCAAAATATACCGCCCGTATTCTTGATACATGCGGACATGGATTTACACAGGATCAGATTTACCGGCTGCTTGGAAAGGATGGCTATCATTGGGTCACAGATGCCACAACATTGGTGAAATCCGGTAATCAGATATTCTTCCAGGGAGATATCACAGATATTACGGATTTTGTTAAAGGCAAAGAAAAAAACGAGAAAGAACTGGAAGACAGCAACCAGATTCTGAACGAACGTAACCGGATATTATCAGCTTTATCCAGAGATTATACAACGGTACTTTTGTGTGATTTAAGGCAGGATACATTTGAAGTCGTAAAAGGGGATGCCTTTACGCACCATGACCCTGAAGAAAAGCAAAAGTTAGTTCGTGAAAGTAACTGCTATTCGGAGAGAGTCCGGTATTTTTTCGAAAATGTCCTTATCAAAGAATCTGCTCCGGAGTATCTGGAAAGACTTTTGCCGGAGTATCTTATGAATGAATTACAGGAAACAGACAGTATAGAGATTTATTATAAGACGATACCAAATGGGAGTGGCTTCAGACATTTTTTGGCAAACGCAGTACGTTTATCCAATGAGGAAGATCATTTTAAGATCATCCTCGGTTTCCGTTCTGTAGATGAAATCATTAAAAAAGAACAGGAGATAGAGCTTCAAAGAGAGATTATCGAAGGCCTTGGAAAAGAATATTTTTCTGTTCTGGCAGTAGAACTGGATAAAGATCGAGTATTTTCTTATCGCGAGTCTGAAGAAAATGGAAAGATTATTTCAGATTTCTGCAGAAAATGTGATAACAGATGGTCACAAATAATTCCTTCTTATGCCGAGACGATGGTATCTGATAACACCAACGGAGAATTTGAAAAGCAGTTGGGTCTGGAAACTCTGCGTTCACAGAAAGAGGATTATTCCATGACATACGAGTTTAAGTCGGGAACGGAGATCATTTATCATCAGGTAAGAGTGGCATACGTAAAGAAAAAAGACGGAGCAAGGGTGGCTGTAGTCGGAACAAGAAATATTGACAGTCTGATAAAAAAAGAGCGTATGCAGGAAGAAAAGCTGAAAAAAGCATATGCTGCCGCAGAAAATTCCAATAAAGCCAAAACGGAATTTCTGAATAATATGTCCCATGATATCCGTACGCCAATGAATGTGATACTGGGATATAATCAGCTGATGAAATCACAACTGACAGAGCCGAAGCAACTGGATTATCAGAAGAAAATCGAACAATCAGGGAAACTGTTATTGTCCATCATCAATAATGTACTTGATATGGCCCGGATTGAAAGTGGAAAGATAAAAGTAGATGAGAATTATGAAAGCGTTGGTGAGGTAGTAGACGAAATCATAAGTACATTTGCATCTGAAGCAGAAGAAAGAGGAATCCATCTAAGCGGCAGCATGAAGGTCACACATAGAAATATCCTGTGTGATGGTACAAAAATCAGGGAAATCTATGTAAATCTTGTCAGTAATGCTATAAAATACACTCCCAGAGGTGGAAATGTAACGATCACTGTAGAAGAACTGCCATGTAAAAGAGAAGGATATATGAAGGTAAAATCCGAGATAAAAGATACCGGTATTGGCATGAGTAAAGAATATCTTCCAACATTATTTGAACCATTCAGTCGTGAACGGAATACAACCACTGGAAGAGTCAGAGGAACCGGTCTTGGAATGCCAATCGTAAAGAAAATGGTCGATCTGATGGGCGGCAGTCTTGAAGTGGAAAGTGAACTGGGAAAAGGAACCGTATTTACGTTTACACTGATGCATAAAATAGCGGACAAGAAATATTACAGCCAGAGGATAGAAAAAGTAAAAACATCTAGTATGAGAGAAAGTCTGAGTGGAAAGCATGTTCTGCTGGCGGAGGATAATGATCTGAATGCGGAAATTGCAGTGACGATTCTGGAAGAAGCTGGGTTTGTTATCGAGCGTGTGGAAGATGGAATTCAGTGTGTGAACAGGATAGAGCAGATGGAATCGGGAACTTATGATCTGATACTTATGGATATCCAGATGCCAAACATGGATGGCTATCAGGCAGCCCAGTGTATCCGACATTTAAATGATAAAAAGAAGGCAGAGATCCCGATCATTGCCATGACAGCAAATGCCTTTGCAGAAGACAGGAAAAGGACGTTTGATGTCGGCATGAATGGACATATTGCAAAACCCATTGATATTGAGAAACTGGGAGCGGTCATTCTTTCTGTATTGAAAAAACAGGAAAGCTTACAGATTGGGAAGAACAACAGCATGAACGCAAACAGACTGCGTTCATGAGCAAGAAGCGAAAGCGGATTGCGAATGTCCGCTTTACTGGATAATAAAGAGGAAATAAATGAACAGAAAGATAGAAAAACGGATAAGAAAAAAAGGCAAGAAAAAAAGATTATGTTTGAGCATTTTAGTACTTATCATGTTACTTTTTGTACCGCTTTCTGCTTATGCATCGGAAATAAAAAGTGATGGAAAAACAACTCAGGCATTGGAAGAAGAAAATAAAACCGTGAGAGTCGGCTATTTTCCATATGCCAATTTTCAGGAAGGCGGCTATGGGGAACACAAGCAGGGAGCAGGATATGAGTATCTTCAGAAGATTTCTTATATAACCGGCTGGAAGTATGAATATGTCTATGGCTCATTTAAAGAGTGTCTGGATATGCTGGCAGATGGAGAAATAGATATACTTGGAAGTGTCAGTTATACACCGGAAAGAGCAGAATCTATCGATTTTTCGACCTATGCAGAGGGAACAGAACGATATTGGATCTATACCCGGGAAGATCATACGAATCTTACGAATGGTGATCCAAAGCAGATGAATGGCTGTTGTATCGGTGTAGCAGATGGAAGTTATCAGAAAGAACTTCTGGAAAAATGGCTGGACAGCAATCAGATCCAGGCAGAGGTGGTTGTCTGTAAAGGCTATGATGAAATGATAGAAAAACTGGATGCAGATGAACTGGATGCACTTGTGGTCCCGGCACTGTCTGTCAACAGCGATTTTATTGCAATCGCCAATATCGGTGCAAGTGACTGTTATTTCGGTGTATCAAAATCCCGACCGGAGCTGTTAAAGGAATTAAATTCTGCCATGGAAGAAATCAACAATACAGAAACGGACTACAGCAGCAAGCTGTATGCTCGTTATGAAGGAAAAGCGGTTATAAATTATGTGCTCAACAAGGAAGAAAAACAATGGCTGGATGCACATGAAAAAACAATCCGTGTGGGATACCTAAAGGATAATCTCCCTTTTTGTGGTGAAGAAAATGGGAAACTGACAGGAATCCTTGGAACCGTTCTGGATACGGTTCAGGAAAAATATAAAATTACGATCAAGGCAGTTCCATGTTCCACGGGAGTAGAGATGAATGAGGCATTGCAATCTGGCAAAATAGATATTGCAGGTCCTATCATTCAGGATTTTTATACACAGGAACAGTTTCAGGTAGTTTTGACGGATGAAATCTTTGATATTACGCCGGTTGTTATTTACAAAGGAAATGAATATACTAACAGTCTCTCTACAATCGCAGCAACAGAGACCTCTCTGTATTCTAAATTGATGGTGTCCCGTCTTTTTCCAGATGCAGAAATCAAACTGTATGATACACAGGAAGAATGCCTGGAGGCAGTAGCAAATGGAAAAGTGGGAGCAACTGTTATTCCATCTTCAAAGATCAATCTTCTTAATGAAAGTTCATTGACCAAAAGTCTGTCCTTTGCAGAAATGGCAAAACGGCAGGAATTAGCGATGTTCACGACGAGAGAAAATAGAAGAGCAGCTACCATTATCAATAAAGCAATTGAGCAGTCCTCCAATATTTTAAATGGCGTGGTCCTTGCACAGAATTCTGTTTCAGAAAAGAAAATGACCTTGCAGGATGTCCTTGCGGAGTATGCAGGCTTAGCTATCGTGGTTTCATTTGTGATTATTTTTGTACTGCTTCTTCTGGTTTATTCCCTTTCAGTAAGCAGAAAAAAACAGATGGAAGCCCTGAAAGAAGCACAGGATGCAAATGCGGCGAATATTGCAAAAACAACGTTCCTGAACCATATGTCTCATGACATCAGGACACCGATGAATGCAATTGTTGGATTTACAGATATTGCTATGAAGAGGAAACCGGACAAAGAAGTGGAGAACTGTCTGAAAAAGATCAGGCAGAGTTCAGAATATCTGATGACGCTTATTAATGATGTGTTGGATATCAGCCGCATTGAAAGTGGTAAACTGGAATATAAACCGATACCGGTAGATCTCAGGGATATGATAAATACTGTTTTGTCGATTGCAAGGGGATATATAGAAAACCGTGATCTTAACTTGTATGTTTCAAGAGAAGAACTAAAAACTCCTTATGCGATGGCGGATGAACTCAGAATAAGGGAAGTATTGCTCAACATCATCAGTAATGCAATCAAATTTACAAAAGACGGAGGTACCATTTCATTTGTTGCAGAAAACTGTCCGGGCAATGATGAACACCATGTGATTGTACGCTATCGTATATCGGATACCGGAATTGGTAATCTTGTATTTATGAGAAAAATTAATAGCCGTATCTTGTTTGAACAGATGCTTGGGCGTGCTACTCGGATTTGCCATGAAATTGGTAAGACACATTTCAACATTTTTGATGCGGTTCGAGTATATGAGGATTTGGATTCTACTTCAGGAATGAAATCTGTTTCTGTAAGTAAAACCATGCCAGAACTACTAGAAGACCTTTTCCGTAATAATGGAGAAAATAAACAGCAAGTTAAGGACCGTATTTTAGCAAGACTGCAGCGTAAAAATAACAATCTAACAGCTACACAGAAATATGATATTATTGAACGTTTAAATGGTGTTGACTTGAAATCTTATATTAAAAAATTGAAATCATATACAGAAAATACCTTTGTTAAAACGTGTGTACAAGACAAAGATTTTTTGTTATGGGTAGATTTGCTGAAAAGGGAAAAGAAGGGATATTACTATTCTGCAAAACCTGACATTTTAAGAGAGACTACCCGTGGATATGGGAATACGGAAAAGCCAGAAGATTATCTTGAAGCTTTTGCAAAGTTTGTTAATGAGAATAAAGATAAGATTGAGGCGATCCGTATTGCCTGCACTAAACCCAGTGATATGACAAGAGCACAGCTAAAAGAGTTGAAGCTTACCTTGGATAAGAAGAATTTTACAGAAACAAATTTGAATGAAGCGACCAGTTCTGTAACTAATGTACACATTGTGGCAGACATTATTGCTTACGTTCGCCAGGCAGTATTGAAAACGCCGATATTTAACCATGATGAGCGTGTCACAGCAGCTTTTGATAAATTAACTGCGACGCATCATTTTAATAAAATCCAACTGGATCTTTTGAACAAAATCAAAACCTACATGTTACATGAGAGTATTTTGAATACCGAAACCTTTGAGGCTCCGGTGTTTAAGATGGATGGAGGATTTGACCGTTTTAATAAGAAGTTTGGAGGAACACTGGTTGAGATTATACGAGAAATTAACACTTATATTTATGAAGGAGTTGCATAATGAGTACTCAGGATATTGTTCAAAAACTATGGAATCTTTGTAATGTTCTTCGCGATGATGGAATTACTTATCATCAGTATGTTACAGAGTTAACCTATATTTTATTTCTCAAAATGTTGGATGAAACCGGCGAAGAAAATACATTGAAAGCCGATATGTTAAAAGCATATCAAAATTCTTTGGAGCAGTATGCCCGCAGAAAAGGGAAAGCGGTTGAACAGCTGACCGAAGAAGAAAAAGAATCCAGAAAGCCACTACTTTACAATTACTCTTGGGAGTACCTTACCACTTTGGAAGGCATTGAACTGAAAAATTATTATATGAAACTGCTTTCCGAACTAGGCAGTACCGGTATTCCTAAAATAAGCGATATCTATGCAAAAGCGGTTTCCAGCATTGAAGAACCAAAAAACTTACAGAAAATTATTTCCGAGATTAATAAACTGGATTGGTTTGAAGCAAAGCAGGAGGGGCTTGGCGACCTTTACGAGGGCTTGCTGCAAAAGAATGCTGACGAGAAGAAATCTGGCGCAGGTCAATATTTTACTCCTCGTGTGCTTATTGATGTGATGACTGATTTGATTTCCCCTAAACTTGGTGAAAAATGCTTTGACCCTGCCTGTGGTACGTTTGGGTTTATGATTTCCGCCTATCAGCACGCTATTGACGGTGTGGATCTCTACTCCCTTTCTGATCAGGAAATGGCGGCTTTTCAGGACTCTTTCTATGGCGTTGAGCTGGTACACGATGCACACCGTTTGGCTCTTATGAACGCCTATCTGCATAATGTTCCAGCGCATATTTCCTGTGAGGACTCCCTGGCTCCAAGTGCAAAAAGGCTGAAAGGCTTTGATGTGATTTTAACTAATCCTCCTTTCGGAACCAAAAAAGGCGGAGAGCGTACATCCCGTGACGATATTTCTTTTCAGACTTTCAACAAACAGCTGAACTTCTTGCAGGTAATCTACCGCAGTTTAAAAGCGGACGGAAGTGCACGTTGTGCCGTTGTTCTGCCAGATAATGTGCTGTTTGCTGATGGTGACGGAACGAGTGTACGTCGGGAGTTGATGGACTTTTGTAATCTTCATACTATTCTACGTCTGCCTACTGGAATTTTCTATGCACAGGGGGTAAAAACCAATGTGCTTTTCTTCACCCGTGGCAAGACCGAAAAAGATAACACGAAGGAGGTTTGGTTCTATGATTTGCGTACCAATATGCCATCTTTCGGAAAGACTGCGCCGTTGAAAGAAGAACATTTCATCGATTTTGTAAAAGCCTACACCGCTGAAGACCGCCATGCTGTGGATGACGAGCGCTGGAGCGTATTTACAAGAGAGCAAATTGGCGAAAAGGGTGATACCCTTGACCTTGGGCTGATTCGTGATGATTCTGTCTTAGATTATAATGATCTACCAGATCCAGCGGATAGTGCCGAGGTAGCCGCAGCCAATCTGGAAGAGGCGGTTGACTTGTTGATGAGCGTGGTGAAAGAGCTACGGGCTTTGGAGGTGCAGGACTGATGGCAAAGGCTAAGAAAAAAGAAACCTTAACACCCGAAGAACGCTTGCAGGCGGTACTGGTGCCGGATTGGGAACAACCTTATAAAGTGCCGGAGAATTGGTGTTGGATTCATTTGCTTGATTCTTTTGAAAACTGCACTGATAGTAAAAAGAAAATCCCGCAAAAAGAGTATTTACAAGACGGAAAAATTGCTGTTGTTGACCAAGGGCAGAATTTGATAGGCGGTTATACAAATGATAGAGAAATGATTTTTGCTGGAAATGTGCCCGTCATCATTTTTGGTGATCATACAAGATGTATCAAATACATTGATTTTCCGTTTGCACAAGGTGCTGATGGTATTAAGGTATTAAAACCAAAGCAATTTTTCAATGAAAAAGCATTTTATTATGCATTTCAAACTGTTGACATTCCTAATATGGGCTATCGTAGGCATTTTCCCCTATTTGACAAATACGCAATTCCAGTTCCCCCCCTCTCTGAACAACAGCGCATTGTTGACCGCATTGAAAGCCTGTTTACCAAGCTGGACGAGGCAAAGCAAAAGGCACAGGATGCGCTGAACAGTTTTGAAACCCGCAAAGCCGCCATCCTACACAAAGCCTTTACCGGCGAGCTCACCGCCCGGTGGAGAAAAGAACACGGTGTGAGAATTGAGAGTTGGAAAAATGTATCAGTTTCTGAGATTTGTCATTCATTAAAATATGGCACATCGAAAAAATCTGTATCACAGGGTAAAGTAGTAGTTATACGAATGGGGAATTTACAAGACGGAGAAATTAGATGGGATGATTTAGCTTATTCCAATGATGAAGAGGATATAGAAAAATACAGACTATTTTCAGGAGATGTTCTTTTTAATAGGACAAACAGTTCGGCTCTTGTTGGAAAAACATCAATATATCGCGGAGATTATCCTGCTATTTATGCAGGATATCTTATTAAATTGGATTATGATCATTCACGCATTATAGGTGATTTCTTGAATTATTCACTTAATACCATTCGGGCTAAAAAGTATTATAATTTGGTAAAGACGGATGGTGTTAATCAGTCTAATATTAATGCTAAAAAAATTGGAGCATATAAGTTCGCTATGCCCAATATTAAAGAACAAATAGAAATTGTTCGTATTCTTGACGATATGTTTGCTAAAGAACAGCAGGTAAAACAAGTTGCCGAAACAGTGGTGGAGCAGATTGACCTTATCAAAAAAACTATACTTTCTCGTGCTTTTCGAGGTGAGCTGGGAACGAACAACCAAAACGAGGAAAGTGCAGTGGAGTTGGTGAAAGAAGTTGTAGAAAAAAGTGTAGAAATCAACAACAAACCCAAAACAAAACGAACTGTCATCCCTGAAGAAATTAAGTCTGCACTATCAAGTTCCAATGAAGAAGAGATAATCCGATTATTGATAAAGTCCGCTCCAAAAGCTGTCTCTGTGCAAATGATTATGTCTATTAGCAAGAAAAAATTTGAATTGATGGATGCGCTTCGAAGCCTTGAGCAAAAACAGATTGTTATTAAAAACAGTTTAGGGGAATACTTGCTAAAGAGGTGATATTATGCAAATCAAAAGATTACGTATTGACAAGCATCTTTGTTTGGTTGATTTTGATATTAGATTTGCCACTGTGTCTGGTGGTAGTTCAACCATTTTGATTGGTGAAAATGGTGCAGGCAAATCAACAATGATAGAATGTATTTTGAATATTTTAATGTCCTTTGATTCACCGGCAATTGAGAAGCAGATCGATTATAGTTATTCCCTTGAGTACGAATATGCACAGAAATCAATATCTATTATCAAAAGTGGCCATGCTTACCGTATTACAGCGGACGATTCTGCTATTGAGGGAAGTTATAGGAAGGTTCGTTCGTTTGCCCAAAAGAATTCCCTGTTTCCACAGCGTGTTGTTGCGTTTTATTCCGGAACGAATAACAAACTTTTTCCGAATATAAAAGTGGTAAATACGAGATATACGTGCTTATGCAGGGATACGCTTAGAAATTTTTTAAAATCAATGAACGATGATAGCGAGCGTTTTATTCCTAATTTCCCAAAGAGAAAATACAATTATTGTGAGGAAGGGTTTACCCCTGTTTATCTACTTTCTATTTTGTGTGGACAAAAATCCTTTGAAAAAAGCTATCTTATTAAAGCTTGTCATTTTGATAAGGTTAAATATGTGGATATGGTTGTCAACACCAATAAAGTTGAGCAAATTTTTGGCAGAGGACGGTTTGAGGGTGATGTACCTACAGGCTTGTATTACCTGACTGATTTTATTGATTATCGATTTACAGATCTTTTGCGTAGAGGCTTTATGTATTCTTCGAATGGAAAATCATATTTTCAGATCACGAATATTGACAGTGTGAACATTGATTCAATAGCTATTCTTGAGTTTTTTGAAAAACTATATTCTCTTTTTGAGACCAGATTTGAAGTAACTGTCACACAAGGGGAATCAAATGTAAAATGCAGCGAAATGAGTGAAGGTCAACGGCAACTTATCAAAATTCTTGGTATGCTCGGCATTTGCAAGACAGAAGACTGTTTGGTATTGATGGATGAACCGGATGCCTATATGAATCCACGCTGGAAATATGAAATCAAAGAAACAATGGATAATTCTTTGCGAGATGCTATAAATACTCAAGCTATTGTTGCAACTCATGATCCGCTTGTAATCAATGGCGTTCCAAAGGAATTTATTCGTATCTTTACTCACAATGAAAACCTCGTATCAAACAATGGGTATTACTTTACAAAAGTAATTGTCCCTACAGAAGATACAGAGGGGATGGGAATTGATGGCTTATTACAGAGTGAGTATTATGGATTGTCTTCGGTTTTGGATAGTGAAACAAAAGATAAAATGGATGAAAAACACAGACTTCTTATTAAAAAGAAAGATGGAACAATAACCGATAATGAAAAGTATAAATTATTAGAATTGACAAATGATCTTGAGAATATGTCTTTTACTAGAAATATACCAACGGATAGTTATTATGACGAGTATGTTGCAGCAATGCACAAAATCTATAGTGAGCGTCCTCATGTTAATCTATCTGCGGAAGACATTGCTGAAAGAAACGCAAAGGCGGAAGAAATTTTAAAAGGACTATTAGAAAAATGAGATATATTGATTTAGCCTTGATTGATAAAAAAGATCCTGATGTAATAGGATGGCTTAATAAAGCAAGATTGTATTTAAATGAATTGAGCAAAAAAACAACACACGACGAACGAAAAGAATATATGGCTGCTCATGGAATTTGGAGTCAATTCAAACCGATACTTATAAAATATTATGGAGAAAAATGCTGGTATTCTGAATGTAGTTTAGAGGGGACATTTGGAGAGATTGATCACTTTAGGCCGAAAAACAAATCAACAGACGAGAAAAAAAATGAAATATTGCCAGATGGATATTGGTGGTTGGCATACGATTATCTCAACTATCGTTTAAGTTGTGAGAAAAGTAATCGTAGTTATGGTGATGGCGGGAAAAATGATATGTTTCCTTTAAAAGCAGGTACGCCTGCTGCTACGCAAGGAAATAATAATGATATCCCCATTCTGTTAGATCCTTGCGTGGAAAGCGATGTTGAGATTATTGATTGTAATGAAGCTGGTGAAATCATAGCATTAAGCAACGATCCCTACGATGTAAGTAGAGTTGAAATTAGCAAAAGAATATACAATTGGAATTGTTTTAATATTGGTCGTAAAAAAATTCGTTCAGACAGCAAAATAGCATTGCAACTTTTTGAAATGGCGTATGAATTATGTCCGGATAAGATGGCACCTTCAATTAAGCAAATTTGTAAACTGGTTCATCCGGACACCCCATATTCATCGTTTGCCAAACGATACATAAAATTTAAAATTCACGATAAACCATACGAAGATGTGATTGTTAATGCAATAGAAGAAGCGCATTTCCTGCTTCGACACTTAGAGCAAAGAGAGGAGCAGGAAAGATTACCGCAGACGCCCTGTTTGGAGCAGGAAGAAAAATAAATGCACTCGGTTTTCCTGCGGCTGTGGTCATCGTAATAGTGAGGGGAAAAGATCAGATGGCGTCGAACTTCCCTGGAAACAGAGGAAGGGCTCTTGCCAAGTTCGTCAGCAATCTTTTTGAAGCTCCATCCTTTTTCGATGCCAGCCTCGATAGAGATTCTGTCAGAGAGTGTAAAGTGTTTGCCTTTGTTGGATTCAAAAAAAGTATTCATAAATAGAAACTCCTTTCATGTTGGAGCCTGAGAGTAAGTTCATGTTACTATGATTGCAGAGGTAAATGCAACCCCTATGTCTGTGTTTAAGAACAAAAAGACCTAAGGGTTGCATTTACTTTTTCAATTAACAATCACAAAGAGTTCACAAAATAATTAGCACTCACCTCTTGATAATGGAAGTTGATTTTTGTCCTGTCTTGTGTATCCTAGAAGTGCCTGTTTTACAGGCTTTCCGGGGCATCGGTCATTTTGTTTGGTATTGTAAAGCAGTGTCAGATTTGTCGTAAATGTCGTAAATTTGTGGTCAAAAAATGATGAGAAATGGAGAGTGCTAATAATATGAACGCAGGCTACGAAGTGACTGCGTTCATGAGCAAGTAGCGAAGCGGATTGCGAATGTCCACTGTTATAACGTATACAAATGTAAATGGATATCTGATTCCAAATCTCACCTATAAATCCGGTGAGCAGATGGAGCAACTTGGCAAGTATGGTTTTCTTCGTAGAGATTATCTGAAGAACTATCGAAATTCAACCTATCAGGTGATGCTTTTGCAGGATACGATTGGTGAGCATCTGCAGGAAGTGGATAAGGCTGCCAGAGAACGGGAAGAAATTATTCTGAAACAGTTGGAAGAAAAAGATCCATTGCCAGATAAGGAGAAAGATCAGATGGCATGGGTAAGAGCTGCCAATCAGCACAGAGCGATTGCGGAAGAGATTATTCTGAAGGAATTGATTTATATCTAAATGAATGTGATGAGGTCGTGGAATGCGACCTCATTGTTGTATGAGAATATAAAATTGCAGTAGGCAGAACGAGAAAAATAGGGTAATATAACAATAACCTGTTGGTACGATTTTGAAATGCCAAGTTGGCATTTTAAATTATAGAAGGGAATCAATAATGAAAAAAGAGATAATAGTAGCAAATAATATTGATAACATTTACGATGAAATAAATGCATTGATCAGAGAAAAGAAAACGGATGTAAAGAAAGTTGTGAACGATGCCATTATCTCACTTAACTGGGGAATTGGGAAAAGACTTAGTGCGGAGTTCACCGGAGATAATAAGCCTGAGTATGGAAAAAAAGTTGTTGCAGAAGTCAGTAAACGTTTGGAACAGGAGTATGGTTCTGGATTTGATAAAACATCAATTTCGAGAATGATTAAATTTTATCAGGAATTTCCTGACTTCGAAAAAGTTGCGACACTGTCGCAACAATTGACCTGGTCACATTTTGTAGAGATTTTGCCAATACACGACGAGTTAAAGAGAGACTTTTATGCTGCAATGTGTATGCAAGAGAACTGGTCAGTGAGGACATTGCGTGAAAGAAAAAAATCTATGCTTTATGAACGCACTGCAATATCGAAGAAACCAGAAGAAACAATAAAAAATGAGATTGCTGAATTACGGGATGATGGAAAAATGAGTCTGGATCTTTTTTACAGAGATCCATACATGCTTGATTTTCTTGGTTTACGTGATACTTATAGTGAAAAAGATTTGGAAAATGCCATTCTTGCGGAATTAGAAAAATTTATTTTGGAAATGGGATCGGATTTTGCGTTTTTGGCAAGGCAGAAGCATTTTGTGCTGGATGGTAAAGACTATTATATGGATTTATTGTTTTATCACAGAGGTTTGAAAAGGCTGGTTCTTGTTGAGTTAAAGCTTGGAGAATTTGAACCGCAAGATAAAGGACAAGTTGAACTGTATTTGCGATGGTTGGAAAAAAATGAAAGAGTAGAAGGTGAAGAAAGTCCGGTTGCTCTTATATTATGTGCAGAAAAATCGCAGGAAACCATAGAATTAATGCAATTGGATCATGGAAATATCCATGTGGGACAGTATATGACTAAAATGCCTCCAAAAGAACTTTTAGAACAGAAGTTATCCCTTGCTATTGCAAATGCGAGAGAGCTGTTGGAACAGAGGAAAGAAGAATAAAGGTTTTCAATTTAATAATGAAATTCAGAACAGGCGTGAGTCATAAAAAATATGACTTACGTCTTTTTCTTTTTGCAGAAAGGAAGTGAGAGATAATGTCACAGATTTTTCGTGTGGAGCGAACAAAAAATTTTACGGTAATGAGTAACCATCATTTTAAAAATAAGAGCCTGTCATTAAAGGCAAAGGGGTTGCTGTCTCTGATGCTGAGTCTGCCGGATGACTGGAATTATAATATGCAAGGACTGGCAACATTGAGTAGAGATGGGATTGATTCTGTTCGTTCTGCAATTAAGGAATTAGAGCATCATGGATATGTGGAACGCCATAGATTGCGTAATGAATATGGCTTTTATGGCGATACCGAATATATTATCCGGGAAGTTCCATTAGGAGAAGAAAATGATTAAGCGAAGGAGAAAATGCCTAATGGTGGATAGTCCGATTTTGGACAATCAGGTCATAGGAAATTCCTATCTCCGGACATCAGAAAATAGGAAAACCAGACATGATAAATCCCATATTGGACAAACCGTCGCTATTAATAACCAATGTTATCAAATATGAATTATTAAAGAACCAGTAAATAAAATATCCATCTTATCAATTCACGTAAGTATTAATAGGATTGGATAAGAAAAGAAAGAATGAGGTATGATTATGAGAATGATGAAAAACAACAATAATGAAACAGTTATGGTGATCGGGATTGATCATGGTTATGGAAACATGAAAACAGCCACCAGATGCTTTCCATCCGGTGTAGCCAGATATGACAAGGAGCCAATCTTTCAGAACAATCTTCTTGTTTACAATGGCATGTATTACCAGATTGGAGAGGAACACAAGGAGTTCTGTGCAGAGAAAACGCAGGACGAGGACTATTATGTGCTGACACTGGCGGCTATAGCAAAGGAACTTGATGGGAAAGAAATGAATCAAGCAAAGGTACACATTGCAGCCGGACTTCCGCTTACCTGGCACTTTAGCGTGCAGGGAAAAGCTCCGGTGGAGCTTTTCATCGCAGTAGCTACACAGAAAGAAGATTTCCAGAAATATCTTCTCCAGAATGAAAGTGTAGATTTTATATTCCGCAATAAAGAGTATCATGTAGAGTTTGCAGGAGCTGATATTTACCCACAGGGATTTGCAGCAGCTTTTTACCGTTTACAGGATTTCAAAGGAATCAACATGCTTGTGGATATTGGAAACGGAACTATGAACATCATGTATATCAACAATTCCCGTCCATTAGAGAAGAAATGCTTTACAGAGAAATATGGAACACATCAGTGTGTGCTTGCTGTAAGGGAATCCCTGCTGAAAGAACTGGGAACAGTGGTGGACGATCTGGTGATTGAGCAGGTGATCCGTACTGGTACAGCAGATATTGGTGAGAAATATCTGACAGTCATTCGTAAAGCTGTCGGAGATTATACGAAAGAAATCTTCCATAAGCTGAGAGAACGGGAATACAATCCGGAATTGATGCGTCTGTATGTGGTAGGCGGTGGAGGTTGTATGATCCAGAATTTTGGAGAATATGACAAGAGCCGGGTGACGATTGTACGGGACATCTGTGCCACAGCGAAAGGCTATGAAGCAATGACCGTAAGGAAAATCCAGAGAAACGGAGGGATGCTTGTATGAGAAAAGAACGGAAAATCATCAATACAAATATCCGTTTGAATCTTTGTGATGAACAGGACAGGCAGGCATGGGAATATTTGCAGACGATGGATAGGGAAAAATATAAATCATATACCAGAGCTGTTGTAGTAGCTTTGAATGACTATTTTTCCAGAGAGTACAGGAATGAAGCAGATCCATATCTGGAAACCAGAGAAAAGGAAGATGCTTTTCTGGAAAGAGTGGAAACAGCTGTCCGGGATGGAGTAAAGGAATCCGTTCCGATGGCTATAGCGAAGAATCTGATAGAAATGCTTGTACCATTTGTAAAAGAATCGATAGGAGAAAGTAATCTGTCGGACAGAATACTAACAATGGAGAAAACGGATGGAGAGATCGCAGAAGATAATCTGGACTGGGAGAAAGAAGCTGATATGGATGCAGCACTGGATTTTGCAGACAGTTTTTAGACGGTTATGAAATAGCAGTAACAGGAAAACAGACTGACAGTAAGGAATAGCTTTACAAAAACAGAATAGCAGAAAAAGACAATGGCAGTGATGACATTTCAGACATTATGAATTGGAAAAATGTTTATGACTGCTATTTTTATGTCTTTTAGCAGAAATGGAAAGAGATCCAGAAAAAGAAAGACAGAAATAACAGGAAAATATAACAGAAAAACGTTGGCAGATGGGTGGATTGAACAAGCAAGGCGAAGAAAAGAATAGAGTGCCGGATACGGCACATGATTGTCCGATACTTCGCATCGGAGTGATGCATGAACAGCCTGTTTCAGAAAGAGAAAATCTATCGAAATGGGAGCTTTTCTCTTTATGAAACAGTCTGTCCCTGCACCACAAAACCACCGTCATCTCCATTTTGATTTGATAACGTAGGGTGGAAAATATGGCTTGGTGGGTGTCGGTTCAGTGGTGGGGAGATGACAGGCAAGTTTCGCAAAGTGGCAAGCCACTCTGCACCGGAGCCAGCCTTTGGGCTGTTCCTAAACTTGCCAGAGGGCTCCGCCCCTGGAACCCCGGCACGTCAATAGCGTAAGTATCCCCGCGAAATGTCCACCGGACATTCCTGTGGAACACTTACTGATTGACTAGGACTTGTCTCCGCCGCCGCTCCGGTCGGTGCAAAGCTGACGTCCACTGGACGTCATGCACCCTGCACCCACCAAAGGAGCATTGTCTTCGCTCCACTTCGGTCGGTGCTAAACGGACATCCACTGGATGTCCAGCATCCTTATGGAATCCCTTTATTGGTTTATCAGTCAGAATATCGTATCAGTCAATAAAGAATGAAAATTAAGCAAAGAAAGGAGCCGAAAGCCTATGAGAAAACGAAATCATACAGTAACCATACGAATGAATAAAGCAGAATACGATCTGCTTCAGAGTAAGGTCAAAGAATCCGGAAGAACACAGCAGGAAGTTGTGATAAAAGCAATCGCAGATTTGAAAATAGTATCTGCAGAGGAAGTGGAAGAACTGAAAAGACTGAACCAGATGTTTGCAGACATCCTTTGTCAGCTCCGGGGAGCGACTACAAATATCAATCAGATTGCAAGAAAACTGCATACAGATGGAGAAATCCCAAACGACAGTATGTTATATTTCCTCAATAAAAATGTCCTCAAGTACCGGAAGGAGAGTGAAAGAATATGGCGGTTAATAAGACGATTAATAAGCGGACAAATACACATGGAGCAATGAGAAATTGTATCGAATATGTTTTACGACAAGACAAGACCGGCGAACTGCTTACCTATGTAACAGGCCCGTACTGCCATGATGAGATTAACTATGATCTGGTGTATAGAACCTTTTTAGAAGAAAAGAAGATGTGGAATAAAGATTCTGGGAGAATGTATGCCCACAACATTATTTCCTGGCATAAGGACGAGTAGATTATTCTGGAGCAGGCGTTTGAATTTGGAAAAGAGTTTGCAGAAAAATGGTTTAGTGGATTCCAGACGTTAGTGGCTGTGCATAAGGATAAAGAGCATATTCACTGCCATCTGGTTACCAATTCAGTGAGTTATGAAGATGGGAGAAAGCTGCATAATACCAGAAAAGATTTGGAACGTATGAAACAGCTTACCAACCAGATGTGCCGGGAACGTGGACTGACAGTTGCCGAGAAAGGAAAGCACTTTGATGGAAGCCAGATTGAAAAAGGGGAAGTCATTGCGTGGAGCAAAGATAAATATAACCTGTTCCGTCAACAGGTAAAGGACAGTTTTGTAGCGGACTGTGCAATGGCGGTATTAAAGGCACTGGAAAATTGTATCAGCAAAGAAAAGTTTATAGAAAAAATGAAACAGTTTGGATGGAACGTAAACTGGACAGAGAAACGTAAGCACATCACTTTTCAGAACCAGGATGGAAAGAAAGTGCGTGACAGCAATCTGTCTAAAACATTTCATCTGGATATCAGTAAGGAGGGATTGGAGAATGAATTTAATGGAAATAGGGAAAAATCCAGAGTTGCAGCCGACAGAGACAGCAGAGCAGCCGAAGAACTCAGAAACTATTACAGAGAGCTTGACGCAGCCATCACAGACACCAGAGGAATCACCGATCAAGCTCAAAGTGGAGAGGGATATTCTTGTACAGAGTTTCGAGAAAGCGAAAGAGTTCATGCGAACACAGAAAAAGCAGATACAGACACTGGAAGAAGAGAAACGGATGATCTTATTCGACAGGCAGAAATTGCGAGAAGAAGTTCGGAAATCAACCGTAGAAATTCAGCGTTTAACAACAGAACTGTCCGAAACGCAGAAGCTGAATCAATCGCTTCAGCAGAGCAACGACGATCTGAGGAACAGGAATGGTTTGAAGAGCAGGAAAGAGCAAGAACAGCTCGAAGAAGAAATAAAAGACGTTCGGGACCAGAACTCTAAACTGCAGATACAGGTGAATAAATCATCTGTTGAAGCAGTAGATGAAGCACAGAAGAAACAAAAAGAAGCAGAGAAAAAGATGGAACAGGCAGAAACAAAGGCCCGTAACGAAAAGAAACGGGCAGAGCTGGAAATCCGTAAAGCGAAAAAAGAAGTAAAAGCCAGAACCGAAAAAATGAGGGATACGGAATATTTTTGGGGAATGGGATACATTACGGTAATCCTGTTTGTAATTATGCAGAACGGTGCTTTTCAGAATGATTTCATAGATTTTTTCAGGACTCCATTCATGTGGTATTTTCAATTTTGTGAATGGTTGGCACATCCAACCTATGATAACGGATTTAACCAGAAAATAGCATATACATGTGGAGAAGCATGGGTTATCAGAATTCTGGCAATCGTAGCGGTCCTTCTCATAGTGGTAATTATAATGGCGATAATTATGGAAATAATAAAGATATACAAAAAAATGTGGGATAAAATTTCACAGATGTTTTTAATCGGAAGTCTTTCGGGGATAGCAGTGCTTGGAGATGTAATTAGAGAATATCTGCCAGTGAATTTGATTTTGACATTTGGATTTATCAATGTGGGAATCATGCTGCTTAAAATGTATTTTCAGAAGAAGTTTGAAGAAAAAAGCCTGTATGCTGATAATCACTATGATTAGGAAAATACAAAAGCCGATAACCATAGTTCAAAGAACTGTGTTTTATCGGCTCTGCGGCTGTGCGTCTGGCGTTTTAATAGCAGTCATATGGAATTGTGCAATGTTGATTAGGCATTTGCTTTTACACTTCGAACAAAAGAGTGGGAAAGTTTTTTAATAGACAGTATCTTCTCGGATTTTGTCACGTGTTTTATTTCCGCAGACAAGGCAACGCACCCACTCGACACTTACTTTTATTTGCACCTCTACTTTTATTTTTTCCTTGAGTATCCTATAACACTAACAAAATACGATGAAACTACTATACCCAAAGCAAAAATAGCAATCAACATAGGATTTTTAACCAAATTTTGAGTAACGTATTTCATATCTTTTGATATTTTGCTTACGAAAAAGATAACGAGAAGTGTGCAAATCATTCTCACATACTGAACTCTCATATAGCCAAACCACTGTGCTATTGCTAAACATATAGAACACCATAAAACAGGTAATGCTATTGCAATGGCGATAGAAAAACCAAACTGGCTAAGTGTAAAATTATGATAAACCACATAACGAATGATATAAATGATAACTGTACCCATTATACTAATCGGAACAAGAAGCAAGCTAGTCAAATACTTACTGAAAATGATTTGGTACTTACTCATCGGCAAGGTTAATTCATATTGTTTCCATGAAGTCAATCCATCATAGGTCATGGTCATCATTAAGTGCATACCGATAAAAAGTGAAAAAAAAGCCGATGACATAATTGAGTAAACTTCATTCTCTCCGAAGAATGAAATTGCTATTACAAAAAAATACATTACAAAAATGACTTTTTTATTCATTTTCTTCATAAGCAATAAATCCTTAAAAACCAATCCTTTCATTTGACACCTCCTTTGATATAGAACAGCATAATGTCCTCAATAGAAGCATTATCAATAATTAGATTTTTGTATCTTTTTTTTGCAGCTACTTTGTCATGTATTAAGCATTCCACGCTAAGATTTGTTTCTCGACAACATACATAGTCATCTGGCGAAACAGTATTAAATTCTGATTTTTTACAGCGTATAATTCCATAATTATAAATAAGGTCATCTTTCTTTTCCTCAAAAATAATTTTTCCATTATGAATCAGAATTACATAGTCAGCAACCTTTTGTATGTCAGAGGTTATATGTGTAGAGAACAAAATAGAGTGTTCTTCATCTTGAATAAATTCTAAAAAAATATCCAAAATTTCATCTCGTACAACAGGATCTAACCCTGTTGTTGCTTCGTCTAAAATCAGAATCTGGGGTCTATGCGATAGTGCACAAATAATTGACAATTTCATCTTCATACCTTTTGAAAGTTGCCCTATTGATTTATTTAATGGAACATCAAGGCGTTTCATATATTCTTCAAACAAATTCATATCCCATGTTTTATAAGATCCCGAAAGGATTTGGGCAATATCTTTTGCATTTAAGACGGAATGGAATTTACATTCGTCAAAAACAACACCAATGTTTTCTTTATGCAAATAAGAGTGATTTTGTTTACCCAATATTCTTATTTCACCCGCATCCAACTTTAACTGGTCTAAAATTAAATTGATAGTTGTACTTTTTCCAGCACCATTTTCTCCTATGAAACCCACAATACGTCCTGTAGGAACTGTAAATGAAATATGATCTAACATAAAATCATCAAATTTTTTAGTAACATTTTTTACAACAATACTGTTCTGTTCCATAATTCCACCTCTCATTCTTCAAAAAATAGTTTTAGAATATTAGCCATTTGCTCATAGCTGATACCATGAGTACGACCGATTATAGCAACCTTTTCTAAAAGTTCTTCTGCTATTCGTAGTTGTTCTTCTTGAATAAATTCTTTATTTGGTGATGCAACAAAACTACCTTTTCCCGATACGGTTTCGATAAACCCATCTCGAGTTAAATCTTCGTAAGCTCGTTGAACAGTAATAACACTTATATGCAGGTCTTTTGCCAGTGCACGCATGGAAGGCAGGGCTTCTCCGGCAGATAGGGTACCATTCATGATTAAACTCTTGATCTGCATAGCAATTTGTTCATAAATAGGCTTATCACTACTATTACTTATGATAATTTCCATTCTAACTTCCTCTCACCACCTTTTGATATATGCGTACTTATACGATATGTACAGTGTATATGATAGTGTCAGAAATGTCAATAAAGTAATCCTACAATTCATTCATTAAAATATACCATATAAAGTTTTCAAAAAATCAGCGTAATCCAACCTGTCAACCGGCATAATAAGGTTATTTCTTTGTGCAAATCAGCACGATAATGATAGGATGAGCGATGATGAATTAGAACTTCTGGCTCCATGGAACGAAATCGTCAAAGCTGAAATCGAACGTCGTGCAAACGAATCAAATTAATCATATGTGAATTGTCAAGGTGCTCCGGCTACTGAAAAGTAGTCGGGGATTTTTTCTATCGTATCTAAAAATTAAGCGGTTACCATATATTCAGATTGGCAGTGAAGTAGTTGTTAAAGAATATCCAGATAGACGGGAATATGCTGTTTGGGAAGAGGTACTTAATACTTGTTTGAAAGAAAAAGCGAAGCGATTTGTGTAATTACAAATGCTGGCTATAAAGTAGTTGAGTGATGAAAAATACATATAGCAGAAGAGCATTAGATTAAAAAAGAATAGTAACTCCCCATTATTGGAATATTTTCCAGTTTTGAGGAGCATTGTATTTGCTATATTCGCCATTTTTTCTTAGGTTCAAACTTTCCGCAACCATCACAGGTCTGTGGCCAGTTGATTTTCCATTCAAAATACTCATCTCTGGTAATCTCGCCGGATTTCAGTTCATCCATTCGAACTACCCATTCTTTCAGAAAATCATTCAGAACCCCATAATCAAACCACATACAGACAGGAGCATGGGCAGGCCAGTTATCATTGTCATGGTAGTAAACGGAAGTGTCTGCTACTTCATTGCATTTTTCACCAGGAAATTTCCGAGGAAGAAACAGATGCAGGGCAGATGGATTAAATTCATCCAGCCAGAAAAGCAGTTCCATCATTTCGGAAGCGTCACGTCCAGCGGTATCATAGAGGGTATAAGGATTGACATCCAGAGCATTAGCCATTTTATCAACCAGATCTTTTTTTGGAACACGAACGCCTTTTTCATATTGTACAATTCTATGCTGATCGGTCAGTCCGATCTTCTCTGACAGTTCTTTTTGTGTCATTTTCCGGAATGTCCGGATTTTTTTTAGTTTCAGATTAAAATTCATAAAGTCACCTCTGCATTAGTCCTGATAAACATCCATAGAAGATAGTAAAATCAAGAAATGAATAACTATTTGTCCATATTATAACACAAGATAGCAGAAAATCAATAAAAAAGAGTACAAAAAAGAACCTAAAACGCATGAAGTGCTATTGACATTAGCAGTAACTGGGGATATAATGGCATTAAATCGAAATAGGTACAAAAATGTATACCTACAAAAACTTTTGATTGTTGAACCTTGAAAATTAAATGAGCTGTATGGGTGCCTTTCGGGGCTTAAAGGTAACACAGGATTCCACCGCTGTATCAGAGAGTAGTATGTGGAAACCGAAGATACTCCGGCAACGGCTGGTATGCTTGAGAAGAAGCTGCCAGTATTCAGAAAGATTTCTGATAGAGGTCAATTGTAACGTTGACACCGCCATATACAAATGGAAGCCAACACGCCGAACAGAATGGAAAATCATCGTAAGAAGTCCAAACAAAAAGTATATGTACTGACAACGGGCATAACCGCTGTCTGGGAGGTGATGCAGAAGAATACGGAGGAAAGGAGGTATGTGCATCATGAGAAAAACAACAGAGTATAAGTCTGAGAATCGTCTGACGGTAGATATTGAAGGATTAATGGCAATGTTATCCTGCGGAGAAGTAACTGCAAAGAAAATTGCAGACCATGCAGAAGCAAGAGTGATTGTTGGAAGACGTGTTCTCTATAACGTGGATAAGATAAAAAAATATCTTGATGCAATGGCAGTGTAATGAAAGATAAAAGGATAAAATACAACAACTTTCCTTCGGAATGAAAAGTGAAAAGGGTAAAATATTCCTGAGAAACAGGCAAATAAAAATTAGCATTTTGCAGGAATTTACCCTTGGAAATCATAAAATATTATGTTAATCTGTGAGCAGATATCAGGCAGTAAATAACTGATACCGACAGGACAAAAATCATTCCGAATAACGAAAAATGAAGTGAAAGGAATGATTGATATGGCAAGAAAAGATAATAAAGGCAGAAATTTAAAAACAGGTGAATACCAGCGTCCGGATGGACGTTATGAGTATCGCTACAAGGATGAAATTACCGGAAAGCGTAATTCGGTTTATGCAGCTGATCTGGCGAGTCTGCGAGAAATGGAAAAGAAAATCAATAAGGATATGGATGATCTGCTTATTACAGATGCATCAGTCAAGAAGCTGACTGTAAATACGTTGTTTGAGCGATACGTGGCAACAAAGAATATCAAGGAAAGAACGAAAAAGAATTATATCCGTATGTGGGACTACCGTATACGAAATACTTTGGGAAATATTCGTGTTTTGGATTTTAAGACATCTCATGTAAGGACATTCTTTTCAGCATTGTCAGATGAAGGACTTGCACACAGTACGATCAAAGGTCTTTATGGCTTATTGAATCCCAGTTTTGAACTGGCAGTGGAAGACGGGATTATCCGTAAGAATCCGGTAACTGGAACACTTGGAGATTATGGGGCTCCGGCAAAAGAGAAAGAAGCACTGACACTGGAACAGCAGGAAAAACTTCTGGAGTTTGTTGAACAGAGTAATGTGTATAAGCTTCATCTTCCGATGATGCAGGTTATGTTTGGGGCTTGCCTGAGAGTGAGTGAGACTATCGGCTTAACCTGGTCAGATGTGGATATGAAGAACCGGGAGATTCATGTAGGTGGACAGCTTGTGTATTATGAAGGTGATGAAGGATATTGTTTCCATGATTCAGAAACCAAAACGGATGCAGGAATCAGAGATATTCCTATGACACAGATGGTATATGATGCGTTCCGTAAGCAGAGAGAACTGAATCTGATGCTTGGTTTGCAGAGTAATGTTGAGATCGGTGGACGTAGTGGATTCATCTTCAATACAAAACATGGGCGTCCGATCATGCCGGCGGGAGTGAACAGCTTTCTGAAAAATATTGTTAATGCCTATAATAAGAAAGAAAGCAAACTGGCAGAAGAAGAGAAGCGAGAGCCGGAGCTGATGCCTCCTATTTCATCGCATACCCTTCGGCATACGGGATGTACCAGACTGGGTGAGAACAATGTCAATCCCAAAGTTATGCAGTATGTGATGGGCCATTCAGATGCACAGATTACAATGAATGTCTACAATCATATTGCAGAAAAGTCTCATGTGGAGAATGAAATGTCTAAAATGAACCTGCCGGAAACCGTACCTGCTGTGGTATAAACCATAGATTGTTGTCGTAAAATGTGGTAAGAAAATCAGACGAATATATTTTCCAAAAGATTTGTCGTAAAAATGTGGTCAAATCAAGAAAATCGAGTGCGAAAGCAAGTGAAAAATCCCTGTGAAGCCCGTAAAATCAAGGTTCACAAAATCTTGGTTGAATGAAAAAGTAACTTCCACCATGTGCTAGTACTGATAAGTAAAGGGATTTCTGCAGAATTAATTTCTACAAGATATAGATATTTACACAAAACAAAACTATAATATAAGGAGA
>NZ_JALIFS010000006.1:0-231665 GCF_022868965.1 Blautia sp. NSJ-140 | reverse complement strand
GACCGCTGGTGGACCGGTTGGCTTGCCAAAGCCATGGCCGGGTAGCCAAGTCCGGAAGGGATAAACGCTGAAGGCATCTAAGCGTGAAGCCCCCCTCAAGATGAGATATCCCATTCTTAGTGAAGTAAACCCCCTTGAAGACGACGAGGTAGATAGGGCAGAGGTGGAAGTGTGGTAACACATGGAGCTGACTGTTACTAATCGGGTGAGGGCTTGACCAAGAAACGCAGGTTAAGAATTGATTCAAGAGTTTGATTGACGATCAACAAGCATGTATGTAGTTTTGAGAGTACAATGTAAAAGAATTTGTGGCCAACAGCCACTTTTTCTTGTATATAGGGGATTGGTCAAATGGTATGATAGGGGTCTCCAAAACCTTTGGTGGGAGTTCGATTCTCTCATCCCCTGTTTTAAGAAACGTTGAAAGATCTTATAAATTAAGATTTTCAGCGTTTTTTTGTTGTAAATAACAAAAAGACAGGGGATTGCCTGGTGGCAATCCCCTGAAATATTTCATAAGAAAAATTATAAAATTACTTCGCTTCAGCTTCAGCGCCTTCAGCATCCTCATCCTCTTCCGGAGCTGCCTCATACTCACCGATATGAACAACAACTGCATCCTCAGGTGTAACGAAGTGAACCTGTTTGCCTTCCGGGATCGGGAGGTCTTTTACATGGATATCACGGACGTCTGCAGGATAGCCGTTGAAGTCGATGACGATGGTGTCAAGAAGGTTGGCCGGATCTGCTTTGTAGTGGATCTCTTCCATCTCCTGCTCAACGATACCCTGAACCATGTCGGTGTGCTCCAGTTTGACAGCGACTGTTGTGGAAACCTTCTCACCGGCTACCAGTGCCTGGAAATCCAGAGCCATCAGCTGTTTTTCAATTGGATTATAGTCAATATTTTTTACCAGGGCATCAACTTTTTCGCCTTCGATGTCCAGGTAAACCTGTGTACCTTCTTTATTTGCTTTAATGAATTTGGCTGCCTCGGCACCCTCAAACTGAAGTGCTACAGGCTCCTTCATTTCTTTTCCACTAAGAATTCCTGTGACGTAACCCTCACGTCTTAATTTTTTAGCTTTTACATTCGGGTTTCTTTTCTCTGCTTTCAATGTGATCATGTCAAATTCCTCCTCCTGATGCATGGATTCCGGTAATGTTGCTGTTCGCGCTGTTCGCAGTAACACGAATTCTGCATTTCTTTTCTGACTGGGATTATTATAGCACTTCTCGGACGAGGTGGCTAACAAAAAGTTAGAAAATTTAAGAACAATATTTTGTATTGTTTAACTTATGTACAAAACTTCAAGGGTAAAATTAGACAAAAACAAAGCATATATTTGAGATTTTACAGAAAAAATTAAAACAACATAAAAAATTGCACAAATCAAGTGATCATAAAAGCCTGAAAGTTGGCATTTATCTGGAAGAGAGGCAAGTATTAAATATGAATATTCTATTTTTATTTGATTCAGATATGCGAGGAGACGGGAAATATCCATATTGCTGACATATTGGAGAGAGCTGTTGTGATCAATGTAATAAAAATTGGAAGATATGATGCATGACAGAGATGACGGCGAAAGAAGGTGGCAACATAACGCGATGGGTATTTTACTCTGGAGAAAGAATTTAACGGAATTGCATATAATTTCTGAAACAATTTTACATACAATTCACAAAGCTTTATCTCAACCACGATATCTGAACAGCCGGAAAAGTTCTATACTACAAACCATGCGAGCGAGAGAAGAGAAAGGAGATAAGTAATGTCAGAAATTGCACTCAGAAATGTATGTAAGCAATTTGATTCAGAGCATTACGGTGTGAAGGATTTTAATCTTGATATACATGACAAAGAGTTTGTGATCTTTGTAGGTCCGTCCGGATGTGGAAAATCTACTACTTTGCGTATCATCGCAGGTCTGGAGGAGATTACAGACGGTGAGCTGTGGATCGACGGTGAGTTTTCCAATTATCTGGAACCAAAGGAGCGTGGAATGTCCATGGTTTTCCAGAACTATGCTTTATATCCCAATATGACAGTTTACGGAAATATGGCATATGCCCTGAAGATCCGTAAGTTTCCGAAGGATGAGATCGACAGAAAGGTCCACGAGGTGGCAAAGATCCTGGAGATCGAGCAGCTTCTTGACCGGAAGCCGGCAGCTCTTTCCGGCGGTCAGAAACAGCGAGTTGCCATCGGAAGTGCAATTATCCGGAAGCCGAAAGCCTTTCTCATGGATGAGCCCCTTTCCAACCTGGATGCAAAGCTTCGTGCCCAGATGCGTGTGGAGCTTGTAAAATTACATAAACAGCTGGATACCACTATTATTTATGTAACACATGACCAGACAGAGGCCATGACTCTTGGGACTAAGATCGTGGTCATGAAGGATGGTCTGATCCAGCAGGTGGGAGCACCTCAGAGTATTTATGACAATCCGGTAAATCTTTTCGTGGCAGGCTTCCTTGGTTCTCCGTCCATGAACTTTTTCCGGTGTACGGTAAAAGCAGAAGAAAATAATCGCACGGCTCTTCTTCTGGATGATGCCAAAACTGTGAAAAAGGTTTATCTGGACGGAACCAGAGGAAAACAGATCGCAGACAGATATAATGGCAGACACGTGATCCTTGGAATCCGTCCGGAGGATATCTACGAGCTTGCTGAGGCGAAAAAGCTTGGTATTGAAAATGAAAGCGTAGATGTAGATGAGCCTGTAGTAAACCGGGAGATGCTGGGAGCGGAAGTGATCCTCTATTTTGATGAGCAGGGCAAAACTCTGGCAGTCCGCTTAAGTCCGGAAAATCAGACACAGGTAGGGGAGAAGGTTTCTCTGTATTTTGATATGGAGAAGGCCCATGTGTTTGATCCGGAGACAGAAGAAAATATTTTTGTGTCATGAATTTATATCACGGAAGAGCTTGAGTGCAGGCAGATCAGCCTGTAGATAGAATCTGATTATGCAAGGAGGAGAAATAGTTATGGGAAATAACAGCAAAAGCAAGATCACACCGTACTTATATCTGGTGCCTTGTATGCTTATTTTTGGAATTTTTCTGTTTTATCCGTTTGTGAAAACAATTTATTTAAGTCTTTACAAGACCAACAAGATGGGACAGGCAAAGCTGTACGTTGGTCTGGGAAACTATAAAGAGTTGCTTCAGTCAGCATCCTTTATCAACAGTCTGAAGATGACGTTGATCTTTGTGCTGATCGTTGTGGTCGGCGGCATGCTTCTTGGTCTGATCGCAGCAGTGCTTTGCAACAAGGCGTTTCCGGGAATCCGGGTGTTCAGTACATCTTATGCTCTGCCAATGGCTATTGCATCCAGTTCTGCGGCAATGATCTTCCAGATCATGCTCCACCCGGCAGTAGGTATTGTGAACAAGCTTACCGGCCTGGATATCAACTGGCTGAACGATCCGAATACTGCTCTGATCTGCGTAGCCATTCTTACTGCGTGGCTTAACAGCGGGATCAATTTTTTGTATTTTTCCGCAGGACTCGGAAATATTGATGAGACCATTTATGAGAGAGCTTCTGTGGATGGAGCCAGCAGCGTGCAGCAGTTTTTCAGCCTGACACTTCCGGGACTTTCCCCGATCATGTTTTACACACTGGTGGTAAATATCATACAGGCATTTCAGTCCTTTGGACAGATCAAGATCCTGACGGAGGGTGGTCCTAATGAGTCTACCAATGTTATTGTTTATTCCATTTACAGGGATGCGTTTTTTAACTATCGCTTCGGAAGTGCGGCAGCCCAGTCTGTTATCCTGTTTGTGATCATCATGATCATCACACTGATCATGTTCCGTATTGAGAAGAAGGGAGTGAACTACTGATGAGCCAGATAGAAAATATGGCAGTCCCGGCAGTGGGAAACATGTCAAAAGAGGAGCTTCTGGAGCTGAAAAAAGCCATGAATGCAAAAGCTCTTGCAAAGAGAAGGACAAGAACGGTACTCCGTGTTACGGCAAATGTTGTGTTTGCAGTTCTGATCCTGCTTCCATTGCTTTATGCCATCAGTATTGCACTGATGCCTTCCGGTGAATTGTTTACAACAGAGTTGAATCTCTTTCCTAAGAATCCGACCTTTTCCAATTTTATCAATGCATTCCGCACCGTTCCGCTTCTCCGATTCATATTGAATTCCTTTATCATGGCGGGATGCATTACCATCGGACAGATCATTACCTGTTCTCTTGCTGCTTTTGCGTTTTCTTTCCTGGAATTCAAAGGAAAAGGTATTCTCTTCATGGTTGTGATGGCAACCATGATGGTTCCGGGAGAGGCAACGATCATTTCCAACTACCTGACTGTATCAGGCTGGGGAATGCTGGATACCTATCAGGTACTGATCGTGCCTTACCTTACATCCGCAATGGGAATTTTCCTGTTCCGTCAGTTTTACATGACTTTCCCGATCTCACTGTATGAATCGGCGAAGCTTGACGGCTGCAGCAATCTGAAATTTATCGTAAGGATCCTGATTCCGCTGACAAAATCCGCTATCGGAGCTATGGCAGTGTATACCTTCATCAATGCATGGAATATGTACATGTGGCCGTTGCTTGTAACAGGCTCCAACAATATGAGAACCGTCCAGATCGGTATCAGTATGCTGGACAGTGTGGATTCACAGTCCATCACCCTGATGATCGCAGGTGTTGTTATGATCATCATTCCGTCTATTTCCATCTTTATCGTTGGACAGAAACAGCTGATCAGAGGAATGTTTTCGGGTGCAGTCAAGGGCTGATATCGGAGCAGGCAGCAACCCTGCAGCATCCTGCTGTAAGGGAAAAAATATTGCAAAAAGATACTGCAAAGTCGTAAGACAAGCAGTTCATCTTATATAAAAAAATGAAAAAAGAGAAAATTTTCAAGAGGAGAAAAAAGTTATGAAGAAAAAAATCATCGCAGCTTTCCTTACCACAGCAATGACCATCGGTTCTCTTTCCGGAGTAACTGTATTCGCCGCAGAGGCCGGCACAGATGAAAAAGTGGAAATGGCAGATGCTTCCGATGTAGACGGAACTACCATTACCTTCTGGCATTCCATGGGTGGTGTCAATGGTGAGGCAATCGATACACTGGTAAAAAAATTCAATGATGAGAATAAATACGGAATTACTGTAGATGCTCAGTATCAGGGTGAATATGATGACTCCCTGAACAAGCTGAAAAGTGCACAGATCGGAAACATGGGTGCGGATCTTGTACAGGTATATGAGATTGGAACAAGATTCATGATCGATTCCGGATGGATCGTGCCTATGCAGCAGATGATCGATTCGGACAGCTACGATGTATCTGAGATCGAGCCGAACCTGGCTGCATACTACACCATCGACAACGAGCTGTACTCCATGCCGTTCAACTCTTCTACACCGATCATGTATTACAACAAGGACATGTTTGAAAAAGCAGGCATCACAGAAATTCCGGACAGCCTGGAGGGCATCGGTGAGATCGGACAGGAGCTTCTGGATAAAGGCGGCGCAGGCGAGGTCATGTCTCTTGGAATCTACGGCTGGTTCTTCGAGCAGTTTATCGGAAAGCAGGGCCTTGAGTATGCAAACAACGGAAACGGACGTAAAGAGGCTGCTACAACTGTTGCTTTTGATGAGAACAGTGCTGCAAAAAATATCCTTACAGCATGGAAGGATCTTAACGACAAGGGCTTCGCACCTGTCGTAGGAAAGGGCGGCGATGCAGGTCTGGCAGATTTCTCCGCAGGAAAATCTGCGATCACACTTGGCTCCACAGCTTCCCTGAAACAGATTCTTCAGGATGTAAACGGAAAATTTGAGGTTGGTACTGCATACTTCCCGAAGATCAAATCCAGCGATGAGGGTGGTGTTTCCATCGGAGGTGCATCTCTCTGGGCACTGAACAACAACGATCCAAAAAAGCTTCGTGCAACATGGGAATTCGTAAAATTCCTGATCTCTCCGGAGTCTCAGGCTTACTGGAACGCACAGACCGGATATTTCCCTGTAACCGTAAAGGCTCAGGACGAGCAGGTATTCAAGGATAATGTTGCAAAATATCCGCAGTTCCAGACAGCGATCGACCAGCTTCATGATTCTTCCGCAGACTATGCAGGTGCTCTGTTAAGTGTATTCCCTGAGGCAAGAGCTACAGTAGAGTCTGAGATCGAGAGCATGCTCAACGGAAAAGAGGATGTGGATACAGCTGTGAAAAACATGGCAGATTCCATCAACAAATCCATCGAAGAGTATAATCTGGTGAATGAATAATTCGAAAAGGCGTGGAAACTGAAAAAGAAAAATAAATATATACAGCCAAAAATCCCTGGGTAAACTCCTGGGGATTTTTGCTACGGTCACGGAAAAAAACATCCTGACGGGAAAATATCAGGAGAAAAATCAGAGGAATCTCTGGACGTAAGAGTATATATTGGCTATAATAATGAAGTTAATATCTACTCCTCAGGAAGGAAGAAAAATCTGTGAATAGAAGTAAAAGAGAAGATTATAAGAGATTTGTGGTATTTTGCCTGGCAAGTCTGATCGTGATCGCACAGGCAGCGATCTTTGCTTATGTATGGTATGATTTTTACAGTGACCTGATCCTGAAGCCATTCTGGAGAAAAGGTAACTGGGTAATGATCCTGATCTATGCGCTGATCTATCTGATGTTTGCCAAGCTTTACGGAGGTCTGAAGGTAGGATATCTGAAGAGGATCGATGTATTTTATTCACTGACGCTGGCAACGATCTGTACCAATGTTGTGACGTATTTTCAGATCACACTGATCAACAGATGGTTTATGTCGGTCAGACCGGTGATCGAAATGACCGGAGTCCAGCTTATTGTGACGGTACTGTGGATCTGGGGTTCCAGGTATATTTACTCCAGACTGTACGGAGCCAGAAGGCTGCTGGTGATTTACGGAGACCGTGATCCCGGTGATGTGATCCACAAGATGAACACCCGAAAGGATAAATACGATATCAGCGGTAAGGTTCATATCCGTGAGGGCGAAGAGAAAATCCATGCCATGATGGAAGATTATGAAGGCGTGATCATCTGGGATCTTCCATCCCAGATCCGAAACAGGTATCTGAAATACTGTTTTTCTCATTCCATCCGCTGCTATATGAGTCCGAAGATTTCCGATATCATCCTGCTTGGAACAGACAGGATCCATCTGTTTGATACGCCGCTTCTGATGTGCAGGAATCAGGGACTTTCCATGGAGCAGCGTGCAGCCAAGAGAGTTCTGGATATCATTGTTTCCGGACTTGGAATCATCGTATCCTCACCCATCATGCTGATCATTGCCATTGCGGTGAAGGTTTATGACGGCGGTCCGGTATTTTATCTCCAGGATCGTCTTACCTATCAGGGAAAGGAGTTCCGCATCCGGAAATTCCGAAGCATGTGTGTGGATTCCGAGAAGAACGGGGCACGTCTTGCGTCCAAGCATGATTCCCGTATCACACCGGTAGGACATGTTCTGCGTAACTTGCATTTGGATGAGCTTCCCCAGCTGTTTAACGTTTTTATGGGTGATATGTCTCTGGTAGGTCCACGTCCGGAACGAGATGTGATCATGCAGGAATATGAGCAGGAAATCCCGGAATTCCACTATCGTCTTAAGGTAAAAGCGGGACTGACCGGTTATGCTCAGGTATATGGCAAATATAACACCACACCGTATGATAAGCTGAAGCTGGATCTGTTTTATATTGAAAATTATTCATTCCTTCTGGATATCAAGCTTCTGTTTATGACTGTAAAGATCTTTTTCCAGAAAGAAGTTTCCGAGGGCGTGGATGATAATCAGAAGAACGCTCTTAAGGATTCCGAAGACAAAAAATAAGCAACGAAACGAAATGCGTGTCAGGCTGCGGCAGATCATCCTGACGCGCATTTTGTGGATAGAGAGGACGGAGGTTGTTTTTATGGAAAAACCGTTGGTTTCCGTAGTGATGCCCGTATATAACGGGGAAAGATATATTGGAAAAGCGATCGAATCAGCACTGGGACAGGAGGTTCCGGTAGAAGTGCTGGTCATTGATGATTGTTCTGCAGACGGCACGGAGCTTGCTGTGATGAAATATATGGACAGCGGAAAGATCCGTTATATCCGAAATGAACAGAATATGGGTGCTGCCCGTTCCAGAAACCGGGGCGTGAAGGAAGCCCGGGGAAAATATATCGCATTTCTGGATGCGGATGACTGGTGGGAAAAGGGCAAGCTGAAAGCCCAGACTGAGGTTATGGAACAGACCGGCTGTGCAATCTGCTCCACCGGAAGAGAATTGATGACGCCGGATGGCCGCACTACCGGCAAATATATTCCAGTAAAGGAACGGATCACATACAGGGAGCTTCTGAAGCATAACAGCATCAACTGTTCTTCCGTATTGCTGCGCAGAGAAGATGCACTTGCGTTTCCAATGGAGCATGATGACAGCCATGAAGATTACATTACCTGGCTCCGGATATTGGGAAAGGGAGGATTTGCAGCAGGGATCAACAGACCTTACCTGAAATACCGGCTCAGTGAAGAGGGAAAATCCAGAAACAAGCTGAAGTCTGCGGCAATGACTTATCAGGTGTATCGGTACGTGGGATATGGTCCGCTGAAGAGTCTGTTTTTCTTTGTTTCCTATGCGTTCCACGGGATATGGAAATACCGTTGAAAAATTCTGGAAGAGGTGAATAATTCTGACATATATTAATTTTTTATTTCCAAATTCATAAATATATGTTATTATTTATTCATACTTTTATCAAATATTACAAGGTGGAAACAAATGAAACAGAGAACGGATAGCCAGGGAGTCCCGTATTCTTACCTGGTCGATAATATTAAAGTAGTACTGATCTTTCTTGTCGTATTTAATCATCTGATCGCATTTCAGCTGGTCAAGGTGGACATGGTGGTGCGTTATGTATGGTATGGGATCACCATTTTTCACATGCCTGCTTTTATTTTTATATCCGGATATCTTTCCAAGAAGCCACAGGATGTACTGAAGAATGTGAAGAATCTGCTGATCCCTTATATTCTTGGATACAGTCTGACCTGGTATGCGTATATCTGGACCGGCAGAAGCATGGATTATGAACTGCTCCGTCCGTCCGGAACAGTTATGTGGTATGTGCTGGCACTGTTTATCTACAGGCTGACTATCGAAGCACTTGGCAAGATACGTTTTATCGTGCCTCTGAGCATTATTTTTGCATTGTGGGCAGGAACAAGACCGGAATTTACGACCTATCTTTCAAGCTCCAGGATCGTTGTATTTTTTCCGCTTTTTGTGGCAGGCTATTTGTGGAAGAGTGATTACACAGATGTAGTCCGTAAATTCAAGGGCAAATGGATCCTGATCCTGGTTTCAGCCCTGCTTTTGTATGCAGTTCCGAATTTTATGATCGCCAATGAGATTCCGGTAGATATTTTCCGCGGGAATCATACGTATCAGTTATCGGGAATGGATGATATCACGGGAATGCTGATCCGCCTTCTGATGTATCTGGTATCTTTTGTGCTGGTTCTGACGTTTCTGGCACTGATCCCGGATGTGAAGCTGCCGGTTACCTTTATCGGAAGAAATACCATGGGGATCTATTTTTTCCATTATCCGATCATGATCGTACTCAACGGTCTGCTTCTTCTCAGCATCCCGCAGATGCTGAATGTCTGGGTGCTTTTCGGAGTATCCTGGGTGCTTGTGCTGATCCTTGGAAGCAAGCCGGTATCTTTCCTCTACGGAGGAGTACTGAACCTGCTTACATTTATTCTGTTCAAACGTGAGAAGCAGGTGCAGGATGAAGGACTTGAGGATGAATATGATGAAGATGACCGTTATGAGATCATACTGAAAAGAAAGAAAGCCATTGAGGAGCTTGCGGCAACTCTGGACGAGGAGGATGCGCGGAAGGTAAAGGATGATGTGGCGGCTGTACTGGAACGTGAGACAGAAGAACAGGAAGAGATCCGTGACGAGGATTTCTTTGTAGATGAGAATCTTGAGATGGAGGACGGCATGGATGATGCCGGAGCTCCACAGGAATTTGAGCAGCTCCAGGACCTGGATGATATATTAGAGATTACAGAACCGCAGGGGGAAATGGAAGTGCTTTTGAAAAATAAAGAAGAGAAAGCGCAGGATTAAATTAATAATGAAAAAAGTCATTACTTACGGTACCTTTGATCTGTTCCACCAGGGACATTACAATATTCTGAAAAGGGCCAGGGAGCTGGGGGATTACCTTATTGTGGGTGTCACCAGTGAAAGCTATGATATCGAACGTGGCAAGCTGAATGTACAGGACAGCCTTCTGAAGCGTATCGAAAATGTCCGCAAGACGGGTTTTGCGGATGAGATCATTGTAGAGGAATATCAGGGGCAGAAGCTAAATGACATTACAAAATACAATATCGATCTTCTGGTAGTCGGTTCGGATTGGCGTGGCAAATTTGATTATCTGAAGAATTACTGTGAGGTCGTTTATCTGGAACGTACCAAAAATATTTCCAGTACCAAGCTCAGAAGTGAGGGTATGATCTACAGCATGGGCATTGTTACGGATGATGCAGAGGACAACGAAATGGTGATGGAGTCCAAGTACGTCAGCGGACTGCATGTAGAAAGTGTGTATTCCGAGGACGTTTTTGTTGCGAGAGAATTCTGTGACAGATACGAACTTGACTCTTATGGTACAGATTACGGACAGTTTCTGGAAGGACTGGATATCGTTTATATCCGATCCGGTCTGAAAAACAGGGCAGATTATATCCGAAAGGCACTGGAATGTGATAAATATGTGATCAGTGACACGCCTATGGCTCTGGAACCGGAAGAGATAAGAGAGCTGTTTGCACTGGCAAAGGCACATCAGGTTGTTCTGGTAGAGAAGCTTACCATGGTCTATCTGCGTGCTTTTACGCAGCTTGTCTGGCTGACACATGGAGCGCTTGTGGGAGATGTGGTAGCTGTAAAATGCGCGATTTCTCAGGATGATTTTGAGGGCGGAAAGAATTTCAGCGAAACAGTCAGCCAGGCGCTTTGTGCATGTATCAAGCTTCTCGGTAAGGATTATCTGGATGTGAAGACCAATGCGGTGAAGAGCAGTGACGGCAGCTTTATTTATAATACGATCACGATGAAGTATCTCCGGGCACTGGCGACCATTGAGATCGGAACAACGGTGGATGTGGAAAACGAGCTTGTGATCATCGGGACCAGGGGCCGTATCACCGTACCCGGTGACTGGTGGAATACCGGATATTTTGAAGCCAAAATAGAAGGTCAGGAATTCCTGAAACGCTACAGCTTTAATTTTGAGGGAAATGGTCTTCGTTATCTGCTTCAGGAGCTGGTCATCATGATCCGTGACAGACGGACAGAATGTACGAGAATTTTTTATGAAGAATCAGAAACTCTGGCTGAGCTTTTGAAAATAATTAATCAAAGAGGTTGACAGATGACAGAAAAACAGAAGCTTCTTTTGCAGCTCTTCCGGGAGGTTGATGCGATCTGCAAAAAGCATGATCTTAGATATGTAATGGCCGGAGGTACTCTGATCGGTGTTCTTCGAAATGAAGGCTTTATCCCATGGGACGATGATGTGGATATCTACATGCCCAAAAGTGACTGGGATAAATTTGTAGAAATATGTCAGAACGAGATGCCGCCGAACCGGGCGATTTATTGTGCAGAAGTGGACCGTAATTATACCAACGGTTTTCCGCGCTACGGAAGTACGGATACCTGTGCGATCCACAAGCATCAGATCATAGGAGACGACAAAGCTGGTGAGATCATTGACGTACTGACTCTGGATCCCATTCCGGATGATGACCGTGAGTATGAGAAATATCGGGACCATATGATGATCTATACGGAACTTCTGAATATCAGCATGGTCGTGGGAACCAGATGGGAAATTTCTCCCTGGCGATATCTGTACTGGCTTTTCCGCTATACCTTCTGCGGAAAGGACAGAACCTTAAAGAAATTGGAGAAGATCATGTTTTCCTATAAAGAAGAGGAGTGCAGCCGCTATGCCATGCGATGGGGAGGCTGCCCGTTTCTTTTTGACAAGGATATGATGTTCCCTGTAAAATATATGGACTTCGAGGGCGAAAAGGTTATGATCCCTCACAGGACCAGTGATTATCTGATCTGGCATTACGGGGACGAATGGTCCTATATACCGCCTCATGGGGAAAGGGAATCTCATGAGTCTGTTGATGTTCCGGGCACCGGCTATCAGGAGGTGCGAGATGAATATATGCCAAGGATCGACAAAAAACGTATCCGCAGACAGATGCTTTTCCGCAAATTCTACTGCCTTTTAATGGCAAAGGGAGACCATAAACAGGATGACAGACGAAGAAGGATCAAAGCCGGTGTTGTAGCCCGGGATGTGTCTGCCCGGCTGATGAGATCCGAAAAAACAGCGGAGACCCTGCTGAATGAGAGAAGATATGATGTGCTTGGTGAGATCTTTGAGGAGTATTACCGTGTACAGCTCAGCATGGAGTTTATCGGGCGTGAGGATTTTAACGGGATCCGTCCGTTCTATCATCCGATCCTGATCCCGCTGGAGGATGAGGCTTTTCAGGCGGCTATGCTGACACTGATCTATCAGGAGCGTGTTTCTAAGGCATACCGTATGTACGAGGTACGCAGGAAAATGGATCATCTTACTCCAGAAATGGAGCAGACAGTGGAGGATATCCGCCGTTTCCGAAAAGCAGCCAGCCACTATGAATTTAAAGAAATGCAGGAAGCAGAGGCGATCGTGGATGATCTTCTCAGAAAATATCCGGATGTTCCGGGATTTCTGAAATTTAAATGCCGGTTTGTGATGGAGCGCCTGGAAGGACCGCAGAATGCTTCGGAAGCGGAGAAATTTCTGTCTTACTGCCTGAGAGCATTTCCCCAGGATGGATATTTTATGAAATATAAGGGCGATCTTCTCTGGAAAAAGGGCCTCCGGAACGAAGCAATGGCAGAGTATCTGAAAGCCAGAGAATGCACCAATAACGGCATTGTGCAGCTGGAACTTGATAAATTCCTGAAAAAACAGAAGTCCCAGGCGATCCGGGACTGTCGGGATCTGCTTGGAAGCCAGAGAAGATCAGAAGCGCTCTCTCTGATGGAATTCTGGAGCAGACTGATGCCGGAGGACGAGGAGATCAGAGGCGCTTTTTATCTTGCAAAGGTATCTTCCGTCCGTACAAAAGGGGAACTGGAAGAGCTGGTGAGAGAGCTTTGCAAAGAGCTTGGGATCACCGGTGATTCTCCAAGGGAGGGAACCCTTGAGGAGCCAGTGTACAAAGAGGCACTTACCTGTGCATGGCAGAGATTTGGCTATCCCAAAGCACTGGCAGAGGGCCGTACCAGGATCCTGTGCAGTGAGGAAGAGGGCGAGATGGAATATCTGGCAGAGGAGATCCGCAGCCTTCTGGTCCACAAGGAATGGCAGGGAGAGGTATACAAGCTTCTGGGAGATATCCGGAAGAAACAGGGGCGTACCCGGGAAGCCTTCGAGAATTATTTCATGGCACTGGATCATGAGATGCATCCCTATATAAAAAATGAGCTTTCCAGGATCTTCCTGGAGGATCTTTACGATGGAAGCCGGCGGACCAGGTTTTTCGCAAAGAAAGCTGACGTGACAGAATTTCTGAACAGCTGGCTGGAGAAGTATAAAAGTCAGGAGGAACTTCAGAAGCTTCTGAAGCGGATCCTGTAATGACAGATCAACAGAAACGAGGCAGAGTGTATTGAACAGAGAACAGCAGAAAGTACTGGAACTTCTAAAAGAAATAGATACCATATGCAGAAAAAATAAGATCACATATTATCTTTCTCCGTATCTTACCCTCTGTGCGGTAACGGAGCGTCCTCTTCCCATGAATCCGGCAAGCAATGATATTTATATGAAGACCGGTGATATGGCCAGATTTAAAAATATCTTTGATGAAGAACCGGAGCTGCGCAGAGCTCTGGAATCTATGGAGAATAACAGCCGGTTCCCCGGATTTTTTCTGCGTTATACAGATAAAGATACGTTGTTTTATAAGCTGGACGAGTACGGAAAATACAAACATCCGGGACTGGGGATCAATATCCTTCCGCTGCAGTGTGAATATGGCCCAAAGGGAAAATATCTCTGGAACCGTATGCGCGAAGATGGATGGAAAAGGATCTACGGAAAAAAAGGCGAGTGGCGAAACCGGCGTGAGCTGGGATGTATCTGGATGGTGCGAGTCCTTTCCCTGTGCGGACGAGGCTGGCTGGCAAAGAGCATATTCCGGGATCTGCTCCGGCAGCCGCAGGATGGCGCAAAAACCTATGTACTCCGATATTTTGACCAGAATCTTTATTTTCCTGCGCATATTTTTGAAAATCCCGGGGAGGCAATGCTTGGAGGAGAATCCTTTATGGTCCCGGGAAATACGGACAGCTATCTCACCCGGGCCTACGGCAAAAATTATCGAAATAAGTCAATGGAAAATTATGTTCCCAGCTCGCTGGTGGTGTGCAGCACACTGATCCCATGCGAGGAATTTCTGCAGCAGTCAAAGGAGCTGAAGAAATTTGCTTCTGTCAGGAAGAAAAGGGAAAAGCGCAGGCAGTTTGGAATGAATTACCGGGAATATCTTGCACAATGCTGGGATTATGCCAAATTCTGCGGGGAAAAATATACCTGTGCACTGGCTTATCGCAAAAAGCTCAGCTATATCCGGAATCTCTTCAAAAATGAAGATTATGTGGAACTGGAAAAAGCATTTGCAGGATATACCAGGATGAATGATCGCTGTCTGAAATATGAAGAAGCATTTGAAACAGATCCGGAGGTTTTTGACCTGTATCTTAAGTATCTGGAAAAAACAGGAAGGGTCTCGTATATGGAGAAGGTAAAAAAATATGTCTAAGGTCAAGCTTACAGATTATGTTGTGGAGTTTTTGCAGAAAAAAGGGATCCATGATTTTTTTGGATATCAGGGAACCATGATCGCACATCTGGTAGATTCCATTGAGAAGAATCCCCATGTAAGAAGTCATTCCAGCTATCATGAGCAGGGAGCTGCTTTTGCTGCCTGCGGTTATGCTCAGGCAAAGAATGCCTGCGGCTGTGCTTATGCCACCAGCGGTCCGGGAGCTGCTAATCTGCTTTCCGGTGTGGCAGATGCGTATTTCGATTCGCTTCCGGTGATCTTTATCACCGGACAGCTGAATACCTATGAATATTCCGGTATTACAGGCCTTCGTCAGCAGGGCTTTCAGGAGATCGATATGGTTTCCATGGCAAAGCCGGTAACCAAGTACGCGGTGCAGGTCCGTGATCCGAAAAATATCGTCCGTGAACTGAATCTTGCATGGCAGATCGCCAATACAGGACGGAAGGGGCCGGTTCTTATCGACCTTCCCATGAACGTGCAGAGAGGCGAGGTGGAAGATCCGGTTTATGATATGGAATTTTCTGAGGAAGAGATCGAGACAGCTGTATATGGAAAAAATGATCCGGAAAACGGGGCAGCCTTTTACAGGGATGCAGTTGCAAAGGCGGATTCTTCTGATGGAGCAGAGGCGGCAGAATATATTCTGAATAAGATCAGGACTGCAAAACGGCCGGTATTTATGATCGGTCACGGAGCTTCCGGAGAAGCAGAAAAAATGCTCACAGATCTCGCACGCGCCCATCACATTCCGGTGATCACAAGCGTACTTGCCCGGTCCGTACTGGGCTTTGATGATCCTCTGAACTTCGGGTGCATCGGCGGTGCCTACGGACACCGGTATGCAAATATGATCGCCAATGCAAAAAGCGACCTTCTGCTCTGCTTTGGAATTTCCCTGTGTACCCGTCAGATTGGTACTAAGGTTCATGAGTTTGCGAAGAATGCAGAAATCATCCGTGTGGATATTGATCCTTATAATCTTCAAAGAGAGATCCATGAGGGAAGAAAAGGTGAGAAATGCTTTTGCGTCAGCGCAGAGACTGTGGTGCGTAAGCTGACAGATCAGCAGGCACAGATCGGTTCCTATGAGGAATGGCTTGCTGTCTGCCAGAAGATCCGTAAGGAACTCTGGAAAGTGGACGATGAGACACCGCAGCGCTATCCGAACCGCATGATCGCATACTTGAGTGATCAGCTTTCCGATACCGGAGCTGTTGCTGTGGATGTGGGACAGCATATGGTCTGGAGCTATCAGTCCTTCCATAATCAGCAGGGTCAGAAGACACTTTTTTCCGGCGGACATGGTGCTATGGGATATGCACTTCCGGCGGCTATCGGAGCTTATTATGCTACTGGTAAGCCGGTGGCATGTATCTGCGGAGACGGAGCCTTCCAGATGAATATCCAGGAGCTGCAGTGGGTGAAGCGCGAGAATATCCCGGTGAAGATGATCGTAATGAATAATGAGGCGCTGGGAATGATCCGTCATCTTCAGAGAGATTATTTTGACTGTGTATATGCGGATACCTCCGATGGCAGCGGATTCTCGTCCTGCGATTTTACAGATGTGGCGCAGGCCTACGGAATTTCTGCAAAGCGCATCCAGGGAGAAGACGTGGAAAAATATGCCGGTGGATTCCTGGAGCAGAATGGACCGGGACTTCTTGAGATCATGCTGGAGCATGGAACCTACGCATACCCGAAAACCTGTCTGGGTGAGCCGATCCACAATCAGCAGCCTTATATACCGAAACCGATATTTGATGAACTGATGGAGCTGTAAAATGGGAAAAATAACTGTGATCACAGGCGGTACCTCCGGAATCGGAAGAGGGATCGCCGAAAAGATCCTGGCAGAGTCAGCAAAAGCTGACAGGATCTTCGTAACATATGGACATGATGAGAAGAAGGCACTGTCGTTTCAGGAGAGCCTTCCTGAGGAAAAAAGATCTCAGGTGACTTTGATAAAGGCAGATATGTCTTCCTATGAAGAGATGATGGTTTTTGTGGAGGAGCTGAAAAAGCAGACAGACCATATTGACTGGCTTGTAAGCAATGCCGGAATCAGCACCTACGCAAAATATGAAGACTACAGCTTTGAGGAATGGACACGGATCGTAAACACCAATCTTTCCGTACCTGTATTTATGGTCAAAGAACTGAGAGCCATGATGGTGGAGGGTGGCAGTGTGCTCTTTACCGGTTCCTATGCAGGACAGCAGGCGTATTCTTCCTCCCTTGTATATGGAGTCACCAAGGCAGCCATCCATTTCCTGACCAGATCCCTAGTAAAGGAATTTGAGCCAAAGGGCATCACAGTCAACGCTATTGCACCTGGCTTCATCGAAACTCCGTGGCACAGCGCCCGCACCCAGGAGAGCTACGACCGTATCAACCGGAAGATCGCACTCCACAGGTTTGGAACTGTGGAGGAAGTGGCGGATATGGCTTATGCAGTGCTGTCTAACGGATATATGAACGGCAGTGTAGTGGATATCCACGGTGGTTATGACTACTTTTAACAGAAGTCGAAAGTGCGCAGGAAGACAGAAGAAGACATGGTGTGCCTGCGCCTGAGAGGCTTCTCATGTCTTTCTTTATCTTTCTTTATATTTAAGCGAAAAAGGCTTGACTTGTACCCATGCTCTGTGATAAAATTGACGAGCGACATGGAAGTTAGGTCTTTTTTTTATGCCCGAAAATGACGACGGATATACGTTCCGGGCGGCGCAAAAGACCATGCAAATGAAAACACTGGAGGTGGAAGTTGTGCGCGTTAAGATTACATTAGCATGTACCGAGTGCAAGCAGCGTAACTACAATATGACGAAGGAGAAAAAGAACCATCCTGAGAGAATGGAGACCAAGAAATATTGTAAGTTCTGTCATACACACACTCTGCACAAGGAAACGAAGTAATCACAGAGATTTGTGAGGTTATGCTATGGAAAAACAGAAATCTGCGGATAAGCCGCAGAAGAAAAGTTGGTTTCAGGGACTTCAGTCAGAATTTGAGAAGATTGTCTGGACAGACCGTCCCACACTGGCAAAGCAGACTGTTGTGGTCGTGATCATCACGATCATCCTGGCAGTGGTTATCAGTGTAATGGATTCCGGAATTCTGGAATGCATTAATTTCTTAATGAAGTAAGGACAAGGTGATTATATGTCAGAAGCAGCAAAATGGTACGTTGTCCATACCTATTCTGGGTATGAGAACAAGGTAAAAGCCAACATTGAAAAGACGATCGAGAACAGACACCTGGAAGACCAGATCCTGGAGGTACGTGTCCCGCTGCAGGATGTAGTGGAGATGAAGAACGGAACCTCAAGACAGGTTCAGAAAAAGATGTTTCCAGGCTATGTGCTTCTCAATATGGTGATGAATGACGATACCTGGTATGTTGTCCGTAATACCCGCGGTGTTACAGGATTCGTAGGACCGGGATCAAAGCCTGTGCCTCTTACAGAAGAGGAAATGATGCCGCTTGGTATCCAGAAACCGGATATCGAAGTGGACTTCGCAGAGGGCGACATGGTAGTCGTTACCGGTGGTGCATGGAAAGATACCGCAGGTGTGATCACAGGTATCAACATGCAGAAACAGACGGTAACGATCAATGTTGAGCTTTTCGGTCGTGAAACACCGGTAGAAATAAGTTTCACAGAAATCAAAAAAGCTGAGTAATTCAAAAACAAGGTAACAGCAAGTGGGAGGGACACACCCCCGCCAATACCACATAGGAGGTGCCGAAAATGGCAAAGAAAGTAACAGGATATATCAAATTACAGATTCCGGCTGGTAAAGCAACTCCAGCACCACCTGTAGGTCCGGCTCTTGGACAGCACGGTGTAAACATCGTACAGTTTACTAAGGAGTTCAACGCAAGAACAGCTGATCAGGGAGATCTTATCATCCCGGTTGTTATCACTGTTTACGCTGACAGAAGTTTCAGCTTCATAACCAAGACTCCGCCGGCAGCAGTTCTTCTTAAGAAAGCTGCAAACATCAAATCTGGTTCCGGTGTACCGAACAAGACCAAAGTAGCTAAAGTTACTAAGGCACAGATTCAGGAGATCGCTGAGCTGAAGATGAAAGACCTCAATGCAGCATCCATCGAGGCTGCTATGAGCATGATCGCCGGTACAGCAAGAAGTATGGGAATCGAAGTCGTAGACTAATAAATACCGAAGCTTAAGTTCGGGGTTCCCGTAGAAAAAGTGAAATTTTCAAGTGGGAGGGCTTTTCCCCGCAAATACCACAGGAGGTTATAGAAATGAAACGAGGAAAGAAATATGTGGAAGCTGCGAAAGCAGTAGACCGCGCAACATTATATGATGCACCAGAGGCTATCAGCCTTGTTAAAAAAGCAGCTGTAGCTAAGTTCGACGAGACCATCGAAGTTCACATCCGTACAGGCTGCGATGGACGTCACGCAGATCAGCAGATCCGTGGAGCAGTTGTTCTGCCACACGGAACAGGAAAAAAAGTTCGTGTACTTGTATTTGCTAAAGATGCTAAGGCAGAAGAGGCAAAGGCAGCAGGAGCAGACTTCGTAGGAGCTGAGGACCTCATTCCGAAGATCCAGAACGAGGGATGGCTTGACTTTGACGTTGTAGTTGCAACACCGGATATGATGGGCGTTGTAGGTCGTCTTGGTCGTGTACTTGGACCGAAAGGTTTAATGCCAAACCCGAAAGCTGGTACTGTAACAATGGACGTAACAAAAGCTGTTAACGACATTAAAGCAGGTAAGATCGAGTATCGTCTTGACAAATCCAACATCATCCATGTTCCGATCGGAAAGGCTTCCTTTACCGAGGAGCAGTTAAGCGACAACTTCCAGACGCTTATGGGAGCTATCACAAAGGCTAGACCTAGCACACTGAAAGGTCAGTATCTGAAGAGCGTTACAATCGCTCCGACAATGGGACCTGGTGTTAAGCTTAACCCGATTAAATTAGCTCAGTAATAAATTTTAAATACCCTGTACAGAGAAAACTTTGTACAGGGTGTTTTTTTATACATTTATACACCTTGATTTTTGGGGACAAAAATCCTACAATAAGGCACAAACAGAGTTGTAACAGACTGAAAGCTCATCAGAGCTTTTTCATATAGATTTTACAGAAAAAAATAATAATCATGTTAATATAAAAAAGATGGGGAAAACGTTTCTGTAAGTTTTTCTTACAGATGAATTTGTCTGAACAGGGAGTATAAATTGAGATCAAAAAAGCGTAGAGCGAAGAAAATAAAAAAACAGGTAAACAAAATAAAAATGATACTCTGCCTGGTGGTAGAGGCTATCGTGATCCTGACACTTGTAGTGATCATCGGCTGGAACAAAGGGGTAGGTGACTGGATGGAGTCTCTGCAGAGACCGGTTGTCCGTAAGCTTGAGATGAGCGGTATCAACAGTCCCTACGCAGTGCTGATGCAGGTAAAAGGCGGAAAGATCATCGGAAATATGAAGGGCGATGAGAAGATCTATCCGGCTTCCATGACGAAGATCATGACGGTGCTCGTGGCTATTGAGAACCTGGATGATCTGGATCAGGAGATCACACTGACCCAGGAAATGTTCCAGGGGCTTTATGAGCAGGATGCCACCCAGGCAGGATTTCAGCCCGGTGAGACCGTGCGGGCCATCGATCTTCTTTATGGTGCCATGCTGCCATCCGGTGCGGAGTGCTGTATCGCACTGGCAGATACTGTAGGCGGTTCCAGGGATGGATTTGTGGAGCTGATGAATAAGAAGGCACAGAGGATTGGAATGAATGGTACACATTTCTGTGATACTACAGGGCTTCATGATCCGGATCATTACAGTACGGTGAGAGACATTGCGGTGCTGCTCAGGTATGCGCTTCGGAACGATACGTTCAGAGAGATCATTGAGAGTCCACGGCATTCCACAGGAGTGACGAATATCCATCCCAGCGGGATTACATATTACAGTACCATGTTCAAAAATCTTTCTGACCCTTCCGTTACCGGCGGCAAGATCCTGGGCGGCAAGACAGGATATACCAGCGAGGCGGGTCTGTGTCTTGCAAGCTTTGCAGAGGTCTACGACAGGGAATACATACTGGTAACGGCAGGCGCATCGGGAAATACCGGAAGCCCGCTCCATGTGGAGGATGCGGTGAAGATCTATAACCGCCTTGGAAAGGCTATTGAGGCACAGATGACAGGCAGTGATGGATCGGAGTCCTGAATAAACTGTATTTGATTCTTCAAAATGAAATCGTATAGCGGGAACCTGCAATGTATTCACGGCTGATGTAAAGCGGACTTCCATCAGGAGTTTCCATATAGGAATCCAGGATCAGCACAGGATCACCGGAAGACAGACGCAAAGTTTTTGCCATATCCGGAGAGGCTGCAGTAACAGAAATGGTGCTGCGGCTGGACTCTGCGATCGTACAGCAGTAGGTATTTTTTATATATTCAAAAAAAGAACCGTTTTCTACAGCGTTCGGATCAAAATCCGGGAAAAGCCGTGTGGGGAGCCAGGTGTGAACATCAATAACCGGAATACTGTCAGCCAGAAGAAGACGTTCCAGGAAAAAAACTTCTTCATCGGGAGCAAGCTGCAGAAAATCAGAGGTTACGGTGTTCGCATTTTTTTTGCAGAAGGACAGTACGTGAGATTCCGGAATACGGTCATTCTGGCGGCAGGATTCGGAAAAACTCATATTTTTTTGGGATTCAAATTTACGGAAGATCATAGGAGACTTTACGAAAGTTCCCTTGCCCTGATGCTTGATCAGATACCCCTGGGTACAAAGCTCCTCCACTGTACGTCGGACAGTGATCCGGCTGACATGGTAAAGCTCGGCAAGCTCCGGCTCTGTCGGGATTTTTTCCCCGGGCTTGTAGGTACCGTTTTTGATCTGGCTGGTAATAATATCCATAAGCTGCTTGTAAAGCGGCTGGATCGAATTTTTATTTAACATGAAAATATCCTTTCTGAGATTGTTCATAAACGATATTTTACTATAGTGCGGATATATTTGTCCAGTAAGAGACAAACCTTTGCAGTGCGGAGGAATGTGTATAGGATGAATAATTAATCATAAATCATGAATATACTCTTTACTATAACGTTATAATATGTTATATTTTTTAAAAAGATAAAATGCAAAAATTTAAGAGAAAGAAAATCATCTGAAAATCTGAAAAAACCTGTATTTTCAATGGATTCAGAGGATTATCAGACGAATTTCCACGAAAACCGGAGGATGAAAATGGACGCAGTAAAAATCGTAAATAAGATCAACAAAGAGCATGGAACAATCAAAAATGTGTATTTTCTTGCATGCGGAGGATCTCTTGTGGATCTGTATCCGGGATATTATTTTGTCCGTGCGGAGTCAGCAGTGATGGATGCACAGTGGATCCCTGCAAGAGAGTTTGCTCTGACACCGCCTAAGAAGCTTGGAAAAGACAGCCTTTTGATCATCTGTTCTCACAGCGGAAAGACCAAAGAATGCCTGGAAGCGGCGAAAGTGGGAATGAATGCAGGTGCAGCAGTTGTGACTATGACACATGCACCGGGATCTGCCTGCGATACAGATGAGTGGATATCTATTGTATATGACTGGGCACCGGGAGTGAAAGAGGCAGAGAAGCCGCAGGGAATCGTACTTCGTATTCTTAATGAGCTGATGAAAATACAGGAGCCGGGATATGTTCTTTATGACAAAATCGCAGAAGGATTTGATAAGATCGATGAGATTATTGCAGCAGCAGTGAAGGATCAGCAGAATGCGGCATGGCTTTTTGCAGAAAAATATTCAGAGGAACCGAACCTTTATATCATGGCATCCGGAGCCTCCTATTCTCAGGCATATGGCTTTGCGATCTGCTCACTTCAGGAAATGCAGTGGATGGACTGCGGTTATCTGAACAGTGCGGAATATTTCCATGGACCATTTGAGGTGACAGACGAGGAGCACCTTTATATTCTTATGATGAGCAGGGGCAGAAACCGTATGATGGATGAGCGTGTGCTGACTTTCCTTGAAAAATACGGAAAAAAATACGAAGTGATCGATGCAGACAAACTTGGCATGGCAGCTATTGACGACAGCTGCGTGGAATATTTTACACCAATGCTTTTCTATACCATGACAACTGTTTACCGCACTGCACTGCAGGATAAACGCCGTCATCCGTTGGATATGAGAAGATATATGGGCGTTGTGGAATACTAAAAACGCTGCCTGTGCCTGTGCACAGAGAAAGGGGAAAAATGAGCAGATACAGTACAAAACTCCTTGGGTTCGGAGACAATGTTGTGGATATCTATGATCACCTAAAAACCATGTATCCAGGCGGAAACTGTGTAAATGTCAGTGTCTACGGTAAAATGGCCGGATGTGAAAAAACAGCGTATATGGGATATTTCGGAGATGACGACAGAGCAGATCTGATCATGGATACACTGGAAAGAATCGGCGTGGAAACTGTGAAATGTAAACAGCTTCACGGTGAAAACGGTTATTCCAGGATCACATTAAAAGACGGAGACCGTGAGTTCCTGGATTTTAATGATGGTGGTATCCGTGGAAAAACACCGTATATCCTTGATCGTTTTGATCTGGAATATATGAAAGGCTTCGATGTGGTACACAGTGGAAATTATTCTTTTACAGAGCGTGAGCTCCACAAGATCAAAGAAGCCGGAATCCCGGTCTCCTTCGATTTTTCCGATGATTCCACAGAAGAATATTATGAAAAAACGGCACCGTATGTTACATATGCTTTTTGCTCTTTTGATGGAACCGATGAGGAGGCAGAAGAACATCTGAAAAAGCTCACCTCCATGGGACCGGAACTTGCCATGGCTTCCAGAGGTGCGAAAGGCTGTATTCTCTATGATGGGGAGAAATTTTTTGCTCAGGAAGCAGCTCCGCTTGAGAAAGTGAAGGATACTCTCGGTGCAGGAGATTCCCTGATCGCGTCTTTCCTTACTGGCTTTATTGGAAGAACTAAAGCTGGTATGGATAAGGAAACCGCGATTTGTGAAAGTCTTAAAGAGGCAGCAGCTTTTGCAGCAGGCATCTGTGGCATGGAAGGTGCTTTTGGCTACGGAAAAAAATATGAATAGCAGGAGGGGAAAATAATGGGACGCAATGGAAAAAGCAGAGCTCTTATTTGCTTTGTACTGTGCATGATCATGGCTCTGCCGGTATATTTCAGCAGTGCAGTGGCAGTAAAAGCGGCAGAACAGCAGACCATCATCATAGGAACGAATGCAGAGTATTCGCCGTTTGAATACCTGGATGATGATGGAAATATTACAGGTTTTGATTACGATCTTCTGGAGGCGATAGCCAAGGAAGAAAATGTAAAGCTGGTATGGAAGGATATGCCTTTCGATTCCCTGATGGGTTCCATGGAGGCCGGAGATGTGCAGGTGATCGCTGCCGGAATCGGACCTACTGAGGATCGTAAAAAAAGTGTTGATTTTTCCGATGTTTACTATACCGGTACACAGTGCATCATCAGCCGTAAGGATAATCCGATCAAGGATTTTGAGGAGATGTCCGGAAAAACAGTTGCAGTTCTGGAGGGTGCACAGAGTGATATGATCGCATCCGGCGAGACTACTGATTACGGTGAAGTTAAGGATGCCAAAGTAAAAAGATTTAAAAACGCTTCCAGTGCAGTCATGGAGCTGAAAAACGGTGGAGCAGATGCAGTTCTGATCGACAATATCATGGCTGAGATCTACTGTAAACAGAATTCAGATCTGCAGTATGAGTCTGTGCCAAGCACAGCAGAGGACACGGTTTTCTGTATTGAAAAAGGAAACACAGAGCTTGTCCAGATCATCAATGACGGGCTTGCAAAAGTAAAAAAATCAGGAAAATATGATGATCTTTATCAGAAGTATTTTGTGGACACACTTGAAAACAGTGAGGATGTGACAGATGTAGCAGCAACAGATGGTTTTCTGGGACTTTTAAGCTTTATTTTCCTTCAGGATAACCGCTGGAAGTTTTATATTAACGGTCTTGGAATTACACTGATCGTTTCCCTTTTGTCTGTGATCGTAGGTATCCTGATCGGCCTTGTGGTGGCTCTGGTACGTCTCGGAGCTGCGAAAAAAGGCAGAAGAACCATTCTTTCCACGATAGCAGATATTTATGTTGATGTGATCCGCGGAACACCGTCAGTTCTTCAGCTGATGATCATTTATTTTGCTGTGTTCCACAGCAGACTTGGATATGTGGCAGCAGTGGTCAGCTTCGGTATCAACAGCGGTGCGTATGTTTCCGAGGTTATCCGCGGAGGTATTTTGTCTGTAGACAAAGGTCAGAGTGAGGCAGGACGTTCTCTGGGACTTGGGTACAAAGATACCATGCGTTTTATTATCATTCCGCAGGCTGTAAAAACCATCCTTCCGGCAATGGGTAATGAGTTTATCCAGCTGATCAAGGAGACTTCTATTTTGGGCTATGTGGGTATCATGGATCTGACAAAGGCGGCAAGCTATGTTTCTTCCCGTACTTATCAGATGTTCATACCGCTGATCGTTGCAGGTATCATGTACTATCTGATCGTGAAGTGCCTGAGCCTTCTGCTGAAGAGATTTGAAAGGAGACTGAGAGAAAGTGATTGATGTTAAAAATCTGAAAAAATCCTTCGGGGATGTACACGTATTAAAGGGAATCACAACTCATGTAAACAAGGGTGAGTGTATCTGCATCATCGGTCCGTCCGGCTCCGGAAAATCTACTTTTCTGCGCTGCCTGAATCTTCTGGAAAAACCGGAGGAAGGCGAGATCACCGTAAACGGACAGCAGCTCCTGGATCCGAAGCTGAATGTAGATAAATTCAGGGAAAATGTGGGAATGGTTTTTCAGCATTTTAATCTGTTCCCCAATATGACAGTATTAAAAAATATCACTCTTGCGCCGGTACGTCTTGGCAAATGGAATGCGACAGAGGCTGACCAGAAGGCAAGAGATCTTTTGAAAAGAGTCGGGCTTGAAGAAAAAGCCGATGTTTATCCCGGAAAGCTTTCCGGCGGACAGAAGCAGAGGGTTGCTATCGCCAGAGCACTGGCTATGAATCCCCAGGTGCTTCTGTTCGACGAACCAACGTCAGCTCTTGATCCTGAGATGGTCGGAGAGGTTCTTGAGGTTATGAAAGAGCTTGCAAAAGAAGGTATGACCATGCTGGTGGTTACCCACGAGATGGGATTTGCAAGGGAGGTCAGCGACAGAGTACTCTTTATGGATGATGGGGTGATTCTTGAGGATAGAAATCCGAAAGAACTTTTTAGTGATCCTCGGGAGGAACGGACGAAGGAGTTTCTTTCTAAAGTGTTGTAGTTTTTTTGTGAAAAAAGTTCTGCTTTGAAAAAGCGGGGAAAACCGTGGGGAGGGGAGGCACTCGAAGTTGCGAAGCCCGTTTCCCCTCCCCACACCCCACCCCTCCGGGCACGCCGCTGTGCTACGCCTTGGAGCGTGTTAATTTATCGGCTTAGTCCTGTATGCTGCTGTATCGGTGGTGTCAGGCTGAGCCGATTTTTTTGTTCCGCCGGACGGGAAAGCGGCCCGCGCAGCGGGCCTGTTCCCTGGGATATGGCAAATAGGAGGAGTTTGGTGTTACGTTCACCACACACCCATCGGATCGGCACAATCCCCACACAACCAACACCGAAGAATACAGAATCCTTTCCAATACATTGTAACATACCACAACGCAGAACAGCGACGTGCCCGGAAAGGGGGAGCGCGAGGGGGAAAAGCGGGCTTCGTAACTCCGAGCGCCTTTCCCCCTCGCAAACCTGCCCACTGCTCAAGTGTCCCCCTGAAAGGGAAACGCCCACTGCTCAAGTGTCCCCCTGAAAGGGAAACGCCCTCCGCGCAGGAGCGTACGTCAGACGCCCGACAGTGTACAATATCTGGTACAATTTTCTCATTAATTTTGTCAATAGTACATTCCCTTGTATATTATAAAGAACATACATCCAATCTGTTGACTTTGAAATCTGAATCTGTTATCTTATGGTCGTCATGAGAAATGTTATATATTACTAACTGCGCGGACAGTGAACGAAATATTGAGACAACAGGAAAGGATGTGTAACAAATTGGCAAAAGTTGATTTTGAACAGTGGAATGGTTTTAAGGGTGACCGTTGGAAAGAGAAGATCGATGTTCGTAATTTCATCAGCATGAACTATACACCATACGACGGAGATGCTTCCTTCCTGGAAGAGCCAACAGAGGCAACAGACAAACTCTGGGGCAAACTTCAGGAGCTTCAGAAAGAAGAGCGTGCTAAAGGCGGCGTTCTTGATATGGAGACAGAGGTAGTAACAGGAATTACAGCATACGGTCCTGGATATATCGATGCGGAGCTCAAAGATCTGGAGCAGGTTGTAGGTCTTCAGACAGACAAACCTCTGAAACGTGCTTTCATGCCATACGGCGGAATCAAAATGGCAGAGCAGGCATGCGAGACTTACGGATATCACGTAAGCGACAAGATCAAAGATGTTTTTAACAACTATGAGTTCAAAACACACAATCAGGGTGTATTCGATATCTACACACCGGAGATGAAGAGAGCACGTCACAACAAGATCCTTACAGGACTTCCGGATACTTACGGACGTGGACGTATCGTAGGTGATTACAGACGAGTTGCTCTTTACGGAATTGATTACCTGATCGCAGGCAAAGAGAAAGACTTTGCAGCATGCGACCGTCAGGGTATGAGACGTTATGACTTCCAGCTTCGTGAGGAGATCGCTGATCAGATCCGTGCTCTGAAGAAGATGAAAGAAATGGCTCAGATCTATGGCTTTGATATTTCCCAGCCGGCTAAGAATGCAAAGGAAGCATTCCAGTGGCTGTACTTCGGATATCTTGCAGCAATCAAGACTCAGAACGGAGCTGCAATGAGTGTCGGACGTATCTCCACATTCCTTGATATCTATATTGAGAGAGACCTTGAGAACGGAACTCTTACAGAGAAAGAGGCACAGGAGCTTGTTGACCATATCGTAATGAAATTCCGTATGGTTAAATTCGCTCGTATCCCGTCTTACAACCAGCTCTTCTCCGGTGACCCGGTATGGGCAACTCTGGAAGTAGCAGGTATGGGACAGGACGGACGTTCCATGGTAACAAAGAACGATTATCGTTTCCTTCATACACTTGAGGATATGGGACCGGCTCCGGAGCCGAACCTTACAGTTCTCTACTCTTCAAGACTGCCTGAGAACTTCAAGAAATATGCAGCAGACATCTCTGTTACAACAAGTTCCATCCAGTATGAGAACGATGATGTTATGCGTCCGGTATGGGGCGATGACTACAGCATCTGCTGCTGTGTATCTGCTACAGAGACCGGTAAAGAGATGCAGTTCTTCGGTGCTCGTGCTAACCTTGCAAAATGCCTTCTTTACGCGATCAACGGTGGTGTTGATGAGAAGACAAAGCAGCAGGTAGGACCGCAGTACCAGCCGATCACTTCCGAGTACCTTGACTATGACGAAGTAATCGCAAAATATGATCAGATGATGGACTGGCTTGCACATCTGTATGTTGGAACACTGAACATGATCCACTACATGCATGATAAATACTACTATGAGGCAGCTGAGATGGCACTTATCGATACAAAGGTTGACCGTTCCTTTGCAACAGGTATCGCCGGATTCTCACACGTAGTAGATTCCCTTTCCGCTATCAAATATGCAAAAGTAAAAGCAATCCGTGACGAGGACGGAATCACAACAGACTTCCAGGTTGAGGGTGACTTCCCACGTTATGGTAACGATGATGACAGAGCAGACGAGATCGCAACAACCCTGCTTTCCACATTCCTTGAGAAGCTGAAACACATCCATACCTATCGTGATTCCAAGCCAACCACATCCATCCTTACCATCACATCCAATGTTGTTTATGGTAAAGCTACAGGATCTCTTCCGGACGGAAGAAAAGCCGGCGAGCCTCTGGCACCGGGAGCAAACCCGTCTTACGGCGCAGAGCAGAACGGACTTCTTGCTTCCCTGAACTCTGTTGCAAAGCTTGACTATGAGGATGCCCTTGACGGAATCTCCAATACTCAGACTATCAACCCGGATGCTCTTGGTCATTCTGAGGAAGAGCGTACAGAGAACCTTGTAAATGTACTTGACGGATACTTTGACCGTGGTGCACATCACCTCAATGTAAACGTATTCGGTAAAGAGAAACTTATCGATGCTATGGAGCATCCGGAAAAAGAGGAGTATGCAAACTTCACGATCCGTGTTTCCGGATACGCTGTTAAGTTCATCGACCTTACAAGAGAGCAGCAGCTTGACGTTATCGCAAGAACCTGCCACGAAAGGATGTAATAAAAAATATGGACGACCAGAAAAAAATCACTGGCTACGTCCACTCACTGGAGAGCTTCGGCTCTGTTGACGGACCAGGAGTCCGGTATGTGATCTTTTTGAGCGGCTGCGCCATGCGCTGTCAGTTCTGCCACAATCCGGACACCTGGCAAATGAAAACAGGAACGGAGTACACAGCAGATGAGCTGCTTGAAAAAGCCTGTCGATACCGCTCTTACTGGGGAAGTAAGGGCGGTATTACTGTGAGTGGAGGCGAGCCACTGTTACAGATCGATTTTCTCACTGAGCTGTTCAGAAAAGCAAAAAAACTTGGGATCCACACAACACTTGATACCAGCGGCAACCCTTACACAGAAGAGGGGGCGTGGTATGAAAAATGGGAAGAGCTGATGAAATACACAGATCTTGTCATGCTGGATATCAAGCACATTGATGAGGAACAGCATAAGATCCTCACAGGATGTACCAATAAAAATATCCTTGCCATGGCCCGGAAGCTTTCCGATATGGGCGTATCCATGTGGATCCGTCACGTGCTGGTTCCGGAACGCAATGACCGGGATGACTATCTCCACCGACTGGCTGACTTTATTGCAACACTGAAGACAGTTGAGAGAGTGGAGGTTCTTCCATATCACACACTCGGAACCTTTAAATGGGAAAATCTGCATATTGATTATCCGCTGAAAGGAATCAATCCGCCAACGAAAGAACGGATCGAAAATGCGGAAAAAATCCTGGGAGCAGGTACACAGTAATAAAAAACCATATCTTATGTCGAAAAACAGACATAGATATGGTTTTTTTTTGATGTTCATACCAGTTCTTTATTTTTGATCAGCATTTCTTTGATGATATCCTGTGTATAGGAACCTAAGCGGCGCTGAGTATCCCGGTCAAGCTCTGAAGGAATGATAGGCTTGCCATATTCGATCACTACGTGTGTAGGTGTCATCTTCGGGAAATTGGCCTCCCAGATGTTGGCAGAGTTGCTGATCGCAATAGGAATGATCGGGCTTTTGGCTCTGGTCGCGATCTTGAAGCTGCCGTCATGGAAAGGCAGCATTTCTGTTTCATCAGCATTCTTATTTCTGGTTCCTTCCGGGAAGATACATACGGAAATGCCGGATTTTACATAGTCTGCGGCCTGAAGGATCGTTTTCAGACCCTGCTTGATATCCTCTCTGTCGAGAAAGAGACAGTAGAGATTGCGCATCCAGTTGGAGAGCAGCGGATAATGCTCCATTTCCTTCTTGGCAACATAGCCGGTGCGGATCGGACAGCGGCTGTAGGTGAGCAGGATGTCGAAATAGCTCCGGTGGTTTGCTACATAGAGAACAGCCTGATCCTTTGGAACGTTTTCTTCGCCGATGACGGTGACTTTGGCGCCTGTGATCCACAGGATGAATTTGAATATGGCCTGTACCATGCGCAGAGAGCTGATATCCTTAGTCATGGGAGAAAATTTCCCGATGATCCATTCTACAAGGAGAACCGGAATGGTCAGCACCAGATAGGCGATCACCACGATACAGACAAGTATGAATCGAATCATGTCTTTTGTCCTTTCTGTTATAGATACTTGCGGAGTGTTCCGCAGTAAGATGGTATTTTTATATTATACGAAGAAAATCCGATAGTTGCAATAAATCTTTCCCTGCTCACATAGAATAAATACTGAATAATGCAGGTGGCTTATATTATGAAAAAAGCAGTATTTCTGCGGATCGTGCTGACAGCTGCCGTGCTGGCGCTGCTGCTTTCCGGGTGTCGCTTTGTCCGGGTGGAGGAAGAAGAACGAAAACCGGTAGATTACACCATTGTGGAACGCCGGGATATCCCGGAGGAGCTTTCCAGGCTTATGGAAGAAAAAAAGGAAAAGGAATTTCAGCTGAGTTATGAAACCGGAGATGATCTTTACCTGGCCAAAGGGTACGGGCGGCAGATGAGTGGCGGATACAGCATCCAGGTAGAGGAGCTTGGAGAATCCTCGAATGGGATATTTTTTGTTACAAAACTTCTTGGACCGGAGGATCTTAAGGAGGCAGGAGTTCCGTCCTATCCCTGCATTGTGATAAAAACCCGGAAACAGGAAAAGCCGGTAACGTTCCGGGAAAGCAGTAGTCCGGTGAAAAAAGAGTTGGAGAAAGGGGAATAGACTGTGGAATTAAAAAAAGAAAGCATGCAGATATTAAAGGAAAAAAGCAGGGCAAAAAGTCAGATCACTTTTGATGAGGATTTTAATGTACCGGATGCAAAACCGGATGCAGGAAGACTGATCCAGAATAAGGGCAGGATCATTATGGATGATGTCCGTCTTACTGACGGGAAAGGTATTCTTACGGGAAATCTGCAGGTAGATATCCTTTATGTGGGGGAAGAAAGCGGGATTGTCAGCGGTCTAACTGCAAAACTTCCATTTGAGGAAACCTTGAACCTGAAGAACATCATAAATGGGGATAAAATGTGTCTGAAGTGGGAAATTGAAGATCTTACGATCCGCCTGATCCATTCCAGAAAGCTCAATATCAAAGCTTTGGTTACTTTTTGTGCGACTGTGGATGAAACGGAACAGATCCGCCTGCCGGTGGCGCTGGATGCAGAAGAGGTATCCGTCAGAAAAAAAACAGTCCGCTTTCTGGGACTTACCGTACATAAAAAAGATACACTCCGGATCAAGGATGAGTATACCATTGCCTCCAATCGTCCGGATATCGCCAGCCTGATCTGGTATACTATGGATGTACGGGGACTGGATCTGAAGCCGGAGGAAAATGTGGTAAAAGCAAGGGGAGAGCTGTCCGTTTTTGTGCTGTACGGAGCTGAAGATACAGAAGCTCCGGTGCAATGGCTGGAATATTCGCTGCCTTTTTCCGGGGAAGTGGAATGTCCGGACTGCACGGAAGAACTGATCCCGCTGATCGAAGCTTCGGTGATGCATCAGAGTCTGGAGGCCAAACCGGATGTCGATGGGGAAGAACGGATCCTTGTTTCGGATGTGGTGCTGGAGCTGGATATGAAATTTTTCAGGGAAGAGGAATATGATCTCATTACCGATGTGTATACACCGATCCGTGAATGCGTTCCGGAAGGGAAGAATGAGGTACTGGAACGGCTTCTGGTACGTAATTTTTCCAGATGCAGGATCAGTGACAGGATCCAGGTAAAGGAGACTCAGGGAAAAGTCCTCCAGCTGTGTCACAGTCAGGGAAAAGTGAAGATCGATAAGACCAGGATCGTAGAGAACGGTGTGCAGGCAGATGGCGTGGTCATGCTGAAGATCCTGTACATTATTGGAAATGATGATATGCCGTTTTATTCCATGGAGGCAATGATACCGTTTTCCCATATGGTTGAGGCAAGAGGGATCCGACAGGACAGCTGTTATCAGTTAAAAGCAAAGCTGGAGCAGCTTTCCGCAGCCATGGCAGATGGAAATGAGATCGAGATCCGGGCAACTGTAGGACTGGAGCTTCTGGCAGTTGCCAGAGAACCGGTATTTATCATTGAGAAAGTAGAGGAAAAACCACTGGATATGAAAAAACTCCAGGCCATGCCGGGAATCCTGGTTTACATGGTAAAACCGGGAGATGAATTGTGGGATATCGCAAGGAAATATCACACATCTGTACAGGAGATCCGGACGATCAATGGTCTCAAGGAAAATCAGGAACCATCTCCGGGAACTCCGCTTCTTGTTGTGAAAAAAGTGGAAGGTCAGATCAAATAAAAAGTGGAATATTTTGCTGTTGAAAAGAATGTAAAAATCATATAAAATACATGTATAAATACTGTATACAAAGTACAAATGGAGGGGCTTATGCGTTTAAAAGCAATGGCAAAGATCAATCTCGGACTTGATGTTCTGGGAAAGAGAGAGGACGGTTATCATGAGGTACGCATGATCATGCAGACCATCCGTATGTATGATATCCTGGATATCAGAAAGACCAGACGGCCGGGGATCGTACTGACGACCAATCTTCCGTTTATCCCCACAGATCAGAGAAATCTTGTATATAAAGCAGCACAGATGCTGATGGAGGAGTTCGATGTTGAAGAGGGACTTTCCATCAAGCTTCGTAAATTTATCCCGGTGGCAGCAGGCATGGCAGGAGGCAGCTCCGATGCAGCGGCTGCATTTGTGGGTGTGAACCGGATGTTCCATTTAGGGCTTACAGAAGAACAGCTGATGGAACGTGCAGTAAAGGTCGGAGCAGATGTTCCGTATTGTATCATGCGGGGAACAGCTCTTGCGGAGGGAATCGGAGAGAAGCTGACCAGACTTCCGGAAGTTCCGAAATGTTATGTTCTGATAGGAAAACCGGGGATCAATGTTTCCACAAAAACAGCTTATGAGAATCTGAATCTGGAAGGGATCGGTAAACATCCGGACATCGATGGACTCATCGGAGCTATCAGAAATAATGATCTGTATGCCATGGCATCCAGAATGGAGAATGTATTTGAACCGGGGATCATCCGACAGTATCCGGTGATCGGCAATATCAAGAACCTTATGGAAGAAAAAGGTGCGCTGAAAGCCGTGATGAGCGGGAGCGGTCCTACTGTGTTTGGAATCTTTGATAACAGGGATAAGATGGCCGCGGCAGCCAGAAGCCTCAGAAAGAGCGGGCTTGCAAAGACTGTATTTGCCACGGATATTTACAATAGAGATGGAGGAGTTACAAATGACAAGTGATTTTTCTGTGGATATGAATGAATATCTGCCGCTTCGGGATGTTGTTTTTAATACCTTGCGGCAGGCAATCCTGAAGGGAGAGCTGAAGCCGGGCGAAAGACTTCTGGAGATTGCCCTTGCAGAGCGTCTTGGTGTGAGCAGAACACCGGTGCGTGAGGCTATGCGTAAGCTGGAGCAGGAAGGTCTTGTAGTGATGATCCCACGCAGAGGTGCACAGGTAGCCAGCATCACAGAGAAGGATCTGAACGATGTTCTGGAGGTACGTATCGCTCTCGAAAATGTTGCCATAGAAAAAGCGTGCAAGCTGATCACAGAGGAGGAGCTGGGAAGGCTCTGGGTGGCAGCCAAGGAATTTGAAAAAACAAAAGCAGAGGGAAATCTGGTCCGTCTGGCGGAAACTGATGTGGCTTTCCACGAGATCATATACCAGGCTTCTGATAATAAGCGTCTGAACCAGGTCCTGAATAATCTCCGTGAGCAGATGTATCGCTATCGTGTAGAGTATCTGAAGGAGGAGCAGACAAGAAATCTTCTGGTCAGTGAGCATGAAGAGCTGGTAAAAGCCATCCGTGAAGGAGATGTGCAAAAGGCGCAGGATATTTCTTTCCATCATCTGGAAAATCAGCGAAAAGCGATCATCCGTACTATCCGCGCGGAGAATGAAGCCAAAGAAGCCGAGAAAAAAGAATAAGAACCGGATATGCGGGAATATTAAGAGAGATGTCATTGTGGCATCTCTTTTTTTTAACCGAATCAGGTAAGTTCCCTGTTTCAATTGCGAAAAGCAATAAGCAGTGGGGGAACTTGCTATAAAGGATGGTGGCTTTATGGAAACAAGGAAGATATCGATATCGCTTCATGAAAATGAATCGTATATCCGGAAACAGTGTGAAAACTGCGATGATATCCTGATCAGGCCCATGCGCCTTGGTGAGGGACATAAGGCGGACTGTCTGATGGTCTATATTGAGGTGGCGGTTTCCAACATGATGCTGGATGATTCTGCTATCGGAAAAATGATCAATCATTTCTGGGAGATCCCGGAGGAAAAGATCCGGGAATTTATCCGCCGGAACAGCCTTGGAATTGCAGATGTGAAGGAGCTGTCTTCCATGGAGGAGGTATTTGGTGCCATTCTTTCGGGAAATGCAGTTTTCTTTCTGGATGGATACGACAAAGCAATGAAAATTTCCAGTAAAGGATATCCGGGGCTGCCTGTATCAGAGGTGAAAACGGAAAAGGTCCTCAGAGGCTCCAAGGAGGGGTTCTGTGACAGTGTAAAAATCAATGCGGCCCTTGTGAGAAAGCGGATCCGGGATACCAGGCTGAAGGTGGAGCAGAGCAGCATCGGTGTACGCTCCAATACGGTGGTACAGCTTCTTTATGTGGAGGATCTGGTCCATGAGGAGCTTCTGACTGCTGTGAAAGAGCGTCTGGAATCTTTTGCAGTGGACGGGATCCTGGACAGCGGGATGCTGGAACAGTTGACAGAAGAAGCCTGGTATTCTCCCTTTCCTCAGTTTCAGACAACGGAGCGGCCGGATCGGGCTGCCCAGGAGCTGCTGAATGGAAAAGCAGTTCTGCTCTGCGACAATTCGCCGGTGGCACTGGTGGTTCCCGGAGCATTCAACAGTTTTATGGAAAGCAGTGAAGACTGGTACAATCGTTTTGAGATGGCATCCTTCCTGCGGGTTCTCCGGTATCTGGCCATGGCTGTGGCAACGCTGCTCCCCGGACTTTATCTGGCTGTGATACGGTTTCATACACAGATCCTTCCGGCGAATCTGATCCTTTCCTTTGCACAGGCAAGAGAGGGTGTTCCATTTTCCAGTGTAGTGGAGCTGGTGTTCCTGGAACTGTCATTTGAGTTGATACGGGAGGCTGGTGTGCGGATCCCGGGAGCTCTTGGAAATGCCATTGGGATCGTGGGAGGACTGATCATCGGACAGGCAGCAGTGGAGGCCAATCTTGTCAGCCCGGTGGTAGTGATCATCGTGGCACTGACAGCACTGGGATCACTGGCTATACCTAATGAGGAATTTGCTTCTGCATTCCGGCTTCTGAAGTACGCTTTTCTGTTTCTGGGAGGGTTTCTGGGTATCTTCGGAATCGTGTTGGGACTGTATCTTACCGTGGCGCATCTGTCAGGACTCTTAAGCTTCGGTGTCCCATATCTGGTACCTTTTGTAGAGAAGAACAGTGAGACGGAAACCGGTGGAAGGATTTTGCGACAGCCCTTCCGGAAGCGGAAATTCCGGCCGCTGTATGCCAGAAATGCCCAGAAACGCAGGCTTCGGACAAGGCCATGGAGCCGGAAAGGATAAAGGTTATGAGATTTGCGGAGAATAACAGGATTTCCCACAGGCAGCTTTTTCGGCAGATCATACTGGTGTTTCCGGCGCCGTTTCTGCTGTGCCTGTTTAAGAATGGAGCGATGTTGGGCATCAGTGCCATGGCAGGGACAGCTGCTGCGGCCGTAGTGCTCTCTTTTTATGTGATCTGGTTGATACGTCTGACACCTGCGTATGGGGAGCTTTCCAAAAGGACAGGAGATTTTGCTGTACAATTTATCGGACTGTTCTTTTTAATATATGTGATCGCAAGTTCGGCATTTCTTTCGGATCTTCTGGGGGAGGTGATCCCGGAAAGTCTGATCAGCGGGATTTCCGGAAAATGGCTGTCTCTTCTTGCAGTTGCAGTCTGCAGTCTGGGAACGCATCGCGGAATGCAGAGAAGAGGGCGGATCGCTGAGGTGTCCGGAAGGGTTTTTCTGGCAGGGATTCTTCTTCTGATGCTTTTATGTGCAGGGCAGGGAAAAACAGAGTACTTTATGGAAGTGATGAAAGATCCGGAAACAGGATTTGCAGGAGAGCGATGGCTCCGTGATCTGTATACACTTTTGTGTGCTTTTTCAGGAGCAGGACTTCTTCCCTTCGGGTTGGAGTATGCAAAAAAACAGGGAAGTGCCAGAAAACCTGTGATTCTGGCTTTTCTTGCAGTTTGCGGGATCATTTTTGGAATGCAGCTCCTTCTTCCGGCGGTCTTTGGAGGTGCACGCCTTAAAAACGAGATCTGTCCGGTACTGCCTCTTCTGGAAGGTGCGGATCTTCCGGGAAACGTACTGGCGAGATTTGATGTGATATGGATGGGATTTCTGGTATTCGGACTTTTGTTTTCTCTGGGAAGTTTGTTTCATTACGGAAATCAGATCGCGGAAAAAACCGGGTTCGGGACCGGTCGGTACTGGATCCCGGCAGCAGGCTGGCTGCTTTCCCTGTATGAGAGAAACGGGATGGGGATCCGGGAGTATTATGGCTGGTATCTGGGGTACATCTTTGTGCCGTTTCTGCTTGTGATACAGCTTTTTCTCAGTACGGAAAACAGGGGAAGACGGAAGAAAAAAATAACTGTGGCAGGACTTGTCCTGGTCATCACTTTGACGGGATCAGGCTGTGCGGCAGTAGAACCGGAAAAAAGAGCTTATCCGCTGGCACTTGGGGCCGGTGTTTCAGAGAATGGCTTTGTGCTGAAATATGCAATGCCGGATATGAGTACAGCTACCGGACAGGAAAAACCGGACGAAGACCCGATTTCTGTTCTGACTCTTTCCGGCCGGGACTTTCAGGAGATCGAGGCAGTCTACAACCGGTCTCAGGAAAAATTTCTGGATCTTGGTCATCTTGAAGTGCTGATCCTGGATGAACAGATCCTGGAAGAGGGAGCCCGGGAAGCACTGATCGGATATCTGAAGCAGGAAGAGCATATCGGAGAGGATGTCTACGTGTTTCGGACGAATATGCTGGGAGATGTTTTTCACTGGAAAGGAGCCCGAAAAAGCTCCATAGGGGAATATCTTCAGGGAATCCAGGAGAACCGCACATCCGGGCAGCAGAAGAAGGGTGTGACTCTGCGGGAGGTATATCATCAGTTTTGTCAGGATGGAACGCTGCCCTGGCTTCCGGAGGTATGGGTGGAAGGTGAGCTTCTGGAAGTGGATTACGGCAGTAATGAATAGATAGGAGCCGGACTGTTAATAATACAGATGATGATCAGTACGATAAATCGTACAGTATATCCCTGGATAAGATCATCAGAAGATTTTTGACAGGAGGGCTTGCTCATGGAGCATATAAAAACGAAGAAGCATGTATTAAAAAAAGCAGGAGGAATCCTTCTGCTCATGGCAGTGATCCTTGCAGGGAGTACCTGGGAGAGAAGAACTGCAGGTGATCGGCAGCCACAGTTTTATGCCTGGTGGGGAACGATCTATCCGGAATTCTGTTTTGAAAAAGCAGAGGACAACGGGGAAAATAAGCCGGTGAAGATATCCTTCTGGCTTGCGCAAGCCCTGGATTGGTGATACAATATTTCAACGGACCAATCACGTTCGATTAATTATTTCAGGAGATAAGATCAATGAATATAGACAGAAACGCACCTGTGGGTGTGTTTGATTCCGGTATCGGAGGACTGACAGTAGCCCGGGAGATCATGCGCAATCTCCCATCGGAAAAAATCGTATATTTCGGAGACACAGCCAGAGTTCCCTATGGAAGCAAATCCAGAGAAACGGTGATCCGTTATTCCCGCCAGATCATTCATTTTCTGCAGGAACAGAAGGTGAAGGCCATTGTGGTGGCCTGTAATACAGCCAGTGCGTTTGCTCTGGATGCGGTGAAGGATGAACTGGATATCCCGATCCTTGGAGTGATCGAGGCCGGTGCCAGAGTTGCTGCCCATGAAACAAGAAATAAACGGGTGGGCATTATCGGAACGGTGGGCACGGTAGGAAGCGGTATCCATGCCTCTTATCTGAAGGAACTGGATCCGGAGATCACCGTGATCGGAAAAGCGTGCCCGCTGTTTGTTCCGCTGGTAGAAGAAGGCTGGTATCATGATCCGGTCACCGAGGAGGTTGCCAGAAGGTATCTGAAGGAGCTGCAAGAGCAGGAGATCGATACACTGATCCTCGGATGTACGCATTATCCCCTTTTAAGATCTACCATCCGCAAGATCATGGGTGAGGAGGTCTGCCTTGTGAATCCTGCATATGAGACAGCACTGGAGCTTAAAAAGCTGCTCTCCAGACTGGATCTTGCCAGCAATGAGGTAGCACAGGAGGAATTTCCGTATCGCTTTTATGTAAGTGATCTTGCAGAGAAGTTTAAGGATTTTGCCAATTCCATCCTGCCGTATAACGTAGAAAAAACACAGAAGATCGATATCGAAAAATATTAAACAGATCTGTACATAAATGATAGGAGAAAAGAATGCAGAAAGAAGTTTTGATCCATGTAAGAGGGCTTCAGATGATGGATGCACAGGGGGATCAGGAACCTATAGAGATCATTGTTCCGGGACAGTATTATTTCCGCAATGGTTCTCATTATCTCAGATATGAGGAACTGCTGGATGAAACAGCAGAACCCACCATCAATTACATAAAAGTATCCGGAAAGGGTCTGGAAGTCAGCAAGAAGGGGCTTGTCAATGTACACATGGTATTTGAACAGGGCAAAAAAAACATGACCTATTATACTACCCCTTACGGAACACTTCAGATGGGAATCTCAGCTACGAATCTGGAGCTGACGGAAAGCGAAGAGAACCTTCAGATCAAAGCAGATTATGCGCTGGATATGAATGAAGAACATGTGGCAGACTGCTATCTGGCGATCCAGGTACAGCCAAGAGACTGCAAGGATTTTGTTTTATAGATCCTGCAGAAAATAAAAGATATATAATTACATTACATAAGAAAAGCCGCCATGCATCAGGGAAATTCCTGAAAGCGTGGCGGCTGTTTTGGATTCTGATCATTTACGGAATCTTGCGAGGAAGCCTTTTTTCTTCTTCTGTGGTGCTTCGAGAGAACCACGGATTCCTTTTACGCCAACGATGTAAAGACCGCTGACTTCAGCTTTGATCTCTTTTTTGACCGGGATCAGATCAAAAACCTTTTCATCTGCAATAAGGATGCTGATCTTCGGACCGACTTTGGCTTTTACGATCGGAAGCTTGGACCGGCGCATAAGCTTAGGTGTCTGGTCGATGACCATCTGTGGAAGTCCAGAATCTTTCAGCGGCATCCGTTTTTTATCGATGACCAGCATGGAAACTGTCTGCTTGTTAGCCTGGATCTGAGCCTGCTGTTCGTCCTGTTTTTTCTGAGCTTTTTTTCCGAAGAAATAGAGTGCGATCACTGCTGCGATCAGAATAACGAGGATGACCAGAAGAACGATGGTAACTGTACTCATTTGAGAATCCCCCTGTATATATATTTGTTTCGCAATCGGTTACATTACGCAAACAACATTTTAGCATTGTTTCGTCAAAAAGGCAATTAAAAAAGTGAAAAAGACAGGTGGAACGGTGGAAATTTCAGCAGTTACCAGTTATAATGATTACGATGCAGTTCATCTGTGTATGCTGCAGAGATTACAGGACATAACTATCTTTGAACTAACATATGTAATGGATAAACCAGAGATGGAGGAAATATTATATGGAAGAGAAAACGCCCGGGAGAACCCGACCGGAAATGGGAACTCCTGAGTACGAAGAATGGCGGAAAGAGGTATTGAAACGCCGCAGAAAGCGCCAGCTGAAGGAACGCAGAAAACGTCTGGTTATCATAACAGTGGCAATGATCGCCGCAGTCGGGGCATCAGTAGGGGTCGGTGCGCTGAAGGGCAGAAGTGAGAAGGCTTCAAAAGAAAAGACGGTTTCTTCTGACAAACAGAAAGAACAGACCGTTTCCGGAGAAAAAGCTTCAGAAGCGGGTACTAAAAATACAGAGACCGTTTCCAAAGATACTCTCGCAGAGGCAGAGCTTCTGGCCAGTCAGTATAACTATGACAAAGCTATCGATCTTCTGAAAAAGGCTCCGTCCTATGATTCTGATAAGAAGATGCAGGCGGCTGCAAAAAAATACGAAGACGTAAAAGCAACCTGTACGGCATGGCCCCTTGAAAAGGTGACACATGTTTTTTATCATATTCTGATCAAAGATCCATCCAAAGCGTTTGACGGAGATTACAAAGAAGCAGATTATAATCAGGTCATGACAACCATTGATGAGTTTAACAAGATCACGCAGATCATGTATGACAAGGGCTATGTGATGGTAAGCATCAAGGACATGGCAAAGGCAGATGACAACGGGAACATCACAGAGGGAGAGATCCTTCTTCCGCCCGGGAAAACGCCGTTTGTCCTCTCACAAGATGATGTATGCTATTATCATTACATGGACGGTGACGGCTATGCCACGAAGCTGATCGTGGATGATAAAGGAAAGATCCGCAATGAATATGTGGAAGATGACGGAAGCGTATCCGTGGGAGATTACGACATGGTTCCGCTGATCGATCGATTTGTGGAAAAGCATCCGGATTTTTCATATCGCGGTGCAAAAGGAATCCTGGCGCTTACCGGATACAACGGGATCCTGGGATACCGTACCGACGAAAGCTATGAGACCCGTCCGGCAGATCTGGATGAAAATAAAGTACAGTGGCTGGATGCACATCCGGATTTCAGCCTGGAAAAAGAACGGGCAGCCGCAAAAAAGGTTGCCGATGCCATGAAGGCAGAAGGCTGGGAATTTGCAAGCCATACCTGGGGACATCAGAATGTGGGACAGGTCACACTGGAGAAGCTTCAGGCAGATACCGAACGTTTCAAGAAAAATGTAGATCCGCTGATCGGGGGAACGGATGTTATCATTTTTGCTTTTGGAACTGACATTACCAATGACCAGGAGTATTCCGGGGATAAATTCGAATATCTGAAGGGGCAGGGATATAATTATTACTGCAACGTGGATTCCAGCCAGTATTATGTACAGATCAGGGATCGGTACTTCCGTCAGGGAAGACGGAATCTGGATGGATACCGTATGTATTATAACCCGGAACTGTTATCCGATCTTTTTGACGTAAAAGATGTTTTTGATCCGGCAAGACCGACACCGGTGCCGCCGATGTAACGGTCATATCCGGAGATACGAGGGGACTTTTAGAAAGGGGCATATATATTATCATGAAGAAAAAAATTGCAGGTGTACTGACAACAGTACTTGCGGCGTCACTTCTTGTGGGCGGAAACCATCCGGTCACTGTTCAGGTGGACAATATGATCTCCGGGACACAGGACGACGAGGATACACAGTCTGATGAAGCGGAAGCGGAAGCAGAAGCCGAAGAAGAACAGTCCGAAGAAGCCAAAGTAGCAGCGGATCCGGAGGACCAGCCGGCAGCTACCGAGACACCGAAGGAAGAAAAAAAGGCAGAAAAAGAAACACAGAAAAGGGAAGCTGCCGAGAACAGCTCCGACAGTACTTCCTCAGACGAAAAAACACTTCTCAGAAAAGCCAAAAAACTGGCACAGCAGTATGATTACACCGGCGCGATCTCCGTGCTGAAAAATAACTGGAAATTTGCCACCAGTGACAAGATGCAGGAAGCAGCAGCAGCCTACATGAAAAAAAGAGATGCCTGTGTGGAATATCCACTTGAAAATATCACTCATGTATTTTTTCATTCCCTGATCGTGAATACCTCACTGGCCTTTGACGGAGATTCCGATGAGGCCGGATATAATCAGATGATGACCACAGTCAGCGAATTCAAAAAAATGATCCAGATCATGTATGATAAGGGTTACGTACTGGTGAGTCCTCATGATATGGCTGTGATCAATGATGACGGAACCATGAGCAAAGGAAAGATCATGCTGCCGGAAGGCAAGATCCCTTTTGTTCTTTCAGAGGATGATGTCAGCTACTATCATTATATGGACGGAGACGGATTTGCCACAAAGCTGGTGATCGACGACAACGGAGATATCAAATGCGAGTATAAGAAGGCAGACGGTACAGTTGTGACCGGAGATTACGATGTGGTGCCGATCCTGGATTCCTTTATCAAAGAACATCCGGATTTTTCCTATCATGGAAGAAAGGGTATCCTGGCAATGACCGGTTATAATGGTGTTCTGGGCTACCGTACAGACGGGGCATACAAGACTAAGAAGAATCTTCAGGATGACCAGAAGGCGTTTCTCAAGGCCAATCCGGATTTTGACTATGATAAAGAAGTAAAAGCAGCCAAAAAAGTGGCGAAGGCCATGAAAAAGGACGGCTGGGAATTTGCAAGCCATACCTGGGGCCACAGAAACGCCACAAGCTCCACAGCAGCGGAGTTGAAGACCGATAATAAAAAATGGGAAAAATATGTGGCACCCATCCTCGGAAAAACCGATATGATCATTTTTGCTTTTGGTGCGGATATCGGCGACTGGGAAGGATACACCTCGGATAATGAGAAGTATGAGTATTACAAAAGCCGTGGCTACCGCTATTTCTGCAATGTAGATTCCAGTCAGTATTTTGTGCAGATCACAAGTGAATATTTCCGTCAGGGAAGACGGAATCTGGATGGATACAGAATGTATTACAATCCGGATATGCTCAGTGACCTGTTTGATGTATCGGAGGTGTGGGATTCTTCCAGACCGACACCGGTACCGGAAATGTAAGACAGCAAACACACTTTACAAATCTGTATAAAAAAAGATTATAATCGAACCGACAGTACTTGATGAAGGGAGTAGGTTATGAAGAAAAAAGCATATCTCATGGTTCTTGCACTGTGTGCGGCACTGGCGATCACTGCATGTGGCACATCAACAGACCAGAAAGATGACAAAAAACCTGCAGCAGAAGCGCAGGATACAACAGATAAAGAAGATTCCGGATCTGCAGATTCCAAAGAGTCAGAAGAAACGGATTCCAATAAAGACAGCGAAGAGGCAGCCTCCGGAGACACAAGGCTTGTTTCCGTGGATGATGTGAGCAAATATGTGACTATCGGAGAATATAAGGGGCTGACTCTTGATAATACGGTAGAAGCTGTAACCGATGATATGGTTGACGGAAGGATCAAGGAGGAACTGCAGAACAAGGCTGAGGAAGTAACGGAAGGCAGCGTTCAGAACGGAGACGTAGTTACCATCAATTATGTGGGAACCAAGGACGGTGTGGCTTTTGACGGCGGTACTGCAAATAATTATGAGCTGACCATAGGCTCCGGAACGTTTATCGACGGATTTGAGGACGGGATCATCGGAATGAAAAAAGGTGAGACCAAGGATCTCGATCTGACTTTCCCGGAGGAATACTCTTCGGAAGAACTGGCCGGACAGGAAGTGGTATTTAAGGTCACGCTGCAGAGCTTTAAGCGTGCACCGGAGCTTACAGATACCTGGGTAGCCAAGAATACAGACTGCAAGAGTGTGGATGATTACAAGAAGGAAATCCGCACTACACTGGAGGATGAAGCGAAGACAAGTGCACAGAACACATTGCGTGAAACTGCATGGAACACAGTGCTATCAGCATCTGAAGTGAAGGAATATCCACAGGAGGATCTGGATACGGCAAAGACGGAGTTTCGCAGTCTGTATGAGAATTATGCAAAACAGGGTGCTATGACGCTGGAGGATTTTGTAAAAGCTCAGGGAATCTCCATGGATGATTTTGAGGAGCAGAGCGGTCAGTATGCGGAGTTTAAAGTAAAGCAGAATCTGATCGTACAGGGGATCATGGATGCGGAGAATATGACACTTGAAGATAAAAAATCTCTCAGTATCCAGGATGAACTGATCAAAGCATACAGTGTGAAGGATCTGGCTGCGTTGGTAGATAAATACGGACAGGCAGCAGTGGATGAATCCATCGGACTTCTCAGAGTGGAAGATTTTATCCTGGACAATGCAACGGTTGAGGAGAAGGTTTCTGCCGGTGATACCCAGGGAGTAAACGGAGATGATCCTTCCTCGGACGGAAGCAGTGCGGAAGGTACCGTGGATGAAGAGCTGGAAGCGGCAGAGGCTACAGATATGGTGCCGGAAGACGGCGAGGCGGATCAGAATGCAGCGGGTCAGGAGTGATCTGACAGTATCAGCAGCTAAAAGAGTGTGGTGCCCGGAATATGTTCCGGGTGCCATTTTTTTACAAAAGGACAGGGGAAAATTAAGGTTACCGTTCACTGGTAATATTCCGCGAGGTGTGTTACTGAGAACGGAGTGAACAGTAATAAATTAAGAGATTCTTTCGGGAATTCCCATTGTATTTAAGCATTAAATGCGGTATGATTAAAGACAGACGTTAAATATCAAAGAAAGATATAAGTATATAAACGGGGATGTATAAAATGGACAAAAGAGTTTTGCGTGAGAGGATGCGCAGAAAACAGCAGCAGTTAAGACGGCGGCGGATGATGAAGCGGATAACCTGTGTAGTTGCGGCGATTCTTCTGTTGGTTTTTGTTGTTCGAGGGGTAATTCTTCCCATCGTCAACCATGCAGGCGGCGGAAACAATAAAGATGCGGAGACAGTAAATGTCCAGGCAAATACCGCCGGAGCTTCCACAGACAGCAGTACGAAGGACGGTACGGCATCGACGGATACGGCTGCTTCGGATACAGACAGCGCGGATTCCAGTACGGATGCAACGGTGATGCCGGTAAAGGGCAGTGAAGCGGGTGAAAGGCTTTCTGTTATGACTCCGGGATGGCATGAGGATTCCACAGGAAAGTGGTATCAGAATCCGGATGGTACATATTATGTAAATGGTTTTGCGGATATTGACGGAACAACATACAGCTTTGATAAAAAGGGATACATGCAGACCGGATGGGTGGAAAAAGGTGTGAAGGATTATTATTTTAATGAGGATGGTTCTTATGATCCTTCCAAGAAGCGCCCGATGATCGCTCTGACCTTTGATGATGGTCCTGGAGAGTATACAGAGACACTTCTTGATACTGTTGAGAAATACAATATCCATGTTACGTTCTTTATGCTGGGACAGAATATGGAGGGCCGTGAATCTACCATACAGCGAATGGTAAAGCTTGGCTGCGAGATCGGTAACCATACTTGGGATCATCCGGAACAGACGCTGCCGAATATGGACCTTGATTCTGTTTTGCAGGAGTTCCAGAAGACCGATGATGCACTGGTAAAAGCCTGTGGGCAGGCATCAACTGTATGTCGTGCACCGTATGGCGCGATCACAGATGAGCAGATAAGTGCAGTTGGCAAGCCTTTCTTCATGTGGTCTACAGATTCTCTGGACTGGAAGCTGATGGATGCGGATGCAGATTATAATCAGATCATGAATGATTCTTCTTTGGGAGATGGTTCCGTCATCCTGATGCATGATATTCATGAACCATCTGTGAAGTGTGCCACAGAGAAGCTGATCCCGGCACTGATCGACCAGGGATATAAGCTTGTAACAGTCAGCGAGCTTGCAGAAGCGAAGGATGTTACGTTACAGAGTGCTTCCTATTCTGACTTCTGGGACAGCTCTCTTCAGGCTGGTCGTGTTGCAGGATATGCAGGAAATTCCAGCGATTCAGAGGATTCCTCTGATGATAGCTCCGATGGAAGCGATTCTTCTGACGGATCTGATGTCAGTGACGGATCTTCCAACGAAGATGACTACTCCGATGGCTCTGACGAAAGTGATTATTCTGATGGATCTTCCGATGATGGAAGCTATGATGACGGTTCCTATGACGATGGAAGCGGAGAATATTAAAAAATAACAGGAGAGACCTGAATGACAAGATGTGCGTCATTCAGGTCTCTTTTTTGACTTTATCTGACACTGTCGGATAATAGACACATATTAGCCGGAGAGGGTTTTTCCTTGACTGAAAATATAGGGATTGGTATAATTATAGAATAAAAAATTCCACTTAAAATTGGGGAATGGACGGTGGCAGAACTATAAAGGGAGGTACCTGAAAATGGGAAAGAAATTACAATTTACGGAGCTTGACCAGTATCTGTTCGGTCAGGGCACGAATTATGATATTTACAGGAAGCTGGGAGCACATCCAGACACGCAGAATCGGAAAAAAGGGGTTTATTTTGCAGTGTGGGCACCTAATGCACAGGCGGTTTCTGTTATAGGTGAATTCAACGAATGGGATACGGAGAAGAATCCCATGAAAAAAGTTGGACCCATTGGCGTTTATGAGACATTTGTACCGGGAGCAAAGATCGGACAGCTGTATAAATTTTACATTACAGGTGCACATGGTGAGGAACTTTACAAGGCAGATCCATATGCCAATGCCGCTGAAATGCGTCCCGGAACAGCCTCTCGTATTACAGATATCACCAACTACAAATGGAAAGATGATACCTGGATGAAAAATCGTGAGAACTTTGATCCGGACACAAGTGCCATGTCAATCTATGAGGTGCATCCGGGTTCCTGGATGAAGCATCCGCAGACAGCAGAGGATGAGGATGGTTTCTATTCCTACAGAGAACTGGCGCCGAAGCTTGCCCAGTATGTCAAAAAAATGGGATACACCCATGTGGAGCTTATGGGTATCGCAGAGCATCCTTTTGACGGTTCCTGGGGCTATCAGGTAACCGGCTATTACGCACCGACTTCCCGTTACGGAACACCGCAGGATTTCAAATATCTGGTGGATTATCTCCATCGTCAGAAGATCGGTATCATTCTTGACTGGGTACCGGCACATTTTCCGAAGGATGCACACGGACTGGCTAACTTTGACGGAACTGCTGTATATGAGCATGCAGATCCGAGACAGGGTGAGCATCCGGACTGGGGAACCAAGATCTACAATTACGGACGTCCGGAGGTGAAGAACTTCCTGATCGCAAATGCTCTTTACTGGGTAGAGGAATGCCACGTTGATGGTCTTCGTGTAGATGCGGTTGCATCCATGCTCTACCTGGATTACGGTAAGAAAGACGGTGAGTGGGTCGCCAATAAATACGGCGGAAACAAGAATCTGGAGGCTATTGAATTTTTTAAGCATCTGAATACCGTTGTTCTCGGAAGAAATCATGGAACTGTCATGATCGCAGAGGAATCTACCGCATGGCCGATGGTAACAGGCAAGGCAGAAGACGACGGGCTTGGATTCTCCCTGAAGTGGAATATGGGCTGGATGAACGACTTCCTGGAATACATGAAGCTGGATCCATATTTCCGTAAATTTAATCATAATAAGATGACATTTTCTATGACTTATGCATACAGTGAGAAATATGTTCTGGTTCTGTCTCACGATGAGGTAGTACATCTGAAGTGTTCTATGCTGGAGAAGATGCCTGGGGAGCTGGATGATAAATTTAAGAACCTGAAGGCCGGATATACTTTTATGTTCGGGCATCCGGGTAAGAAGCTTCTGTTTATGGGACAGGATTTCGGACAGCTGCGTGAGTGGAGTGAGGCCAGAGAGCTTGACTGGTATCTTCTTGGCGAGGAAAATCATCAGAAGCTGCAGCAGTATGTCAGTGATCTTCTGCATATCTACCGCAAATATCCGGCACTTTACGGTGCAGATAATGATCCATCTGCATTTGAGTGGATCAATGCCAACGATGGTGACAGAAGTATCTTCAGCTTTGTGAGAAAATCTCCTACAAGACGTAATAATATTCTGGTAGTATGCAACTTTACACCGGTAGCACGTCCGGATTACCGTGTAGGCGTTCCGAAGAAAAAACAGTACAAACTGATCATGGATGAGCAGGGGCTTCTTCCGAAGGGCAAGGTATTTAAAGCCGAAAAGAAAAATTGTGATAACCGGGAATTTTCTTTTGCATATCCGTTGGAAGCTTATGGAGTTGGTATATTTACATACTGATATTCTGTATAGTGAAATCTTTGAAAGAAAATATAAAAGATAAAATAAAAATACCGGAGATCTGTGTGCCTTTGAAGTGTTCACTTCAGAGGTGCCGGATCTCCGGTATTTTATGAATCAGGGTATAGACTGGTCACGAAAGGTTATCACTATTCTTCGCTATCATCGTAAGAACCATCATCGTAGGAACCGTCATCGTAGGAACCGTCATCGTAGGAACCATCATCATAGGAACCATCATCGTAGGAACCGTCATCATAGGAACCATCATCGTAGGAACCGTCATCCGAGGAGTCGTCTGTGCTGCCTGAGTTATTATCAGCAGAGTTAAAGTCTTCGGAAGTGATGTCAATGCCTTTATCTGCGTAATATTTTTCTGCTGTGATGGAGTCGGTATCTTCTACGATATTTCCGGATGCATCGATCATGTTCAGGTCTGTGTCAATGGTCACATCCAGGAGGTTGGTTCCTGTGGATGGAGTGACATTCATGGACATGATCTCGTTGAACTTCTTTTTCAGATTGTCAAGAGTGAATACACCGGAACCAATGTATGACTGTACACCGTTCTGAGATGCAAGTTCTTCTGTGTAATCGGAAAGCATATATGGTCCGAATTCACCGGCATCGCTGTTGTAATGCATGACCAGAGGTTCCACTGTAGGAGTCAGGATCTCAATTGAGGTCTTGCCGTTCTGTACGGTTTTCTGAATGGTGAATTTTGCCATTCCGCCGAGAAGTTCTTCCAGCTTCTGTTGGGTGGATACGAAATTTCCCAGAGAGTAGAAGACTACAGTTTCATTGCCTTTGTCATCAGTAAGACGGCCATATGGTTGGAGTACATGTGGATGTCCGCCGATTATGACATTTACGCCTTGCTCCATAAGGTAGGCTGCCCATTGTTTTTCATATTCGTTTGGCATGGTTTCGCCTTCGGTACCCCAGTGTGCTACAAAGATGATACAGTCGGCCTGCTTTTTTGCTTTCTGGATCATGGCTGTGATCTTGTCTTTGCGGATCATGTCGATCATGTAGTCTTTTCCTTCAATGCCGCCTACGTTTGTACCGTAGGTGTAATCCAGAAATGCAATCTTGATACCGTTTATTTCGCGGATCTTTACGGTGTCGGCATCTTCCTGGGAATCGTGGATTCCCAGAAGTGTGACATCCGGATATTTGGTTTTCCAGAAGTTCAGTGTGTCTGTGAGGAAGCCCTCTCCGAAGTCATCAATGTGGTTGTTGGCGGATTCTACTACGTTGAATCCGGCTTTTATAATGGCGTCTCCTACTTCTGTGGGTGTTGCAAAGGATGGGTAGGAGCTTACGCTGTCATGGTCGGTTGTGAAGACGGTTTCCTGATCGATCATTTTGATGTCTGCGTCCTTGATGGCGTCCTGGATGTGGGTGTAGATCTTGTCGTAGTTCCAGTTGCCGTCAGAGGATGCGCCTGCGTCGATGAGACTCTGGTGATAGAGGTTGTCGCCTACTGCGATGACGGAGGCAGTGGTAGTTTCGGCAGTGGTGTCGGCTGCTTCCTGATCGGCTTTGGCTTTGGCTGCCGCGGCTTTTTTCTGTGCGTCTATGGCTGGTTTGCGGATGAGGCGGTAGTCCAGCTGATTGAAGAAGAGGACCAGGATCGCAAGGACGATGACGGATGCCATAAGACTTACGCGGGCATTGCTGCGTTCGCGGAAGTTCAGGGGAATGTTGTCCTTGGGGTTGCGCCGGGGTTCTCTGAGGGGATCCGGGGTGGAGCTTTTTTTGAAGACTCCTTTGAGGGAGTCGGGGATGTTGATGTTGGGTGGAAATTTCATTTATGTTTTACCTTGTCTTTCTTTGGATTCTGAATGCGATTGATTGGTGATTGCATTCATGAGTGTTTGGTGTAGTGGAATGTGAATGCCACTTTGTTGTTTGATTTTTTGTTGTGTGGTTGTATTATAGCAGATTTTTATTTTGGTGGGAAGAGGGGGTGGGGATTGAACGTACGCCTGAGCCGGGGATGCTGCCTGGTCTGCGGCTTCGTCGGGGGCCAGCCAAGAATCAGCTCCCCTCCTGCAGAGGCAGACCAGGCAGCATCCCCGGCTCGGGCTGTGAGGTTCAGGGCGGTAGGGTTAGGGTGGCTGCTCGGGAGTTTGATTTAAAGTGTGAGGCTGAGTGGGTTCACGGGAATTGGATGAGCCGTCAGCGCTGCGCTGGACGGCGTGGAGGAAAGGCTGAGTTTCTTTGTGGTTTGATGGGAAGGGGGTGGGCCGAGGCGCTTCGCTGTCGGCTGGGAGTGTGTCGAATTGTGGTGGAATTTTTGGATGGGTTTTGTGTGATTTTTTCTCTGGTGCATGGTATGGTTGGTATATCTTATAAGATCTTTTGTCTGTATGGACATTCTTGGAGCTTCGGGTTCTGAAGCGTTTTCCGTTTTTTGTTACTGTGAAGGTTATGAAAATACGTTTTATGTGGTTTTTATGTTTTCTTTGTGTGGTATAATTTATATATCAGTAGGAGTGTTAATGACCAATAATACTATATTTGATGATGTTTTTCGGACGATGATGGAGTAGATGAAGTTATGGGTGGAAAGGTTTTACAGTTGGAATCGGAACGCTTGCTTGAGCTGGGAGAATAATAGACAGTGCGGAGGCTTGCAGGGAGTTGTATAAAGAGTATGGTTTGTGAGAAATAAAGAGGATATTTTGTCACTGGTGGCAAATGTCAGATTTTTACAGAAGAGAGGATACAGACATGGGTGTTTACAGGCGTAAGGCACAGTATCATGAGACGGATCAGATGGGGATCATCCATCATTCCAATTATGTGAAATGGATGGAAGAGGCCCGTATCGATTTCATGAAGGAGTTGGGTTTTGGTTATGGTGAGGTGGAGAAGCGGGGAATTGTTTCTCCGGTTGCAGGGGTTTCGGTTTCTTATAAGAAGCCGGTGCTTTTTGATGATGTAGTGGAGATTTCAGTTTCGGTGAAGAAGTACAGTGGTGTGGTTCTGGAGCTGGCTTATGATTTTTTTAATGTGACCAGAAGTGAGGTTTGTACAGAGGCTTCCTCGAAGCATTGTTTTACCAGGAATGGGGAGCTGATTTCTCTGAAAAAGGAGATTCCGGAACTGGATTTGCTGTTCAGAAGCTGTGTGAAGGGGGATTGAGTTTGATGGAAGTTGTGGAGATGCTTGATAATCTGAAGGAAAAGGCCCGCAGGGACCCGGCGCTTCGGGAGATGTTGCTTGCTACCCGCAGGGAGAAAGAGCCGCTGGCTGCTTTCTGTAAGAAGTGCCGGGAGCTTGGGGTTCCGGTTTATGAGATGGATCTGATCGCAGCTGGTGAGGAATTTTATGCAGCGATGAAGAGGAGTACCAATGGTGGTGGAGAGAATTCTCCGATGCTTGAGGGTGAGGATGATTTTTATGAATTGTTTTTTGCCGGGCTGGAATAAAAAATGGAATTCAATTCCGCATCAATATACTTCTCCAGCACAGGGAACTGTACACCACCAATCTTCAGTACCTGGCTGTGGAAAGCTTTCAGATCAAAGTCCTGGCCAAGGCGGTTCTGTTCGGAAGTGCGTAAGTCCAGAAGGCTTAAGTAGCCCCAGTAGTATTTCAGATAATTTCCCGGGGTTTCCAGGATATACTGGTAGATCTCGGAGACAACGGCGCTGTCTTCGATGCCAAAGGCTTTCAGAAAGCTGGAAGCTTCGGCCTGAGTCCAGCCGTTGTAATGAATCTCAATGTCCAGAAGGGAGTACATGCATAAATTGATGCTTCGGTTCAGCCAGGAGATCCTGGCAAGCTCTGTGGCAGAAGGATCCTGAATATAATCGGCGGCGTACTGGTAGGCATAGGGTTCAATGTAGGTGGCCCATCCTTCCGCAAAGCCGGAGGTGCAGAGAAGATTTCGGATGTTGGAGGATTTTTGGCGCTGGAAGGTGACAGTCTGGTAAAGATGCCCCGGGAATCCTTCATGTGCCAGTGTGGTAAAAAGCTCCAGACCCTGGTAACTGGCAGCCGGATTTATGTAGATCACATTGGGGGTTCCGGTATCCATAGGTGGAGTGAGATAAAAGGCGGGGCTTAGATATTCTTTCATGGAATCGTGGACTGTGCGGAGCTCAAAGGTGACATCTGTGAGAGGTGGGAAGTCTGTTTGGATCTTCTGCTGCAAGGCATTCAGCATCCGGGCAGGCTTCATTTTTCTGAAAGTGATTCCCCGGCTGAGAGTAGTCAGAAGCTCCGGGCTTTGTCGAAGCATGGTTCCTGCGATGCCGATCTCGTCGGAAAGCTGTCTGGAGAGTCGTTTTTCCATTTGCTTTACAGGAACGTAAGAGCCGGTCTGACTCTGAAGAAGATAGAGATAGTAGGCTTTTCCTCCCTTGAAATAAGTCAGGCCACGAGTGTTTTTTCCTGTGCCACGCAAAGCTTCCAGACCGGTCATAAGTTCCTGATAGGCTGGGATGACTTCTGTTTTCATAAGATTTTGGTGGGTCAGGATCAGAGCGTTCTGCTCTGACACGGAAAGCTTTCCGTATTCGGAGAGTTTTTTCTGAAAGATATTCAGCATATAGCTGTTGTCGGGGTTTCGGATAAAAGAACTGCATTGTGCCAGGATCCGGTCCAGTGTGGTATCACTCATAAAAAAACCAGCTTCGGATTTCTTTTTCTCAAATTCCAGGATACTCCGAAAGTATGGGCGGATGGTGGTGAGAAGAGTGAGATAGTCGGTGATATCACGTTCTTCATAAAAGGCATATTCCGCCAGAAGCACCGGAAGCTGAGCCTGAATACCAAGACTTGGACCAAGGGGTTCCTGAAGCAGATAATTGTCACCCAGTGATTTTTCTGTGTGGTAATAGAGGAGCATGGAGTCCAGTGTCAGTTGATTTTCCGTGGAAAGGCGGCTGTAGCGGAAGGATTTCAGTTTTTTTTCGTACTGGCTGCAGATCTGGTATGTATTTTTCATATTTGTGGGAATAGTGCCAAGAGAAGCTTTTTTTCGCCGGATGCCCTGTTTTTCCGGATGTGCCAGGGTATAATGGAGGGTAAGGGTGCTGCCGGAAACTTCATTTTGAAAAACTTTTCCGGAAAAAGCTTCGAATTTTCCGTTTTCTGTGATCCCGTGAGCGGAAAAATAACCGGCAGTAAGGCCGGTGAGAAGTGCCAGGATAAGAAGCAGAGTGATGAAAATAGGAGATTTATTTTTCCTGATTTTAAGAGACATACGACAGTCTTTCGTTACTGTTTACAGACATATGCCATGTGGAGAGTGCTGATGGTCTCGAAGCAAACAGTAACGTCCTTTCAGAGTGGCGCTTTGTTCTATCATATTGGAAAATTACGGAATCTATGATATTATGTGAGCGGAAATATACAAAAATGGAGAAATAACATGAGTGATATTTATGATCTTGCAATTTTAGGCGGAGGTCCGGCAGGGATCACGGCGGCGATCTATGCGTCCAGGGCCAGGTTAAATACCATATGGATCGATAAAAACTTTGCACCGGGCGGCCAGGTCACAGCTACCTATGAGGTGGATAATTATCCGGGAATGCCGGGGATATCGGGCATGGATATCGGAGAAGCCTTCGGGGAGCATGCCCGGAAGCTGGGATTGGAACCGCAGAGAGAGAAGATCCTTTCCCTGGAAAATATTTCCGGGGAGATCAAGACGATTCGCACAAAAAAGCATGAATATCAGGCGAAAGCTTTGATCCTTGCATTTGGGGCAGAGCACCGGAAGCTGGATATCCCGGGAGAGGATGATCTGAGCGGCCTTGGTGTTTCCTACTGTGCTACCTGTGACGGAGCTTTTTATAAGGATCGGACCGCAGTGGTAGTGGGAGGAGGAAACGTGGCAGCAGAGGATGCAGTTTTCCTTTCCGGCCTCTGTGAAAGGGTATATCTTGTTCATCGCCGTGATGCGCTTCGAGCAGATAAGGCACTTCAGGAGAAGGTCTTTGCCTGTGAGAATATAGAAATGGTGTGGGACAGTGTTCCCCTTGAGATCCTGGGACAGGACGAAGTGACCGGTCTTAGAATCCGTAATATAAAAACAAAAGAAGAGAGGGAACTGACCGCAGATGGTGTTTTCATTGCTGTGGGAATCGTTCCTAATACGACACTTGTAAAGGACCAGCTCAAGCTGGATGAAAATGGATATATCTGTGCAGGAGAAGAGGGTGTTACCAGCGCACCAGGGGTTTTTACAGCGGGGGATATTCGTACCAAGGCACTTCGCCAGATAGTAACTGCTGTTTCAGACGGAGCCAATGCAGTGGCTTCCGCACAGAAATATCTCTGGAGGAAAGATAATGGCAACGATTAAGGAAATCGCGCAAAGAGCAGGCGTGAGTACAACAACTGTTTCCAACGTCATACATGGAAAAACAAAAAAAGTATCTCCTGCCAATATTCAGAAGATCGAGAATCTTATCCGTGAAATGGGATATGTCCAGAAAATGGGACTGAGAGTTCTGAATAAAGAAAAATCCCAGCTGATCGCAGTTGTGATCAATTATCATAAAGACTTCAAGGATTCTATCATCGGAGATCCTTTTTATGGAAAGATCATCGGTTTTATCGAGAAATATGTGCAGGAACTGGGATATTATCTGATGCTGTATTCCGCAAAGGATACAGATAAGATATTCCAGATGGTCATGGGCTGGGATGTAGATGGTGTTATTGCCATTTCCTTCAGCAAAAGCAACTGCGAAAAGATATATCAGCTGATCAACAAACCGATCGTTTCCATTGATGCATACGGTGAGCTTGATGCAGGCCAGGAAAACCATGTCCTGAATATCGGACTGGACGACGAAAGTGGTGGCTATCTTATGGCAAAATATCTTCTGGAATGCGGCTATGAGCATATCCAGGTTTGCGCAGGCCGTGATAATGGTGTGGATCATCTTCGTTACATGGGCGCTCAGCGGGCGGCGAAGGATTTTGCAAAGAAAAAGCAGAAGGTGCAGTTTACTGCTCTTGGAATGAACTACGCCAAACGAAAAGAAAGCTATGCGTGGCTGCTCCAGCGGAAAAAACCAAAGGCCGCACTGTTTTTCCTGTCGGACCTCTATGCATTGGAGGCTATCAGCTTTTTCAGCAGTCGTGGAGTAAAGATTCCGGAGGAGATCGGAATTGCAGGATACGATAACATCAGCTATGCGGAATTTTCCGTGCCTCGTCTGACTACTATCAGCCAGAATGTGGAGCAGAAGGCATCTCTTGCAGTGGAAATTCTGATGGAACGGATCAATGGAGTGGAAAAAGAGCGTGAAAATGAGATCATGCTTCCGGTCACGCTGATCCCCAGGAGATCTGTACAGCCGCAGCATGAAGAAAAGTAAGTCTGCAGAGAATGTACCCGATCTGATCAGGGGGTAGATACGAGAAGTCACTGTAGAACTGTGAAAAATAGAAAATCGGGACTTTCAATATAGTAAGAGTACAGAGAATCTGAGATATAAAGATATCAAAAGCCGAAATATACGGGAACTGTCAGTGTCTGACAGTCAGAGTATTTTCGGCTTTTTGTAAATTTACCTGAAATCGTAAAAGAGTTATCCTGTGTAGGTTCGTGCTGAAGATGTGGATAATAAGCATTTGCTGTTCTATGTGAAACCTGCACAAAACCATGATTTTGAACTTGTTACAATGATAGGTTATGTACATAACCTATTTACATAGTCTAACTTTGATGCTATAGTGTGAATATAAAGGTTAGGTACATAACCAAAGGGAAAGAGTACAGAAGGAGTGAATACCAGATGAAACAGATTCTGATCGCCACACATGGAAAAATGGCCTCCGGCATTCGTTATACAGCAGAGCTGATCGTTGGAAAAATGGATGAGATCACAACCATCGACGCTTATGTGACACCGGAAGACAATGTGGAGAAAAAGTTTGAAGAATATTTCGCACAGCATGAAAACGACAGGATTTTCGTTTTCACAGATCTGATGGGAGGAAGCGTAAATCAGAAGCTTCTGGGATACAGCCAGAAAGAAAATGTTACGCTGATCACAGGAACCAACCTTCCGGTCCTGATGCAGGTCATGATGGCAGATGACGATGTGACAGAGGAGGAGATCCAGGAGTTCATCGATGATGCCAGAGAAGAGCTTCAGGTAGTGGACTTTGGCGGTGGAAAGAAATCCACATCTGAAAAAAATGCTGAAGAAGATACTGCACAGGGTACCGAAAATAACGCACAGACTTCAGAAGGTGCTGCATCGGATGCAAAAAAATCCGCACCGAAAAAAGCTCTGGCTCCCCAGTCCTATGACAATTCCACAGCAAAGATCACCGCACTTCGTGTAGATGACCGTCTGATCCACGGACAGGTTGCCATGACCTGGACCAAACAGCTGGCTGTACAGGGAATCGTGGTAGCTAACGACGAGGCAGCTAACGATAACACCCAGAAGATGGCATTGAAAATGGCCGTACCGGGCGGAATCAAATCGCTGATCAAACCGGTGGATGAAGCCATTCGTATCTTAAACAATCCGAAGGCATCCAGGATGCGTATTCTGGTTCTGACAAGAACGGTAAAGGATGCTCTGAAGATAAGACAAAGTGTTGGTGAGATCGGATTCCTCAATGTAGGAAATACGGGACGTTTTGATGGGATCGATGTTTCCGAGAAGCTTGTCCTGACCCCGACTATCATGCTGACAAAAGCAGAACAGCAGGCACTGAAAGAGCTGGTGGCTCTTGATCCGAAGGCCTGTATGCAGCAGGTACCCAATGATGAGCAGAAGCTTGTGAAGGTTATACTGGACAAGCTTGACTGACATCCACTGAATAAATAAAACGTAGCACAAAAAAGGGAGGAAAGAAAAAATGTTAAACGCATTTCTTGTAGCACTTGCCGTATTTATCTGTGTCGGCGGTGCAGAGCTGGTCGGATTTACCATGCTGAACCGTCCGATCGTCATCGGGCCACTGGTAGGTCTGTTCCTTGGAGATCTTCACACAGGAGTTATCATCGGAGCTTCATTGGAAGCTGTATTCATGGGAGTTGTAAATATCGGCGGAGCTTCTGCAGCAGAACCCGGAATTGCCACAGCTGTAGGAACTGCCTTTGCCATCATGCTTGGCAAAGGCTCTGAGGTTGCCCTGACACTTGCACTTCCAATCGGTATCCTTGGTCTTCAGATCAAGACCGTTCTCTACATTTTTATTGTAGGTATGTTTGCAAAAACCTTCGACCGTCTGGCGGCAGAAGGAAAAGAAAAACAGATTGTTGCTCTTCACTATGGGCTCTGGACTGTAAACTGGTTTTTATATTCCCTGTTCGCATTTTTCGGGATCCTGTTCGGATCTGATGCAGTCAGTGCACTTCTGGATGCCATCCCGGATGTTGTTATGAATGGTCTGACAGTTTGCGGCGGACTTCTTCCGGCAGTAGGTATGGCAATGTTGATGAAGATGCTCTGGGATAACAAGATCTGTATGTTTTATTTCCTGGGCTTTGTCCTTGCAGCATACTTAAAGCTTCCGCTGATCGCTCTTGCCGTGATCGGTGTGATCATTGCCATTTCTATTGGTATGAATGATTACAAGCTGAACCAGCTTGCGGCGCAGAGAGTGACAGCTTCACCGGCCGGTGGTTCTGACGAATATCTTGATGAAGAAGAGGAGGAATTTTTCTCATGAGTAATTTAACGAAATCCATTCCTGCAGATGAAAGAAAAATGCTGAGAAAAGCATTCTGGCGTTCCTTCACTCTGTATGCGGCAGTAAGCCCGGCAAAACAGGGAGCTTCTGGTTTCTGCTATTCCCTGATGCCGTTTATCAACAAATTTTACAAAAACGATGAGGAGGGCAAAAAAGCAGCCCTCACAAGAAGTATGTCCTATTTCAATACAACCATCACCTGTTCCACTTTCATTATGGGTCTTGTAGCTTCCATGGAGAAGAAAAACAGCGAGCAGAAGGATTTTGATGCAAGCTCTATCAATGCAGTCAAATCCTCTCTGATGGGACCTCTGGCCGGCATCGGTGATTCCATTTTCTGGGGCGTTCTCCGTGTGATCGCGGCCGGGATCGCAGTAGGTCTTGGTGCATCCGGAAACGTTCTGGCACCGATCGTGTTCCTGCTTCTTTTCAATATTCCGTCTATTCTTGTGAAATATTACGGAACCTTCCTGGGATACAAGCTTGGTTCCGAATACATCCAGAAGGTTTATGCAAGCGGTCTTATGAACATCCTGACAAAGGCTGCCAGCATTGTAGGCCTGATCATGGTCGGCGGCATGACTGCAAGCATGGTAACCTTTAATTCTACTTATGAGCTTACCATGAAGGGGGAATCTGTTCTGAACCTCCAGAACATGCTGGACCAGATTTTTGTCGGCATCGTTCCTCTTGGACTGACTCTTCTTTGCTATTATCTGCTGAAAAAGAAAAATATCAGCATCACAGTTCTGATCATCGGTGTTATCATCCTGAGCATCATTCTCTCTCTTCTTGGAATTGCATAAACCTTAAGGATAAAGATCAGAACTACGAAAAGGCGGACCTCGGGTGGTCCGCCTATAAAAAACCTGAAAAAAAGTTATATTAAAATAACTGATCGTAAAAAGGGCAGTTGAAGAGTATCTGACGGGATATAAATAAGCGGCAAATACGGATTATAAATATCTGCTCAATGCAAAATAAAGGAGACATAAGAAATGAAAGATTGGTGGAAGAATTCCGTTGTATATCAGATTTATCCAAGAAGCTTTAAGGACTCCAACGGAGACGGCTTCGGCGATCTCAAGGGTATTATTGAAAAGCTCCCCTACCTTCAGAACCTTGGGATCGATGTGATCTGGCTCAGCCCTGTTTTTGACTCCCCACAGGACGACAACGGTTACGATATCAGTGATTACCGTAAAATCTACGCGGGTTTCGGAAGTAACGAGGATATGGATGAGCTGATCGGAAAAGCTCATGAGCTTGGTATCAGGATCGTTCTGGATCTTGTTGTCAACCATACTTCCGATGAGCATGCATGGTTTGTGGAAAGCCGGAAGTCAAAAGACAACAAATACAATGATTATTATATCTGGAAGGATCCGAAAGCAGACGGCAGTGAGCCAAACAACTGGGGCTCCAGCTTCTGCGGAAGTGCCTGGGAATATGAAGAAGAGCGCGGCCAGTATTACCTTCATTTTTACAGCAGAAAGCAGCCGGACCTCAACTGGGAAAATGAAGCCGTCCGTAAGGAAATCTATGATCTGATGAAGTTCTGGATGGACAAAGGTGCTGACGGATGGCGCATGGATGTGATCGCATCTATCTCCAAGGATCAGTCCTTCCCGGATTACCCGAAAACGGATGGCCGCAAGTATTATACAGGAAAATATCACAGCAACGGACCAAGACTTCATGAGTTTATCCATGAGATGAACCGGGAGGTGCTTTCAAAATATGACTGTATGACGGTAGGTGAGGCGCCGGGCTCCACACCGGAGGTTGCAAGACTGTTTACAGATCCGGAGCGTGAGGAACTGAATATGATCTTCACATTTGAGCATATGAACATCGACCGTATTCCGGGTTCTGTAAACCGCAAGTGGGCGCTGAAACCTTTTGATCTCCGAGAGCTGAAACGTGTGATGACCCAGTGGCAGAACAAGCTTTATGGGAAGGGCTGGAATGCTCTGTACTTCGAAAACCATGACCAGCCACGTGTGATCTCCAGATGGGGAAATGATACCACTTACCGTGAGGAATGCGCAAAGGCTTACGCTACTGTTCTCCACGGCATGCAGGGAACTCCTTATGTATATCAGGGTGAGGAGATCGGTATGACAAATGTACAGTTCCCGCTGGATGAATACGAGGATATCGAGGTGCGTAACGCATACCAGGATCTTGTTATTAAGAACAAAACCATCTCTGAGGATGATTTCCGCAAGGCAGTATGGAACAAGAGTCGTGACAATGCCAGGGTTCCGATGCAGTGGGATGACAGCGAAAATGCAGGATTTACGACCGGTAAGCCATGGTTCCGCCTTTCTGATCGTTACCAGGAGATCAATGTAAAAAAAGCTCTGGAAAAAAATGATTCCGTGTTTTATTATTATAAGGATCTGATCTGTCTTCGTCATGAGGAAGAGCTTCTCACAGAAGGTGACTATCAGCTCCTTCTTCCGGAAGATGAGAAGATCTTTGCATATTTAAGAACTTCCGACAAAGAGCAGTGGATCGTGGTGGCAAACCTTTCTGAGGATACGGTAAGTACAGAAGGTCTTGCGAAATATGTGTCCGATAAAGAGGATATTAAGATTGCAAACTATAAGGACAGAACAGGAATCAAAGCGGACTTAAGACCGTACGAGGCGTTTATGATGAGGATCCGGTAATTCCTGAGCTGTTGTATATGTAGTAGTAAAGTGGAAGAAAAGTCTCCGCTTTACAGAGAGCAGGTATGAGTATTTGTGCGTATCTGTACTGCCAAAGGATATCCGGGTGCAGTGCAGATACGCTTTTTGCCTGTGGGGAAAAGACAAACAGGAGGAATTTATGGAAAAATATATCATTGCAGTGGATATGGACGGAACTCTTCTGAACAGCGAGAATAAGATTTCTGAAAGGAACAGAAATGTTCTGCAGCGTCTGATCGATGACGGACATTATGTGGTGCCGGCAACCGGAAGGACCAGAGAGCTGATCCCTCAGGAGTTTTCTGTGCTCCGGGGTGTGAAATGGGGAATCGTGGAAAACGGCTGTGTTGTCTGGGATTACGATAAAAATGAGATGATCTGGAGAAAAACCATGCCAAAAGGAATGGTAAGTAAAATCCTGAAGGATGTGGAAAACAGCGGCGCAAAAGGCTGGATCGCAGAGGCTTATGCAAACGGAATCGCCTATTCTGATGTGGATGCCAGAGATTATGTGGCATCTGTAGTGGATAAAGATCTGCTGGAAAAAACTTTTGTAGATTATTTCCTCAGCAGACATGTATATGTTAAGGATTTTTATCAGCAGAAAGATATTCTGGATCAGGCAGAGAAGGTTAATATTTATTTTGATGATATGGAGAACAGCAGGGCACTTCGTGAGAAATGGAAGGATCTGGATGATGTGGCAGTGACTACTTCCATCAGCGGCAATGCGGAGTTTAATGCAGCAGGCGTGGACAAGGGTGTGGGTCTTGCCATGCTTCGCACAAAGCTTGGTATTGACCGGATGCATGTGATCGCTTTCGGAGATAATGAAAATGATCTGGAAATGCTGGAGGGTGCAGGTATCGGTGTTGCTATGGGCAATTCCAAACAGTATGTAAAGGATGCAGCTAATGAGGTGACCGGAGATAATGATCATGATGGTGTGGCGGAATTTCTGGAGAGGTTTTTCGGGCTGTGAGCTGTGGTTGATCGTGATCGTTGATATAAGGGACAGGGAAATGTATTTTTCTCTGTCTTTTTTATTTTCATTTTTGGTGATATAAGGTATGATAAACGAAGAGGATGCGGGGATTGCTGGTTTTGCCTGGCAGTTACCGGTGAAAATTATTTGAGGAGATCAGGAGGGTAATTTTTAATGAAAAATCTGATACCAAAGCGTGTGATGGAGTACATCATTATCACATTTGCTGTTGTTCTGATGGATGTGGGGATTTATGTATTTAAGTTTCCGAATAATTTTTCCTTTGGTGGTGTTTCGGGTATGGCGGTTGTGTTTTCGCATTTTATTCCGATGACGTCTGCGCAGATCAATCTGGTGATCAATCTGATTTTGCTGGTGATCGGGTTTATTGTTCTTGGCCGGGATTTTGGAGTGAAGACGGCTTATGTTACGGTTGTTTCTTCTTTGCTTCTGAATGTGTTTGAGAAGGTTTTTCCTATGGACAGGGCGCTGACGGGGAATATTATGCTGGAGCTTTGCTTTGCGATCATTTTGCCGGCGTTGGCTGCGGCGCTGCTGTTTTTTGAGAATGCTTCGGGTGGTGGCACGGATATTGTGGCGATGATCATTAAGAAGTATTCTACGATGAATATTTCGGGTGCATTGTTTGCAGTGGATTGTGTGATCGTTGTTGTTTCGTTTATGGTGTTTGATCTTACTACGGGGCTTTGTTCTGTACTGGGGCTTATAGCTAAGACGTTGCTGATCGATAAGTCTATTGAGAGGATGAAGCTGAATAAGTATTTTACGATCATTTCCAGTAAACCGGATGAGATCTGTGAGTTTATTATGAATGGGTTGGATCGGAGTGCTACGGTTTATCATGGGGAGGGTGTTTATTCGCATAAGGATAAGAAGATTATTCTGACGGTTGTTGATGTGAGGCAGGCGGTGCTGCTGCAGAGGTTTATTGATGAGGTGGATCCGCAGGCGTTTTTGATGGTTACTAAGAGTAGTGAGGTTATTGGGAAGGGGTTTATGAGTTATATTTGATGCGATCGTATGGGATTGTATGCTGATCGCAGGTGATCGTGTATGATTGTAAGCTGATGGAAATTAGGAGAGCGTTCTTTGTGGGCTGGATGGGCTGCGGGAGCGCTCTTTTTTTGTGGTGGATGACGGATGGCGGATGACGGACGCCTGGGAGACGGGTGCCGGTTTGCTCCGGGCTTCGTCGGGGGCTGCTTCTAGGTTGCCGGAATTCTGCTAAAACCGTTTTTAAAAAGTCCGAACTCGCGGCTTGCTGCCGCTCAGACAGCGAACTTTTTAAAAACAACGCAGATTTCCGCCAGCCAAGAATCAGCTCCCCTCCTGCAGAGTCGTAGCAAACCGGCACCCGTCTCCCCGGCTGTTCGGTTCCGGGCGGGAGATAGTGGTGGGGGTGTGGGGCGACTGGCGGAAGTGGGGATTGATGAGGGCTGGAGGATTGAGTGGATTCCCGGGAGTTGGATGAGCCATCAACGCTGCGCTGGATGGCTGGGAGGAAAGGCTGAGTTTCCTGTGGTCTGAAGGTGAGGGATGAGCCATCAGCGCTGCGCTGAATGGTTGGGAGGAAAGGCTGAGTTTCCTGTGGTCTGAAGGTGAGGGATGAGCCATCAGCGCTGCGCTGGATGGTTGGGAGGAAAGGCTGAGTTTCCTGTGGCCTGAAGGTGAGGGATGAGCCATCGTCGCTGCGCTGGATGGCTGATTGGTGTGTGAAGGTTTTGTGAAAGGGTTTGACAGGTGGGGATTTTTATGGTAGGATACACACTTGCGTAACAAAATTAATAAAATTGTAACAAATTAGTGAGCGAGGAGCGTGGCGAAGTGAATTGTGAATGTCTGCCTGAATGGGTGGGTGCTGCTGCGTGGTTTTCTGAGAGGAGTTTTATTGTTTATGTTTTATAAGAAATTTGCTGCTGTTGTTTTGAGCGTTGTTCTTGTGGGTGTGGTTCCTTCTGTTGTTTTTGCGGATGTGGATGATGTCAGTGCTGTGTCTGATGGGGATGTGGAGGAGCTTTCTATTGAGGATGATTTCTCGGATGATGCGGATTCTATTTCTGCTTTTGCCAGCGCTCTGGCGGATAAGACGGTTTCTGAGGTTCAGGGGTATCAGGAGGCGAAGGCTGAGGCTGAGGTGATCGCACAGGAGAGGCTTGAGGCTGAAGCGGCTGCTGAGGCTGCGCGTAAGGCGGAAGAGGAGCGTAAGGCTGCTGAGGAGGCGCGTCTGGAGAAGCGGCAGGGGATTGTGGATTTTGCGCTGCAGTTTGTGGGGAATCCTTATGTTTATGGTGGTACGAGTCTGACTAACGGGGCAGATTGCTCCGGATTTGTGATGTCTGTGTTTGCGGAGTTTGGGTATGAGCTTCCTCGTGTTGCTGCGGCTCAGTGTGCGGCTTCTGAGAAGAAGAGTGTTGCGGATATTGAGGCTGGTGATCTGGTTTTTTATGGTGATGGCGGCATTGATCATGTGGCTCTTTATATTGGTGATGGCAAGATCGTTCACGCCAGTACAGCGGCTACAGGGATCAAGGTTTCCGACTATGATTACCGGGCTCCGGCTGCTGTCGGTACGTTTGTGGCTTAGGATATAGATATAAATGATTTACTGATATGAAATATAAACTGTCTGAGGAGATTTTCTGGCCGGATAGGCTGAAAAATAGCTGCAGGCAGTTTTTTTGCAGAAAAATAGTGTATAATCTGGTACAGCGAATATTAAGTAACCGCCATATTGACTTGTCTGATTTTTCATCTGCTGCGTTGTCGTCAATCGTCGTAGCCACCGCTACGCCTCATTCCTCCGCCTTGCAGATGAAGAAATCATCCTGCGTCAATATAGCAGAAACTTAATTTTCGCTGTACTACTCAGAAAAATTCAGAAAGGTTGTGGGGTATGAATACAAAAGAGTTCAGCGGTAGGCGGCAGATGGAGTTTCTGGCCGGGTTTGATTTTGTCAGAGAAGCGGGTACTGCGGGGGAAGTGAAGGCGGCGAAGATGATCCGGGATACTTTGGACAGCTTCGGAGCGAAGAATTGGATGGAGGAGTTTGATTTCTGGGGCTTTCGGATCAACAGAGCAGTGCTTAAGGTTATGGAGCCTTATCAGAAGGAGTATGTGGTGACCGGGTATGGAAGATGTGGAAATACTGGAGAAGAAGGTCTGAAAGCCCCTTTTTTGTATGTAGAGAACGGGGATGCTGTCAGCCTTTCCCGGGCGAAGGGCAAGATCGTTATGGTGAACGGCCGGGTGAGTGGTGATGTGTATCAGAGACTGGTGAGCGCCGGAGTTGTTGGTTTTATCAGTGTGGAGGGGTCTCCGCTGGATGAAGGAGTGGACAGGGTTCCCTGTCAGCGCAGCCTGCCGACGATCTTTCCGGGGGATGCGGCAGAAGAGACAGAAGGATTGTCGGAGTCTGCAGAGGATATTCACAAGATGCAGGAAAAATATAGTGGCAGGATTCCGGGGGCGAATCTTCATTATAAGGATGCAGTGGAGCTGGTGACGGAGGGTGCAGCTGTGGTGTGCCTGGCTGTAGAACAGGAAGTGACAGCATGTACATCCCGAAATGTAGTGTCAAGGATTGAGGGAACGGATAAGAAAGATGAGATCTTAACGATCACTGCGCATTATGATTCGGTGCCGGAGGGACCGGGGGCCTATGATAATATGTCCGGGGCGGCGATTATCATGGAGCTTTGCAGATATTTTCAGCAGTACAGACCGCGCAGGACTATGGAGTTTGTGTGGTTTGGTGCTGAGGAGAAGGGCTTGCTGGGCAGCCGGGATTACATCAGAGTTCATGAGAGCGAGCTTGGAGCGCATCGTTTTAATATGAATGTAGATCTGGCCGGGCAGCTGATCGGAGGAAATGTTCTGGGAGTGACGGGAGAGACTTCAGTTTGTGATAAGCTTCTTGAGGTTGCTGACGGAGCAGGGATCGGAGCGTCTGTCAAGAATCAGATCTGGGGAAGTGATTCCAATTCTTTTGCCTGGAAGGGAATTCCGGCCATGACTCTGAACCGGGATGGTTTTGGCATGCATACCCGTTATGATACTATTGATCTGCTGTCTGCCTGGTCGCTGGAGAGAAGTGCGATCCTTCTGGGATGCATTGCGGATGCGCTTGGGAATGCGGAGGTTTTCCCGTTTGAGAGAAAGATGCCGGAGAAATTTATCAGAGAGCTGGATGAATATATGTGCAGATGATTTGATCAAAATACGCTAAAACAATAAAAAATAATACTAAATAATTGACAGTAAGATGCCGAACTGTTATACTGAAATCACAGGCTTTCCAGGGACCAATGCGCCGGATATTGTTTTGCGGAGCATTGATTCCTGGAACTTTTATCACAGAAAAATCAGGAATGAGGAGATAGGATCATGTTTACAGAAGAACGACAGAATGCAATAGAGAAATGTCTCCGTGAAAAAGGAAAAGTCAGAGTCAAAGAATTAAGTGAGATGTTTCAGGTTACGGAGGACTGTATCCGCAAGGATCTCAAGATCCTTGAAAATGCAGGCAGATTAAAGAGGACTTACGGCGGAGCAATCCTGTCACAGGAGTATCCTCTGGAGAGAAACGTAGTAGACAGGCGTATGTACAATCTTGATAAGAAGAAAGTGATTGCTGCGAAAGCCTTCAAGCTGATCAAAAATAACGAAACGATCTTTCTGGATGTTTCCACTACAAATATAGAGCTGGCAAGACTTATCGCTTCGTCGGGCATGCATGTTGTGGTTATCAGCAATATGATCGATATCCTGCAGATCCTTGCTGCGAATCCGTCCATCACGGCCATAGGCACAGGGGGAACTATGTACCGTTCGGTGAATGGATTTATGGGAGCTGCGGCCATTGAGGTGATCAAGCAGTACAGCTTTGACCGGGCCTTTTTGGGAAGCTGTGGCGTGGATATGACAGATCTTGCAGTCACCACATCCGGAGTGGTGGATGGGCTGACCAAGAAGGCGGCAGTTCAGAGCAGCAGACATAAATATGTGGTTATGGAGAGAGAGAAGTTTTATTTTAACGAATCTTATAAATATACACATTTTGATGATATCAGCGGGATCATTACCGATGAATTTCCGGATGATACCATTGTGAATACATTGAGGAATGCCGGAGTGAAATTACTCTGAGCAGACAGTAACAAAGGGGGATTTTTACATGAAAGACTATATTCTGGAAACCTGTGTGGATTCTGTGGAATCCGCCATGGCAGCAGCCGAGGGTGGTGCGGATAGACTGGAGCTTTGCAGCAATCTGATCATCGGGGGGACAACTCCCGGCCCATGGCTTTTTGAGGAAATAAGGAAGCGTTCAGATATCAGGATCCATGCGTTGATCCGTCCGCGGTTTGGAGATTTCTGTTATACAGATGCGGAATTTTCCATGATAAGGAATGCGGTAAAGGATTTCCGCAAAATGGGAGCGGAGGGTGTTGTGGTAGGTATCCTGAAACCGGATGGCACCTTGAATATGGAACAGATGAAAGAACTGATGGATGCTGCGGGAGATATGTCTGTTACGCTGCACAGGGCTTTTGATGTGTGTGCAGATCCGATCGAGGTTATGGAACAGGCGATCTCGCTGGGAATCGATACTATCCTTACCTCCGGACAGAAGAATACCTGCCTTCAGGGCGCGGAGCTTCTGAAGGAACTGGAAACCAGGAGCCGGGGGCGTATTACCATCCAGGCGGGGAGTGGCGTCGGTGCGGAAGTGATCCGCCAGCTTTATCCCCTTACCGGGATCAAGGCTTATCATATGAGCGGCAAGGTTGTAACGGACAGTGCGATGCAGTTTCGCAAGGAAGGTGTCAATATGGGACTTCCGACATTCAGTGAATATGAGATATGGCGTACAGATATTGAAAATGTTCGTGCTGCAAAGAAAGTTCTGGAGGAATTATAATGGCTGAGGGGAAGATTTTTCTGAAAGAAAACCGTGATCGGATCGAAAAAAAATATCGGGAGCAGGTGATGGGGTTACCGCAGGCTTTTGCGGATATTGATAAAAAGCTTGCGGAATGCACAGACGAAGTGGCTCTGGCGTGCAAATATTTATATGCGTTCATGCCATACAGTGATATCGGAAATTACGCGTTTGAAGTATTTCTGGATTATGCGGAAAATGGCGTACATTTATGGAAGGAAAACTCCGGGGTGGCAGAGCTGCCGGAAGAGATCTTTTTGAATTATGTGCTGTTTCACAGAGTAAATGAGGAGGAGATCGCACCCTGCCGTACATTTTTCCGCAGGGAGATCGGAGAGAGAACTGAGGGAATGAGCTTCAGAGAAGCTGCCCTGGAGGTGAACTACTGGTGTGCACAGGAGGCTACCTATCATTGTACAGATGATCGTACCCTGTCTGCACTTGCCGTATACCGCAGAGGAAACGGAAGATGCGGAGAGGAATCTGTATTTACCGTTAATGCACTGAGAAGTGTTGGTGTACCTGCCCGTCAGGTATATGCACCAAAGTGGTCTCATTGTGATGACAATCATGCCTGGGTGGAAATCTGGTGCGATGGAAGCTGGTATTTTCTGGGAGCCTGTGAGCCGGAGGAGATCCTGAATAAGGGATGGTTTACCAATGCCTCCTCAAGGGCCATGATGGTCCATTCAAGAGTTTTTGATACCATGATCCCGGAGGGAGAAGTGATCGGCAAAGATGGTATGGTGACTATGCTCAACGAGCTGAAACGATATGCGCTGACAAAAGAGATCACTGTGTCTGTAAAGGATTCACATGGAAAACCGGCAGAAGGTGCAGAAGTTTCTTTTGAGGTGCTGAATTATTCGGAATATGCTCCGATCGCAGAACTGAAAACCGACAGTCTGGGAAAAGTCAGCCTGACAACAGGGCTTGGAAGTATCCATATTTCTGCAAGGATGTATGCAGATGGAGAATGGCTGCATGCAGAAAACAGCATGGATACAAAAACAGAGGATTGTTGTGAGATCTGCCTGATGCCCGTGGGAAAGGAAAAGGGTATTTTTTATGAGGAGTGGGCGGAGAACGATATGATCGCACCTCATGATGCGCCTGTAAATAAAGATATGCCGACACCGGAGCAGAAGGAAAGAGGCAGCAGACGTCTGGCAGAGGCAAACGCTTACAGGGAACAGAAGGTAAGAAACCTGAGCAATCCGGAGTGCCGGAAATTCCTGGAAAAAGAAACCGGAGATTCTTCAATGAGAAAAAAACTCCTTGAAGTCCTCACAGAGAAAGACAGAACAGACTGCATCAGCCAGGTCCTGGAGGAGCATCTGAAATTTGCATTACCGTATGAAAAAAACATGGATGCAGATATTTTTGTACCATATGTACTGAACCCGAGAGTTGACGATGAAGTTTTACAGAAATACAGAAAAGCGATCCTTGAGCAGCTGTCGGAAGAAGAGAAAAATATGCTGCAAAAGGATCCGGCAAAGATCTGGAAATGGATTGAGGATAAGATCATTTCCAGCCCGGAGAAAGAACGCAGCAGTGTGATCACCACGCCGGCCGGATGTCTGAAAACGGGAACAGGAAGCCTTCTGTCAAAGAAGATCCTTTTTGTGGCAATGGCGAGAACACTGGGAATTCCGGCACGCCTGAACCCTCATGACCGTTCCATGGAGTATATGAAAAACGGAAAATTCATCCCGGTATCTGCGGAAACGGAGAAAAACGCATCGATCCTTCTGAAGGCAAGTGAGGATACACAGTGGAAATATTTCCAGAACTGGAGTATCGCAAAGCTGGAAGCCGGAAAATACAGCACACTGAAGCTGGAAGCCGAAAATTTCAGAGATCAGATGATGAAGCTGCCACTGGAAGCGGGAAATTACAGGATCCTTACCTCAAACAGACTGCCAAATGGAAATATATTTGCCGCGGAGTATTATTTTGAGATTCAGATCGGAGAAATGAAGAGGGTGGAGCTGGCATTTCGGAATGCAAACCTGGAAGATATGCTGGAGAATATTTCCATACCGGAATTTACTCTCAGAAAAGAGGATGGAAGCACCGTGAAGGCGTCAGAACTGACGGCAGATGGGAAGCATATCCTGGCGTTTCTGGAAGAGGAGAAAGAACCGACGGAGCATATCTTAAATGAGATGATGGAGCAGGAAGAAGCCTTTTCCCGATATGCGAAGAGAATCATTTTTGTAGTAAAAAGCAAAAAAGCGCTGGAGACACCTACCCTTTCAAGAGCACTTGGCAAGCTTGGAAATGTCCAGATCTTATATGATGATTTTTCAGAGATCATCAATACACTGGGAAGAAGAATGTACGTAGATCCGGATAAGCTTCCGCTGATCATTGTGACAAACAAAAGCCTGAATGGGATTTATGCAACCAGTGGATACAATGTGGGAACCGGAGATATGCTGTTGAGACTGATGTGACAGATATATCGGATATATACAGAAGGAACACAGACCGTATCATCGACTGTGTCGGTGACGGTCTGTGCCCCTGTGAAAGCTGTGAAATTATTGCAGTGGTTCAGATGCTCAGAATATGAAAGCAGATCGGAATGAGAATGCCTGTTGTGCTTCCCGAAATTGCCGTAATAAAAGTTGTTTTGCATTACTTACCATCAGAATAGAGATTACGCACAGAATCCCGGTAAATGCATTCCGGCTTCAGGCGGATCGTCCTTGGAAAATCGCAGTAGTCTCCGTTCATTCTGCGAAGCAGCAGATCACAGGCCTGCTCTGCCAGACCGGCCAGCGGCTGACGGACAGCGGTCAGCTGAGGAGAAAGCAGCATGGACAGTTCAAAATCATCAAAGGAGACAACAGACAGGTCTTCCGGGATACGGATGCCAAGGCTGTAGATCGCTTCATAAATACCGAGGCATAGTGTGTAGTTCGCAGAAAATACGGCAGTCGGACGTTCCGGAAGATTCCATAATTTCTGCATTGCCTGATATCCAAAGTCGTTTGCATAATTTTCAGCGATGATATAATCGGGGTTAACAGGAATATTGTAGTCTTCCAGTGCCCGGAGATATCCTTTTTTTCGTTCGCATGCGGTATAGGATGCAGGAGGACCGGTGACAAGGGCGATCTTCTGATGCCCCATTTTTATCAGATGCTCCACAATCTCATAGGCCCCGGAGGTACAGCTGGTCTGTACACAGTCTGTACGGTGGAAATGACTATGCTCTTCCAGCTCCACAACAGGGATCTTGGTATGTTCCACGGCAGAACAGATGTCCTTGCTCAGACAGAAAGAAGAAATGATAAGACCGTCGATCCCTGAGTGGAGCATATGGGGGATAAATTTATTGACATGATCCTTATATTTGTCGCCGCTCATAAATGTGAGAGAATAACCGTGAGCACGCATGGTGTTTTCTATTTTGCTCAGAAGAAAAGCATTATGCGGATTATTGGGAGGAGCGGATATCAGACCGATACGGTATGTCTTGGAGGAACGAAGTCCCCGGGCCGTGTTTCGTGGAACGTAATTCAGTTTCCGGATCGCTTCGTCGATCTGCTTTTTGTTTTGCGGCCGTACAGTTCCGCCGTTGATATATTTTGAAATGGTGGCCAGTGCCAGACCGGTTTCTTTGGCAATGTCCTTGATGGTTGCACTCATAAATCAATCCTTTCCGGATGCTGTACTGTTGTGCCCGGATAGGTCTTTTACAGAGCGCCGCGGGTGGAATACAATATCCAGCATGTCTATTTTTGGAAAATCCGTATAGTCTCCATGGATTCTTTTTAAAAGTAATTCCACAGCATGTTTCCCCATGCTTGTCAGATCCTGTGAGACACAGGTCATAGTCGCACTCATGGTCTTGAAAAGCGGATCATCATCAAAGCACACAAAGGAAATATCCTGAGGAACGGAAATCCGTGCCTGGCTGGCAGCGCTTAAACCACCCATTGCGGAGAGATAGCAGTCAAAAAAAACAGCAGTAGGGGGATCGGAAGAATCAATAAGCTTCTGGAAATGCAGGTTGCTCTGGGTGATGGTTTCTGCAGTGGAACCAAAAGAAACAGGGGGAAAAGAATCCTGCTGTTTCAGAAGGTCAATGCCATTTTTCTGGTATACATCCACAAAGCCCTGAATCCGCTGCTCGATCGTGTAGGCGTCCAGATACTGTTCCATGATCCAGACCTTTGTGTGGCCTTTTTCCAAAAGGTGCTCTGCCAGCAGTGCACCGCCTTTGTAATTATCAGAAATAACACAGTCTACAGGAAAATGTCTCATGGAAGCAGGAATCTGATCGAGCATTACAACCGGTATGCTGGCATTTTGCAAAAGCTGGTACAGATCATCATGCCAGCAGGATGGGAGCATGATAACTCCGTCAAAGTGCTGGGAGATAATATCCTGTATCGTATCGATCTCCTTCTGATGTTCAAAAAAGAAAGAACAGACAATAACTGTATAACCATGATCCGTGAAATGCTTGATAATGGAATTGACAAGCTCGCCCCAGAAATAATTACCAAGATCTGAGATCAGGATACCGATGGTATGTGTGTTTTTGGCACGGAGAAGCTGGGCATTCCGGTTTGGGGTATATCCAAGCTCCTGAATTGCCTTTTCTATAATGATACGATTTTCTTCCCGTATTTTTTTGTGGTTTATATATTTTGAGATCGTTGCGGTGGACAGGCCTGTCGCACGGGCGATATCATTGATCGTAACGTTCATGTAAAACCTCCGGTTCTGATACATTTACAGATAATAGAGTATTCTCATATTATATCATGAAAAAGAAAACGCCTCAACACATAAGGCATTTTTTACACATAAACTATCAGAAAAAACGAGTGTATTGTACAGAAAATTGATAAAAATGAAACGTTTAACAAAACCTGATACGAAAAAATACACAAAAACAAGATGGAATAATTATAAAAAATAGGAAAAATGATTTTTGACCCATGATTTTACTTGAAAAACTGCTTCGGATGCGGTAAGATAGTCTTAACAAAAAACGAAACGTTTTACGCAACAAGAAAATCAGCTATACGAAACAAGGAGAAGGTTATGGCAGACACAAAGCAGCAGTGGTATAAAGATGCCAAATACGGATTATTCATCCATTGGGGACTTTATTCCATCCTTGCAGGAGAATGGAAAGATCCGAAGACCGGCGAGGTCACCAAGACAGACCGTATTGCAGAGTGGATCGAGAACAATCTCAACATTGACAAGGAAGATTACAGAAAGCTGAAAGATGAGTTCCATCCGGACAAATTTGACGCGGACATGTTTGTGAAAAGAGCGAAAGAGCAGTGGGGTGTTAAATATATCGTTCTTACTTCCAAGCATCACGAGGGATTCGCAATGTACGATTCCAAGGTCAGTGATTTTAATGTAGTGAAGGCTGCAGGAAGAGATATCTTAAGAGAGCTTTCCGATGCTTGTAAGAAATATGACATGACTATGGGTATCTATTATTCACAGGCTCAGGACTGGGATGATGACAATGCCTATAAGAAGGATTACGAAGACAAGAACGAGTGGAAGCCGGAATTCCGTACATACTTCGATGAGAAATGCAAGCCGCAGTTAAAAGAGCTTCTTGAGAATTACGATAATATTTCCCTGATCTGGTTTGATACTCCGATGGGAATGACCGCAGACGAGGCTCAGGAATTAAGAGACTGGGTTAAGGGTATTAAGCCTGACTGCATCATCAGCGGACGTATCGGACACCAGAAGGGCGATTACATGACCACCGGTGATAACTTTATCCCACGTCTTCCATACGACGGTGACTGGGAAGTACCGGCAACTGTAAATGACACATGGGGTTACAATAAATACGATACAAACTGGAAGAATCCGGATGATATCCTGAACCTTCTTCTCAAGATCGTCGGCAGAGGCGGAAATTACCTGCTGAACGTAGGACCAATGGCAGACGGAACTGTTCCGGAAGCTTGTGTCGAGGTTATGAATGAGGTTGGTAAATACGTGACTGAGAATGCGGAAGCAATTTACGGAACCAAGAATGTTGGTATCTATCCGTATGAGATTCCGAGCATTGAATTTACCAAGAGACCACATAAACTTTATGTACATGTACTTGCACCGAGATATCGTGTAGAGCTGCTGAACATCGGCAACCAGTTAAAAGGTGCATATGTGGTAAGCACGGGAGAGAAACTTCCATGCCGCGCATTAAAGTGCTGCGAAGGAAACTCCATGGTAGAGGTTGAACTTCCGGAGAAACTTCAGGGAGCAAAGAACTACTGTGTATGCCTGGAGCTTGAGGAAGAGGAGCCGATCTTTGAGGCGATCATCGATTAACTTAAGAGCATCAATGGGTAAACTATATAAATAAAATCATATTAAGGGAGGATTTATTCATGAAGAAACGAATGAAAAAAGTTGCAACACTGTGTCTCGCCGGTGTAACAGCAATGTCTACAGTAGGCGTAACAGGAAGCGCTGTATTTGCAAAGGGTGACACAAACTACGATGTAGAGAGTATGGATTTTGAAAACGTTGAGCTGCGTGTAGCATTCAGATTTAACAACGGATCTGATACAGACGGACAGGCTAAATGGTATTACAAAGCTCTTGAAGAGTTCAATAAAGAGAACGAAGGAAAGATCCATGTAACAGATGAGAGTATTTCTACAGAGTCTGATTACGAAGAGAAGCTTACAACAGATTTCGCTTCCGGTAATGTACCGAACGCATTCCTTCAGTATGGCGGAAGCCGTACAAGAGAGTATGTAGATGCAGGATATATACTGGATCTGACACCATACTTCGAGCAGTATCCGGAATGGAAAGAGGGAGTTCAGGATTTTGCATGGGAGACAACACAGTTTGACGGCATTGAAGGAACCTATGGTATTCCGTGGTCCGCTTATCAGCTCTGCCTCTACTACAACAAAGATTACCTTGATCAGGTTGGCGTAGATGTTCCGGAGTCCTGGGATGATCTTGTTGATGCCTGCGCGAAATTAAAAGATGCAGGAATCCAGCCATTCAACTACTCTGACAAAGATAACTATCACTTCGAGCATCTGATGAGTGCTCTTGCTCTGAAAGCTTACGGAACAAGCATCGCAGATGATCTTGCAAGCGACAAAGAAGCTTACAACGGCGAGAAGATGGTTGCAATCTATCAGAAGATGAAAGATATGATCGATGCAGGATACTGGGGAGACGGAATCCTCAGCACAGACTTCAACACAGAGAGAAATATGTTCGAGGCAGGAAAAGCTGCATTCACAGTTGACGGAACATGGAACTGCGGTAACTTCCAGAATGACTCCGATACAACTCTCTTCGATGCTCAGAAGATCGGTGTTACAAGAATTCCTTATATCGACGAAGCAAACAAGACTGTAGAGATGGGTGGCGGTTCTGATACATACTACATCACTACATTAAACAAGAGTGATGAGGAAATCGCAGCAACTGTTAAATTCATCAAATACCTTACAAGTGTAGATTCCATCAACGAAATGTGCAAATCCAGCCCGACAACATATGCTGAGAAGGTTACAATCGATACAGGTAACTATCTGCTTGACGATGTAAATGCGATCATGGCTGAGAATACAGAGTCTAAACTTGAGATTCCTACATATGACAGCAACACAGCAGCTATGGACACAATCCGTAATTCTCTTCAGGCATTAGCGACAGGCGCAAGTGCACAGGAAGTTGGAGACGATATCGTTGACAAAATGTCTGCTTACGAATAAAGAGAATTTTGACTGAACGCATGATGTGTGGATAAGAGAAACAGGGGGAAGCATCATCTGCTTCCCCTTGTTTATTACGGAGGTATACATATGGCAGGTAAATCTGTACCAAAGGTAAAACAGAAGCTGGACAAAAAAGATCTTACGCTTTCTTTAGCGTTCCTTCTTCCGGCAATTTTAATAACTGTTATTTTTGTTATCTACCCTGTTTTTGACACCGTAGGCTTATCATTCCGCAAATGGAACGGTATGTTTGGTGCAGCAAAGCAGTGGGTAGGACTTGAGAACTATCAGAAGATCTTTTCAGATAAGCTGTTCTGGAATGCAATGCTCAACAGCGTGTACTTTATGATCGGTGGTTTCGTTATCCTGATGCCGCTTTCATTTGGTCTCGCAATGCTGGTAACTGCAAAGATCAAGGGAACCGGATTCTTCAGAACCTGTTACTTCCTTCCGAATATGTTAGGAACAACAGCAGTAGCCCTGATGTGGACATTTATGTTAAATCCGAACTTTGGTATCTTTAATACCATTGAAAATATTTTCGGCCTTCATGGTACGATCCCTGATGTGCTGACGATAAAGACTGTAAACGTTTGGATCGTTATCCTGGTAAATGAGTGGATGTATGCCGGATATAACATGCTGATATTTGCAGCGGGTCTGGTGGCGATCCCGGATGAGTTAAATGAGGCAGCAGCACTGGATGGAGCTACCGGATGGCAGAGAGTTCGTTACATTACCCTGCCTCTGATGAAAAACTCCTTCAAGGTATTCTCTATTTTGTGTATCACAGGATGTCTGAAAGTATTCGATATTATCTGGGCGATGACAAGAGGAGGCCCGAACGATATCAGCTCCACACCTTCAATCATGCTTTATACACAGGGATTCTCCTATAAGCTGTTTGGACGAAGCAGTGCATACGGCGTTATTCTGTTAGTACTGGGTGTTGCACTGAGTCTTATAACTAATCATTTGTTCCGTGAAGATAAAGATCTTGCAATGTAGGCGGAAGGAGAAGAGACAATATGGAAAAAACAGCTAATAAACAGAAAATGCACGGAGGAAAGATAGCACTGTACGTTATCGCGATCCTGTGGACAGTTGTTACACTGTTTCCGGTAGTAGTGACCGTAATGGCTTCCTTCAAAACAAACTCAGAGATCTACCTGAACCTGCTGAGCTTACCTAAGAAGCTTATGTTCCAGAACTATATCAGCGCAAACAAAACAGCGGATGCATTGAATACCATCAAGAACTCCCTGGTTGTAGCAACTCTGACAACTGTATTTAATACTGTAGTCGGAATGATGGCAGCATACATCTTATCAAGAAAAGATTACAAATTCCTGAAATGGGTATATGTATTCTTTATGATCGGAGTAATGGTTCCGGTTCACTGTACACTGATCCCGATCAACAACATTGCAACAGCATTAAATGCAAAGAACAACCTGTTCTTCCTGATCCTGATCTATGTTGCGTTTGGCATGTCCCAGGCGATATTCCTTTATACAGGATTCATGGATGGAATCTCCAGGAACCTGGATGAGGCGGCGATCATTGATGGATGTAACAACTGGCAGCTGCTGTGGAAGATCCTTTTCCCTGTCTGCAAGCCGATCATCGCAACAGAGGCGATCTTCGTATTCATCTATGGATACAGTGAACTTGTATTCTCCATGATCCTGATGACAGATACCAAATATTTCACAGTTTCACGTGCGATGCTGAACTTCTCTTCCGCGCATACACAGGAGATCGGAAGCCAGTTTGCATATGTAGTAATGTCTGTAATTCCGATGATTATCATTTACATCGTGTTCCATAAACAGATTGAAAAAGGTATGCTTTCCGGAGCTATCAAAGGCTGATGCTTTTAATCTAAACAGGAGGAAAAAATCATGTATCAGTTTGACAGAAAAGAATATGAAAAACGTATGGAGTGGTACCAGGATGCCCGTTTTGGAATGTTTATCCACTGGGGATTATATTCTATCCCTGCAAGAGGCGAGTGGGTACGAAGTGTAGAGGAAATACCTGAGGAAGAATATCTTCCGTTTATGAAAGAGTTTGATGCAAGAGACTACAACCCGAAGCAGTGGGCAAAAGAGGCCAAGGCTGCAGGTATGAAGTATGTAGTCCTGACAGCGAAGCATCACGACGGCTTCTGCTTATTTGACAGTAAATACACAGATTACAAGGTAACAAACACACCGGCAGGAAGAGACCTGATCAAGGAATATGTAGAGGCACTTCGTGAGGAAGGCCTTAAGGTTGGAATTTATTTCACACTGCTTGACTGGCATCATCCGGATTATCCGCATTACGGAGACCGTATCCATCCGATGAGAAACCACAAAGAGTGCGGAAATGAGAACCGTGATTTCTCACGTTATACAGAATATCTGTATAATCAGGTAGAAGAGATTTGTACAAACTACGGACAGATCGATATCATCTGGTTTGATTTCTCCTACGACGATATGAGAGGGGAAAAATGGGGCGCAACAAAGCTGATCAACATGGTGCGCAGCTTACAGCCGCAGGTTATCATCGATAACCGTCTGGAAGCCAGCGGAGAGGGAAGAGGATCCCTGTATGAGTGTGATCCGACACCGTACCATGGCGATTTCGTAAGCCCTGAGCAGATCATCCCGCCGGAAGGAATCTGCGATAAGGAAGGCAATCCAATGGTCTGGGAAGCATGCTTCACCATGAACAACAACTGGGGATACTGTGCAAACGACCATTATTACAAACCGGCTTCCATGCTGATCAAGAAGCTGGTAGAGTGTGTTTCCAAGGGTGGAAACATGATCCTGAACGTAGGACCGGATGCCAAAGGTAAATTCCCGAAGGAATCTTCTGCGATCCTGGCTGAGATCGGCCGCTGGATGGATAAGAATCATGACAGTATCTACGGCTGTGTACCGGCTGAAAACATTCCGAAGCCGGATTACGGACGTATCACCAGAAACGGAAATAAATACTATGTGCATATTTATGAGAATACACTGGGACCACTTCCACTTCTGGGATTTGATAAGGATAAGATCGTGAAGGTGCGTGCACTGGATGACGGACATGAGGTGCCGATCTCCAATGCATGGATGCACAGCGATTACCCGGATATCGCATTCGTTGATCTGGGACCTGACCCGGTACTTCCGGATCCGGTAGACTATGTTCTCGAAGTAGAGATGGCTGAGTAAAAAACTAATCAATAATAAAAAAAGAACAACAGGAAAAGCAGGAGATATGCGAATCTCAGTTATCCGGTTGTTCTTTTTTACCATAAGGAGAAGGGAAAAGATTATGATTATTTATACAGGAAAAGATTACTATGACGTAAGCAGAAAAGCGGCAAACATCATGTCTGCACAGATCATCATGAAGCCAAACGCTGTTCTCGGACTTGCTACAGGCTCCACACCGGTGGGAATGTACAAGCAGCTGATCGAGTGGTATAAAAAAGGAGATCTGGACTTTTCACAGATCACATCCGTAAATCTTGATGAATACAAAGGACTTTCCGGAGATAACGATCAGAGCTATCGCTATTTTATGAACACAAATCTGTTTGATCATGTAAATATCGATAAGACAAGAACTTATGTGCCAAACGGACTGGAAGAGGACAGTGAGAAAGCCTGTGCGGATTACAATGAGATCATCCGCAGCGTAGGCGGTATCGACATGCAGCTGCTTGGAATCGGCGGAAACGGTCATATCGGATTCAATGAGCCGGGAGCAGCTTTTGAGAAAGAGACTCATTGCGTAGACCTTACAGAGAGCACCATCAAGGCAAATGCAAGATTCTTTGAGACTATGGATGATGTGCCGAAGCAGGCGTATACCATGGGTATCAAGAACATCATGACTGCAAAGAAGATCCTTCTGGTCGCTACCGGAGAGGCAAAGGCAGATGCCCTTTACAAATCTCTCTACGGACCGATCACGCCCAACGTGCCGGCATCTATCCTGCAGCTTCACCCGGATGTGACGGTTGTGGCCGATGAAGGCGCTTTAAAGCTGATCCGTGAGAAGGGGCTGCTGTAAGAGATACTGAGGAAATTTCCACGAATTAAATGAACGCAGATCATGGATATCCGTTTGAAGCAGGCGGATATCAGCGATCACTCATGGGATTTTCCTGATTTGGTTAAAAAAGAAAGTTTCGATTCAACTCTCATCGATGAGCGATGTGCTCAGAGGGTGGATCGAAGCTTTTTGTGCTTTCGGGACGTAAACCTGCAGGCGGCTGCAAGCAGGCCGGTGGGGCGGACATTTGCATTCTCAGGCTTTTTTCAACGTTTTGTGATAAACCATGACAGAAACGATGGCTGTAAACACCTCTGTGATCCAGAATGCGTTCCACACGCCATCAGGACCCATAAAACGGGACAGAAGATATGCGGTGGGCATGATAACGACCACGTAGCGGAAAAGAGAAATAACAAGGGACTGGGTACCTTTTCCAAGGCCTTCCAGGGCACCGGAGGCAGTAACGGATACAGCGGAAACCAGGAAACCGGCGCTGATGATCTTCAGGGCTCTGGAGCCTGCGGCAATGGTTTCCGGGGTAGTTGTGAAAAGTCCCATAAGCTGTCCGGATGCCAGGAGACAGATAACGGTTCCAAAGAGCATGATCACACAGCTGGACTCCAGGGTCAGCCGGAAGATTTTTTTCACACGCTTCATTTCACGGGCACCGAAGTTATAACCGATCAGCGGGCGCATTCCCTGGATGATTCCGTTGGCCGGGAGATACAGGAAGGTCTGCAATTTATAGTAGATGCCGAGGATCACAACGTAACTGTCGGAATAAGAAGCCAGTACGGAGTTTAAAAAAGAAATCAGAAACGATGGCAGTGCCAGGTTCAGGATCGCGGGAACACCGATGGTGTAGAGGCTTTTGTCGGTCTCGATACTGGCTTTCAGAGCTTTTGGCGTCACCCGGACAAGGATCGGACGCAGGATGTAAAAGGCCACATATACAATGATCGTAAGCAGCTGGCCGATGCCGGTTGCCAGAGCTGCGCCCCGGATACCCAGCTTCGGAAAAAAACCGATTCCCCAGATCAGGAACGGATCCAGGATGATGTTGCTGGTACATCCCACCAGCAGGGCGATCATAGATACTTTCATCCGTCCTACAGCCTGGAAAAGTTTTTCGAAGAAAAGGCTGATGGAAATTACTGTGGAAAACATGAAAACGATGGTAGAATACTCCAGCCCCATCCGGATCACAGTTTCATCCTGGGTATACATCTGAAGGAATACGGGCATAACAGCGATGCTGATCACAGTCATCAGGATTCCATGGATCACAGACAGAAAAAATCCGTGGGTTGCGGCGGTGCCTGCCATTTTTTTGTCCCCTGCGCCAAGGTGATAGGAAACTCTGGCGTTGATTCCGATCCCGAAGCCGATGGCAACGGCGTTGATCATGTTCTGGACCGGATAGACAAGGGACAGGGCGGTCATGGCCTGTTCGCTGATCTGTGCCACGAAGAAGCTGTCCACAATGTTGTATAGTGAGTTTACAAGCATGGAAAAGACCATAGGCAGCGCCATGGACGCCAGCAGCGGGCCGACAGGCTTCTCCTTCATAAATGTGTCGTTCATGAAAAATCCTCCTTTATATCAGAATTCACAATGTAGATCATGGGAAAAAAGGTGTGCTTTTTGTGCATAATAAAAGCCACACAATCTGTCTTACTGGTGAAGGCAGATTGTGTGGCGAAAAAAGTCGGAACTGAAAAATCCACACGTTGTTTTAGCGTTTTCACCTTAACAAAAAACAGTGCTGATGTCAAGACTGCACGCAGGAGAAACACCATAAAAAGCTGCAAAAAGAAAGGCTTGATATAAACATCGGAGAGGATTGGCAACGTTAGGCAGGTGCGTGCGGATACGGGCAATATCAGCCTTGAAAAGGTCGTTCTGGCAATATGCACAAAACCTGTCGAACTATGGTGGATAAGTGAAAAACTTTCCAAAAAGTTTTCCACATGACAAAAATCCGCAAATCCGCTAATAATCAAGTTATGCACAAATTTATCCACATTATCCACAAGGATAACCATGTGGATGAGCTGATTTACATAAATAAATTTAAACATATGTTTTGTGTAAAATGATAAAATTGTAAAAAGTGGGAAAAAAGTTCTTAAAACTATTGACATTTTTAAATTCTAAATATCATAAAATTTATTGCAAAAAAGACATAATATAAAAGAATAAAAATAAATAATCAGATAATAGTGAGTAAATTCTTGAAAAACTAATCTATTTAAAAGGGGGATTATCGGATGTATGGAAATGAGGATAAAAAAGAACAGTGCCCAGTTAAAACGGTCACTGCAAGGTGTTGAAAAGTTATTTTCAGATGTGGATAAGTGTGGATAACCCAAAAATCCTCCGCAGAACCGGAAAGATCTGCGGAGGATTTTTTTAACTGTTTTGTTTCATACGCTTGATCACCTTCAGACGTGTAAACTCTTCGCGCTCTTTTTCCTCCAGAGCATTAGTGATATCTCTGGTGAGGGTTTCATATCTGGGGATGGTGATGTTTTTCAGCGCATTGGCACGCTTCTGGGTTTTCTTGATGTTGGTAGCAAGACGGATGGCGGCGTTTTCGATCATGGAGAGCTGGATGGACAGCTCCTTTACACGCTCGAAGGCTGCCTTGGCCTCGTCCAGGGACAGCTTGGTGCTGTAGTAGGCGTAGGTCGGCGTGTTGCTTGCTTTTTTGTCATATTCCACAAGAGGGATCTCGGTTCCCATAACGCTTCTGGTTTTGATTCGGATGGAATCTTCCACAGGAACGGTATGAGAGATCTGGTCTACGAAAGCGATTCCAATTTCCATATTTGCCTTCTGAAGCGCCGCGTAAGCGGTACGGAAGGTCTCATCGATCTGGGACTGAATGTCCTTTGCCTGATCAATCAGCTCCATCATTTCACGGATCAGGATATTACGCTTTTTGTCCATAAGCTCATAGCCCTGTTTGGAAAGAGCCAGAGAGTTTTTTGCAAGTATAAGATTTCCCTTGGTAGGAAAGGTATTCGGATCCATAAAATCACCTCACTAACGGACGGTTTCTCTGTAATACTGATCCAGAACTTTGGTATCGATACGGTCGAGCTCTTCTCTTGGAAGAAGACCAAGAAGCTCCCAGCCCTTATCCAGAGTTTCGATGATGCTTCGATTCTCTGTTTCTGACTGTCCTACAAACTCTGCCTCGAAGGCTTTTCCGAATACAAGGTATTGCTTATCCAGCGGAGAAAGCTCATCCTCACCGATAACGGATGCCAGAGCTCTTGCGTCGCCTACCTTTGCGTAGCAGGAGAAGAGCTGGTTGGCAACATCCTGATGATCGGCACGTGTGAAGCCTTCACCGATACCGTCCTTCATCAGACGGGACAGGGATGGCAGAACATTGATCGGCGGATAGATCGCCTGACCGTGAAGCTGGCGGTCCAGTACGATCTGGCCTTCTGTGATATATCCGGTAAGGTCTGGGATCGGGTGTGTGATGTCGTCGTTTGGCATGGTCAGGATCGGGATCTGGGTTACAGAACCGGTGCCGCCACGGACGATTCCCGCACGCTCGTAAAGAGTTGCAAGCTCACTGTACAGATATCCGGGATAACCTTTTCGGGAAGGAATTTCACCTTTGGAGGAGGAAACCTCTCGCATGGCCTCGCAGAAGGAGGTGATATCTGTAAGGATTACCAGGATGTGCATGCCTTTTTCAAAAGCAAGATACTCAGCGGCAGTGAGGGCGATCTTCGGTGTCAGAAGACGCTCTACAACCGGATCGTTTGCAAGGTTCAAAAACATCACAACGTGATCGGAGGCACCGCTTTCCTCAAAGGTTCTGCGGAAGAATTCGGCTACGTCATATTTGACGCCCATTGCCGCAAAAACAATGGCGAATTTTTCATCGGAATCTGCTCCCAGGGAAGCCTGCTGAACGATCTGTGCAGCCAGCTTATCATGTGGAAGACCGTTACCGGAAAAGATCGGCAGCTTCTGGCCGCGGATCAGTGTGGTCAGTCCGTCGATAGCGGAGATACCGGTGTTGATATAGTTTCGTGGATATTCACGGGTTACCGGATTCAGCGGAAGCCCGTTAATGTTCAGGCTGACTTCCGGTGTGATCTCGCCAAGCCCGTCAATGGGCTGGCCGATACCGTTAAAGGTACGTCCCAGGATCTCAGGGGAAAGCCCGATCTCCATAGGATGTCCGGTAAGACGTGTGTGTGTATTGCCGAGGGACATATTGTCAGTTCCCTCAAAAACCTGGATAACGGCCTTGTCCTCATAGATTTCCACGATACGGCCGATCTTCTGAGTGCCGTCCTCCATGTGGAATTCCACGATCTCCTCGTAAGATGCATTTTTTACACCCTCAAGGACAACAAGAGGGCCGTTTATTTCACTCAGGCCAAGATATTCGATTGCCATAAACTGATCCCTCCTTTAACCGTTTCTTTCCAGTACATTGTCGTAGAAGCGGTCGATATCTTTATGATATTCATCAAAACGCTCCGGCTCTTTATTTGGAACCTCGTATTTGATGGCGATGATACGTTCAAAGATCTTATCCTCCTTCAGCACGGAAACCGGCATGCCACGGTTTACAAGGGCACGGCATTTTTCGTAGAGATAGAGGATGGTTTCCATCATCAGGAACTGCTTTTCCATAGGAACACTGGTGTCCTCCTGGTGAAAAGCGTTCTGCTGCAGGAAGCCCAGACGGATAACCCTGGCGATCTCCAGCGTCAGCTTCTGATCATCCGGAAGAACATCGCTTCCGATCAGCTTGACGATCTCCATAAGAGAGCTTTCCTGGTTGAGGATAGCCATGATCTGGTTTCTGTCATAAACGAATTTCGGGGAGACATGCTCTCTGTACCAGGGAGTCAGGTCCTCCAGATATTCGCTGTAGCTGGTCAGCCATTGGATGGCAGGAAAGTGACGGGCATAGGCAAGAGCCTTGTCCAGTCCCCAGAAACAGCGGACAAAACGTTTAGTATTCTGTGTGACCGGCTCGGAGAAATCACCGCCCTGAGGGGAAACTGCACCGATAATGGATACGGAACCTTCTGTTCCGTTCAGGTTCTGCATCATTCCCGCGCGCTCATAGAAGGCGGAAAGCTTACTTGCCAGATACGCAGGGAAGCCTTCCTCTGCAGGCATCTCCTCCAGACGTCCGGAAAGCTCACGGAGAGCCTCGGCCCATCGGGATGTGGAGTCTGCCATGATTGCTACGTCATAACCCATATCACGGTAATATTCCGCAAGTGTAACACCTGTGTAGATGGAAGCCTCACGGGCTGCAACCGGCATGTTGGAAGTGTTGGCGATCAGTGTGGTACGGTCCATCATCAGGTTTCCGGATTTCGGGTCGATCAGCTTGCTGAAGTCCTCAAGAACCTGTGTCATTTCGTTTCCGCGCTCGCCACAGCCGATGTAGATGATGATATCTGCGTCAGACCACTTGGCGATCTGGTGCTGTGTCATGGTTTTTCCTGTTCCGAATCCGCCTGGAACTGCAGCAGTGCCTCCCTTGGCAATAGGGAAAAGAGTATCCAGGATTCGCTGGCCGGTAAGAAGCGGAACGCTTGCCGGGAAACGTTTGTAGGTCGGTCTCGGCACACGGATCGGCCATTTCTGGGCAAGTGCCAGTTCTTTTTCAGTTCCGTCATCAAGACGGACGGTAACGATGGGTTCCAGAACAGTATAAGCTCCGTCAGGAACGGCATGGATAACGGTTCCGTGTGTGATCGTCGGCGGAACCATGGATTTGTGAAGGATAGAAGCGGTTTCCTGTGTCTCGGCGATAACCGTACCTGCACCGATGACATCGCCTTCTTTTACAGTAATGTGTGTTTCCCATTTTTTCTCTGTGTCAAGAGAGTCAACGCTGACACCACGGGAAATATATTTTCCAGAGGCCTGGGCAATCTCTGCCAGAGGTCTCTGGATACCATCAAAAATATTGTGGATGATTCCCGGACCAAGGAGAACGGAAATGGCGTCTCCTGTTCCGATAACAGTTTCTCCGGGTTTCAGTCCCGTAGTTTCCTCAAAAACCTGTATGGTCGTCATATGTTTCTTGAGACCGATAACTTCTCCAACCAGTTTTTCGGGGCCTACATAGACCATCTCGGAGATCTTGAAGCCGGTGTCGCCCTTGAGGTAGATAACAGGACCGTTAACACCGTAGATAATACCTGTTTTACTCATGTGCTGGACCTCCGTCAAATTTGAATTCTCTGTAAGCTGCCTGATAGCCTTCCTCAAAGGAATTGTCGATGAGGATATTTTTTTCAGGGATTATCGCCTTGATCCCGCCGATAAAGGATTCATCGGAAAGCTTCAGCGGGAAACCGGTCTTTACAGTGAGAGACTTCAGACGGGGTTCATCTTCTTTTGAAAGATAGATCTGGATCTCATCGTGTTCCGCGAAGCAGACAGCTTCCTCGATCTTTGTACAAAGATATTCTTCATAGCGGGGAGATTCCATGAATTTCAGGATCTGTACCCGAACATCTGCAAAAAGTTTTTCTTTTAAGCGGCTCTGCCTGGCAGTCCAGTTTCGCCGGATGTGAAGCTGCTCTGCGGAAAGTGCCTTGTTGATCTCGCGCTTTGCGTTTGCGATCTCGGCTTTGCGGGAACTGGCAGCATTTCCCAGAGACATTTTTTTATGTTCCTCCAGTGCGGCATCCAGGGCTTCCTTGTGTTCCCGGACATCTTTTTCCGCCTGACGGCGGGCTTCTTCCACGGAGGTGTCATAGAAGTGTGTAAGCTTCTCTTCGATTGTCATAATATCACCTGCCTATAATTTTAATCCGATGGCCTCATTTACATAAGAAGTAATGAAATCAGGCCTGCGGCCGGTACCATGTCTGTCAGGAATTTCAATGATGAGAGGTGTTTTGTGATGAAGCTTGACATCATCAATGATCTCAGGAAACTCCCGGCCGAATTTTTCGGTCAGGAGTATGATTCCGATCTCTTTGTCTGCGATGGTGCGCTCTAGAGCTTCCTTCAGCTCGTCGTGCTCATGAACGATCACACCCTCTACACCGGCCAGTCTCATTCCTGTCAGAGTATCAATATTGTCACTGATCAGATACATTTTCATATCAAAGTTTACCCAGGATCATGAAAGAGATGATCAGTCCATAAAGAGCAACACCTTCGGCAAGACCTACGAAGATAAGAGATTTACCAAGGATGCTCTGATCTTCACTGATCGCTCCAAGTGCTGCGCTTGCCGCACTGGCAACGGCAATACCACCACCGATACAGGAAAGTCCGGTAACAAGTGCTGCTGCGATGTAACCCATACCTGTTGCAAGGCCTGCGTCAGCGCCTGTAGCAGCCTGTACGGAAGCTCCGCCTGCAAATGTTACTGCAATGGCAACAAGCATGATCCCGAAGAAGAAAAAGGCGTTGACACCAAGAGCTGTTTTGTAGCGGCCGCGGTTTTTTTCGCCGAGAAGATAATAACCAAATGGAAGAATGATGCTGAGTACAAGTGCAACTGCGATTGTGATCTGTGTAATGACTGTCATGATGATGACCTCCTTAATATTCGTTTAATTGAATGCCCGGATCAGAATGCGTTCCGACTCTGGCATTTTATTTGTTCTTGGAGCAGAACGGCTCGAATTTCCGTCCGCTGCCCTTGTAAAAACGGCTGAACATTTCGTAATATTCCAGACGGAGTACCTGGATACCTACGATCAGGCCCTCCATAGCGCATACAAACAGGTTTCCGAGAATGATGACGATCCAGTTCGGACTGCCGTTCTCTGCGCCTGCAAGCATAAGTACAACCTCCATCATAGCTGCGTGGCTGACTGCAAAAGCACCGATACGCACGAAGGAGAGTGTATTGGAAAAGTAGCTCAGGATAACCTCGAACAGTTCAAAGATACCCTGTACGATAAACATGCCTTTTTCTTTTGGCATAACCTCGGCTTTTTTTTCTACCAGGTTTGTAAGAGGCTCCTTGAAGAAAATAAGAAGCAGCGGTAAAACAAACATAATGGCAAGGACTGCACCACCCGGAACAGCATGCCCGGATACAAAAAGTCCGATGCAGAGAACTGCGGAGCCATAAAATACAAGTCCTGCCACAGCGTTGGTGTCAAACCAGGTTTTTTCAACGTCATGCATCTTAAAGGAATTGATGATGTTGAAAACCATACACAGGAGGATGATTCCCATGCCGAAGCCGATGGCAACAATAAATACGGTATTCAGTTTTCCGATAAAAGGTATGGTCGTCATACTGTTCACAGGCCGCAGCCACAGAGCAGGTATGACATCCTCAAATCCAAAGATGCTTCCGAACATCAGACCGAAAAATGTGGAAAAGACTCCGGCGCAGCTGATGATTCCGGCAAGATCGATATGCTTTAGTTTGTACAGGAGCAATCCTCCGATAAAAAGCAGGAGTCCCTGTCCTGCATCACCGAACATGGCTCCGAAAATAAAGGAGTAGGTGATGGCGACAAACCAGGTGGGGTCCATCTCACCATAGGCGGGAAGTCCGTACATTTTTACATACATTTCAAAGGGCTTGAAAAGCTTTGGGTTTTTCAGCTTGGTCGGTGGCTGATGGTTCTGGTCGTGCTCCGGCGTATTGGTATCTTCTCCGTCTACCAGGCAGAAGATTTTTTCGTCGGATGAGATTTCGGCTTGAAAGGCTCTGGTGTCGGCTTCTGTCATCCAGCCGCAGAGAATATAGAAATTTTCATGCTTTCCGGTGCAGGCAGCCGCTTTACGGACATCGAAATTTCTGGAAAACTGAAGAAGGGTGTTTCTGGCGGTAACGATGGCTTCTGCCTGATCCGCAAGAAATCTCTGGTATTTCTGTTTCTGTGCTTCCAGATGCTTCAGGGCATCCTCGTATTGTTTGCTTACGCTTGAAAATGCCTGCTGGGCAGTTCCGGTATAATTATCCGGCACAAAGATCTTCTCAAAGTGCATAGAAGAGTAGGCGGCATCGATTTTGTGCGCTTCATGCTTCGGTACGAAGTAAACGCCCCAGACGTATTGGTCATCTTCATCACATTTAAGGAAGATCGTGTTCAGATTGTCGTAAATATATTTCTTGAATTTCTCATAATACTGTTTCTCGATACGTCCGAAATGAAAATGGATATACTTCAGATGAAGTATGGATGAAATATCATAATCAATATTTCGGAAGGGACGTATGATCCGCAGTGACTCTTCCAGAGAGGAACATTTTTCTTCCAGTTCGGACTGTTCCTTCTGGAGCTGATCCGCCTGGGAGCGGATCTCCTTTACTGTGGAAAGTGCTGTTTCAATACCCGGGCTTCTGTTGGAAGTGGACGGAGGAGTTTTTAGCTCCTCATAAATGGTATTGATGGAATTTAAGGCATCTCTGTAAGGGTTGACATCCAGGAAAGGCGTCAGACTTTCTACTGTGGTCAGCTCTGAGAGAGCGTTTTCCAGATGGATCTCGTACTTGCACAGGTAGGTGTTTACAACCCGGTCGATATCTGCCTTGGGACCGGTGATGCTCAGAAAATTCATTTTTTCAATCACGTTGCTACCTCCTGGTTATTAACCGTTGCGTATATAACGCAGGGATTGTTCTGGGTCCACGCCATAGCGCACGCATTCAAGGGCAATGGTCAGACGGTTGACTTCATGTTCTTTGTGATATAAATAGGAATAGATGACTGCTACGGAATAGGGATCCTTGCGTGCTTCCTGTTCCAGTATGCTGCGAAGAATATAGTTATAAAATTCTTCCAGACTGGCGACGGTCAGCTGTTCGTATTTTTTACCATAATAAGTCCCATTGAAGATACGACGGAACTCTTCTGGTGTAGGGGCTTCCACAAGGGTGGTGATCTCCTCTTTGCGGAGCTTGTAGTTCATGGGGACCAGCAGTGCGTAAATAGCAGCCGGTTCCATCTGAAAGCAGCGTTTGGAGCGCTGGATGAACTGCAGGTTCAGCATATCGAATTTTTCACCGTAAGCCCTGGTGATCTGTTTCAGATCGTTACCTTTGAAAAGCTTCTTCCGCACATTCCAGATCTGTGAAAAATACGAAAGGTCAAGTGCCATGCCGAAGTCAAAAAGCGTGGCATTTCCACGTTCATTGACCTGAGACAGCGGAATAAAAAAATCATTTCCCTTCAGTGCCGCAATGAATTCATCCATATTGGTGCAGGCGGCAAGCCTGTCAATGTCCAGCTTGGAATGATGTCTGAAAAAATCGCGGTAGGGAGAAATATCCACGGGATCGGTGTCCCGGTGGTCAAAGAGATTCGTCATGATTTCTTTCAGGACGCGGATCTCATAACGCCTCGAGTAAAGCGACAGGAACGTTCGCTGTTCCTGATTTGCAAAGTGGTAAAGCCTTGAAAAATTCAGGAAGATGGATTTCTTCAGGAGTTTTTCTATCTGTCCGCGGTGAAGATCATTTTCATCGAGACCGGACCAGACATTCTGATATTCAGGAGTCCGTTTCAGGTAGGCTGTTACCTGGGGGACATTGGGAAGCTGAACGATTTCTTCCAGCTGCTCATCTGTCACAAGCCTGCTCTGCATGGCGCGGATCTTGGTGGAGAGTCCGCTGTATGAGAGGACAGAGCCCATTGAATCACTTCCTTTCCCTTCAGGTTTCGGTGATGCCTGTTATTTTCTGAAACAGCTCACTGCAAAGACTTTCGTGATGGGCTTCGTAATAGGCGTCCAGCCTGGAAAGCTGGTTTTCGGTTTCTGCACGAAGCTCATTGATCCGGGCGTCTTTCTCACGGGCCAGATCTTCACGGATCTTCTGGATCTCGTCGCTGGTTTCTTTTTCAAGTGAAGCGTCGAATTCCTTCGTCTGTTTTTCTGCTTCTTCCGAGAGAGCCTGTTTCTGTCGCGCAGCGTCCTGCATGATGGCATTGGCTGTAGCTTCGATTTCCGAAAGCTTATTTAGGATTTGTTCCATAGCGCCCTCCTTGTTTGTTTATAGTTTATAATTGATTTTTATATGATACACCTTTTTTATGGTAAAAACAACTAAAAAATTGTTAAATTTTTTGCAATTATTGAATAAATATGTTCAAAAAGAGACGAAAAAAAGAAATTTGTTTATTAGACGATGATTGAGTTTTGGGAAAAAATGAAAACCGCAAAGGGGCCGTAAAGCCACGGCCCCTCTGCACACCCCTCGGGCTTTTTTTAGGAGTTCTTGGTTGTGGCGGTGTGAGGTTGTTGACTTGTGTATGTATGCTGCGGTGTTGGATGTGTGAGGTTGAGCCGATGTATGTGGATGCGGATGGTGTTGGATGCGGACGGCGAGGCGCGTTGCTGTCGCCTGGTTGAGAGGGTTTGAGTGGATGCGGATGGTGTTGGATGCGGATGGTGTTGGAAGTGGACGGCGAGGCGCGTTGCTGTCGCCTGGTTGGTTGGGTTTGAGAGGATGCGGTGGTGTTGGGGTGGACGGCGAGGCGTTTTTGTTGTTGCTTGGTTGAGGATTTTTTTTATTTTTTGCTTGCGGCGGGGTGGGGGTTACATGTATAGTTGAGTATTGGAATGTTGTTTGATAAGAATCATTGAGACATTATTATGGAAAGATTATTGGAGGTTATTTATGAGATTACGAAATATTCCGGGTGCTAAGGATGCTATTTTGGATTGTGAGTGGGTAGTTGATGAGCCGGAGAGGTTTAAAGGAAAGTGGGATGAGGTTTTTGGAGTGAAGAGACCGCTTTTTCTGGAAGTTGGTATGGGGAAGGGGCGTTTTCTGATGGATATGGCAAGACTTCATCCGGAGAGAAATTTTGTGGGAATTGAGATGTATGACAGTGTGCTTCTTCGGGCGCTGCAGAAGAGAGAGGAACTGGAATCGGCAGGAGAGGAGTTTTCCAATCTTGTTTTTATCCGGGTGGATGCAAGATTGCTGCCGGAGATTTTTGAGAAGGATGAGGTTAATGGGATCTATCTGAATTTTTCGGATCCGTGGCCGAAGGCGCGTCATGCAAAGAGAAGACTTACGTCCAGGGAATTTCTGGCAAGATATGAGAAGATTTTGAAAAAAGAAGGAACTGTAGAGTTTAAGACAGATAACCGTGGTCTGTTTGAGTTTTCCCTGGAAGAGGTTAGGGATTCCGATTGGAATCTGGAGGTGTGTACCTTTGATCTTCATCATGATGAGGAGCTGGTGAAGGGAAATGTCATGACGGAATATGAGGAGAAGTTTTCTTCTATGGGAAATCCGATCTGTAAAATGGTGATCAGACAGAAATAGAGGGAATAAGATGCAGGAAGAAATTTTTGAAAAGTATCCTATACCAAAGGCATATTTTAAGCTGGCACTTCCGGTTGTGTTCAGTATGGTTATCTCGCTTGTTTATAATATGGTAGATACGTATTTTATCGCAGGAACCGGCAATACGGATCTGGTGGCGGGGGTTGCCCTTGGATCACCGATCTTTACCCTGATGATCGCGCTGGGAGATATTTTCGGACTTGGCGGCAGTTCTTTTATTTCCAGGCTTTTTGGAGAAAAAAGATACGAGGACGCAAAGCGGATCAGCGTATTCAGCTTTTATGGCGCGATCGTCAGCGGTGTTGCAGTTGCGGCTGTACTGATGATCTTCAGAAGTCTGGTATTGGGACTTCTGGGTGCAAGCGAGGCCACTTGGGAGTATGCGTCACAGTATTATACCTGTATTGCACTGGGTGCGCCGTTTATCATTGTTGCGCTGACACCGTCCAATCAGTTACGAACAGAAGGATTTGCGACGGCTTCGATGGTTGGTTCTGTACTTGGCGCAGTTGTAAACATTATTCTGGATCCGATCATGATCTTTGTACTGGGCTGGGGTGCGGCCGGCGCAGCTACAGCGACCGTGATCGGAAATGTTTGTACCGATATTTTCTTTGTATGGTTTCTTATTAAAAAGAGCAAAAATCTTTCTGTGGATCCCAGGGGATTTCACATTTCCAGGTCGGAGATAGGAGCGGTTTTTGCCATTGGTATTCCGGCTTCTGTTACTAATCTGATGCAGAGCATCGGAATTGCGCTGACAAACCGCGCGTTGCTGGGATTTGGTGACGATAAGGTTGCAGCTATGGGAATCGTTATGAAAATTAATATGATCGCTGCGTTGGTCCTGGTTGGTTTTGCCTTTGGTGGACAGCCGCTGACCGGATACAATTACGGCGCGAGAAACCGCACAAGGTTGAAAGCAACTTTGAAGTTTGCATATCTTCTTGAGGGAGGAATGGCGCTTGTACTGATGGCGGTACTTGGATTTTTTGCCCCGCAGATGGTAAAGATCTTTATGAGCGATCCTTCCGTTGTGGAAAATGGCGCGCTGATGCTTCGGCTGCAGCTGGCGGGAATGTTGTGTATGGGAATCGTGCTGATCAGCACCTGTACGTTTCAGTCTGCAGGACAGGCTATGGGAGCTTTTCTGTTATCAGTGAGCAGACAGGGAGTGGTCTTTGCGGTTGTACTGATGATCGCTCTTAAGGTGGCAGGGTATCATGGCGTTCTGGCTTCTCAGGCAATCTCGGATTTCCTTACGGCAGTGCTGGCGGTGGTGCTGGTATGGCGCTGGTGGAAAAAAGTGGATTTCTAAGAGTCCGCTTTAAATACTTTGCGCAAATATCAGGAAACAGATCAGGATATTTTCATATAATAAAATATCCGTGATGTTGGAAAGGTATTTGCGCAAAGCAGGAGGCCATAAGTTTTGAAAAAAAGAAAATTCAGATCCTTGCAGCAGAATCTCCATACGGTAAGCCGCAGCATTAACAGCCAGGCTGCCCATATCAGAAATTCGTTGTCGGAAATGGAAAAAATGCTGGATAAAATTGCATCAAATGAAGATATAAAAAATAAAAAAGAAAAAAATAAAAAAAATTAAAAAAAGGTGTTGACTTTCTTCAAATCATAACGTATAATACAACATGTCTTGAGGAACGAACGAAACAAAAAACGAAAGACAAACAATTAAATAAGCGTCTTTAGCTCAGTTGGTAGAGCACCTGACTCTTAATCAGGGTGTCCAGGGTTCGAACCCCTGAAGACGCACTAAAAGCACTGTTTTTGCAGATATGGAGCTGCGGGGACGGTGTTTTTTCGTTGCGTTTATGTGGGGGTTAAGGTGGGATATCCGGGTGTTTGATTCAGATATTATAGATCAGATGTTTTTTTAGGAAAAGTACCTCAGATAAAAAGGAGGGCCGGGTCTTGGAAGGGACCCGGCAGAGTATGAAAAGAAAAATAAGTAATGATCTATAAGATGAAAAAGCTTTGTGCTTTATTTGATTAATAATATACCGTCAAAATGTGATGGAACTGTGAGAAGCGTTTTAAAAATTTGTGAGGAAAGTCTAAATATCTTATAAAGTCTGATAAACTGCGAAGAAGTTATTCGGTGTAGAGCCGCGTAGCGAAGCGGATTGCGAATATCCGCTTGACTCGAATCAAGTAAGTCCCCTGCGGGGGGCGAAAAGCAATAGCAGTCGGTGGGGCTTGTAAGAATAGAAAATTCTGAAATTTGTACAAAAATAGTGAAAATAAATAAGACTTTTTTAAGCCGATACGGTATAATAAACCATAGCATAAAAATCCGGAGGGGAAATGAACGAGTATGGATGTGGTACACATGTTATATGAACAGGTGCGGAAATTTTTCTGAGGGGTATAAATGAATATATCTATATTTTATATTCAGCGGAAAATGTGATATCCGGAAAGATGGTTCAATTCTGAGGTATTCAGATGAAAAGGGAGGAGATGGCTATGGAGAAAGTGTTTGAGGCGATCAATGGAGTGTTCAGCTTTATCGGTCCACTGTCTGATTTTCTGTGGGAGTTCCCCACGAATTTTGACTGGTACAGCAGTATCCCGATTCTGGGAAATATATCCTTTGCGATCATATTACTTCTTGGGTCCGGGATTTTTTTCAGTTTCAGGATCGGTTTTATGCAGGTGACTTACTTTAAAAAAGGAATCCGAACCATGACGGAGAAACGTGTTGTGGAAACAGGAATTTCGCCGCTTGCATCGTTTTTCCTGAGTTCAGCTATGCGTGTAGGACCGGGAAATATCCTGGGCGTAACAGGTGCTATTGCAGTGGGTGGACCGGGGGCCCTGTTCTGGATGTGGATATCTGCGTTTTTCGGGATGGCAGTTGCATACATGGAGGGTGTCCTTGCTCAGATTTTCAAGGAGAAGAAGGACGATGAGTTCGTAGGAGGTCTTCCTTTTTATGGGAGAAAGCTTCTTGGAAATAAGGTATGGATCGGTGTTTTTCTTTCGGTATTGTATATTCTGTATGCGCTTTGCTGTCTGCCGGCACAGGGCTTTAACGTTGTTTCATCAGTAGGACGCATGGCAGAGATCATAACCGGAAAAACCATTCCAAGCGGATCAGCCTTCTATTATATAGTAGGTACACTGATCGTAATCCTCACAGCAGCTATCGCATTTGGCGGAATCAAAAAAGTATCCAGATGGACAGATATGATGGTGCCGGTGATGGCAGTGCTCTATATGGTAGTAGTGTTACTTCTTATCATATTGAATTTTACCCGTATTCCGTATTTCTTCGGAAGTGTGTTTGCAGGAGCCTTTAAGCCGGATGCATTTTTTGGAGGTGTTTTTGGAACAGTTCTTGCACAGGGCGTAAAACGAGGCCTGATGTCCAATGAGGCTGGTCAGGGAACGATCACCATGTCAGCAGCAGCAGCTGACGCAAAGCATCCATGTGAGCAGGGTGTGATCGCTTCTCTGGGAGTTTTTCTTGATACCATTGTGATCTGTACACTTACCGGATTTGTGGTAGTTATGGCACATTGCTGGACGGGAGCAGATGCGGAAAGCTGGCAGGCTCTTGATAAACTTCCAAAATATACGGAGTCCATTGCTGTGCTGACTCCGGGAACTGCAATGAACGGGATCGTTACATTTCTTGTAACCTTATGTTTCTGCCTGTTTGCATTTACCTGTCTGCTTGGAATGATCAGTTTTTCGGAAATCGCAGCCAACCGTATCCGCAAGGATAAGATCTGTATTAATTTTGTACGCTGTATCGGTCTTTTTGTTGCCGCATTTGGTATCCTCTGTAATATCGCAGGACTGGAGCTTGGAAATCTCTGGGCATTTTCTGATCTTGGAAATATTCTGATCGTATTTTTCAACGTACCGATCGTTTATGTCGGTGCGAAATATGTTTTCCGGGCGACCAGACATTATAAGAAGAATGACGGTACTCCGTTTACATCGGAGATAATTGGAAGAAATGACTGCGCTTACTGGGATGAGCAGGCAAAAAAAACAGTGAAAAATTTTTCCGGAAAATAAAAAGTCCGGCGGGAGATAAAATTAGCATTGTAAAAGTGCATGTACTCATTTATAATGAGTAACAGATTCTAAAGATGTTATAAATAACAGGAGGAAAGCCTTGAAAAGAGAATTAGTTATTGTCATTGATTTTGGCGGTCAGTACAATCAGCTGGTTGCAAGACGTGTCAGAGAATGTAATGTATATTGCGAAATTTATTCTTACAAGACAGATCTTGAGAAGATTAAAGCGATGAATCCTAAGGGAATCATCCTTACCGGCGGACCAAACAGCTGCTATGAGGCAGATTCACCGACTTACCAGAAGGAATTATTTGAGCTTGGTATTCCGGTACTTGGACTTTGCTATGGAGCACAGCTCATGATGCATGTCCTTGGCGGAAAAGTTGAGAAGGCAGATGTCAGCGAATACGGTAAGACAGAGCTTCTCATCGATAAGAAAGATTCCAGGATCTTCAAAAATGTATCCGACAAAACAATCTGCTGGATGAGCCATACAGACTATATTTCCCAGACTGCACCGGGATTTGAGATCGCTGCACATACTGCAGACTGTCCGGTAGCAACTGCACAGAATGAAGAGAAGAAACTGTATGCGATCCAGTTCCACCCGGAAGTACTGCACACAGTAGAAGGAAAGACAATGCTGTCCAACTTCGTACTTGGTGTCTGCGAATGTGCCGGAGACTGGAAGATGGATGCCTTTGTTGAACACACGATCAAAGAGATCCGCGAGAAAGTTGGTGATGGAAAAGTTCTCCTTGCCCTGTCAGGTGGTGTAGATTCCTCCGTAGCAGCAGGACTTCTTTCCAGAGCGATCGGCAAGCAGCTTACCTGCGTATTTGTAGATCATGGTCTTCTTCGTAAGGATGAAGGTGATGAGGTTGAAGGTGTATTCGGACCGAATGGTCAGTTTGACCTGAACTTTATCCGCGTGAATGCACAGCAGAGATATTACGACAAGCTTGCCGGTGTTACAGAGCCTGAAGCGAAGCGTAAGATCATCGGTGAGGAATTTATCCGTATCTTCGAGGAGGAAGCCAAGAAGATCGGTGCTGTAGATTTCCTTGCACAGGGAACCATTTATCCGGACGTTGTAGAGAGCGGTCTCGGCGGAGAATCCGCAGTGATCAAATCCCACCACAACGTAGGAGGCCTTCCGGATTTCGTTGACTTCAAAGAAATCATTGAGCCACTTCGTGACCTGTTCAAAGATGAGGTCCGTAAAGCCGGCCTTGAGCTTGGAATTCCGGAAAGACTGGTATTCCGTCAGCCATTCCCGGGCCCGGGACTTGGAATCCGTATCATCGGTGAAGTTACCGAGGAAAAAGTACGCATCGTACAGGATGCAGACTACATCTACCGTGAAGAAGTCGACAATGCAGCCGCCGACTACAAAAAAGAACACGGAGAAGATCCGTCCTGGATGCCGAACCAGTACTTTGCAGCCCTTACAAATATGCGAAGCGTAGGTGTAATGGGAGACTTCAGAACATACGATTATGCAGTGGCGCTTCGCGCCGTTAAGACCATTGACTTCATGACTGCGGAGTCTGCTGAGATTCCTTATGCAGTACTTAATAAGGTGATGAACCGTATTATTAATGAAGTTAAGGGCGTAAACCGCGTATTCTATGATCTTACTAGTAAGCCGCCGGGAACGATTGAGTTCGAATAAATCGAGTTGCTTAAAAAAGCCAGTGTTTATGCGGGTTTCAGCGATTTCGATTAGTCTTTTGATAACAAATTGATAACAGTCATAGCAAGTGCCATTATTCTTGTTATCCAGTGGTTTATGGGTAACGGAACAATTAACAGGTGGCTTGCAGACTAAAGTTCGGAGCTTGGCTCTGAACAAATTCCATATTATAAACTAAGCCCTTAGCTGTGGTTAATAACCATAGTTAAGGGCTTTTTTGTCGTTGCCAAAGCATCTGTAGGGAGCTGCCAGTGGCAGGTCCTGTAGGTGCTTATTTATCTTTCAAGTGGTCTTTGAATGCTTCCACGAGAGCGTCACTTAATTCCTGTGATGGAACTTTTGCCCAACGCTGTGTGGTGTCGAACTCTGGATAATGGTAACGCCAGTTATCGTATTCTTCTCTGTTGATTTCTTCGGAAGATAGCTTGTCTGCCTGTTCTTTCCAAGCATACAGCATTTTGAGGAGTTCATATGCTTCTCTGCCTTTGTCCTTGTTGACCTTTAAGCATACCTCTCCGTCTGCTTCACTGACAGTAAGACCGTAAATATCTTCAAGGGTAAACAGAGTGTGCATAAGACCGATATAGCTGTCTATGTCAGGAACATCAAGAGCCTGTGGAGAAACATCAAGCACCTGTGCCAATGCATTTGTAAGGTCTGCTTTCGGTTTGCGTGTACCAGTTTCGTACTGTGCCAAACGCACATCAGCACTCTTTTCTGGAAAACCGATTGCTGTACCGAGATACTTTTGTGTCATACCACGCATTAGTCTGAAAAAATGTATTCTTTCGCTGATAGCCATAATGATACGCTCCTTTTATATTTAGTGAAATAAGTATAGCAGAAATGTTTAGTGGAAGTCAAGAAAAACCGAAACAAAAATGTTTAATATTTTCTTTGCAACCACTTGACAATAGCAAATATGTTTAGTAAAATAAATTACGAATTAAACAAATATGCTTAATGCGACAACTGAATGACCGTCCGAAAAGCCAAACCGCCAAGACCTCGTCGGAGCAAGTTCCGTATCGTTCGCTTGTGTGCAAGCACAAAAGCTCATTCGCTGCACTGCTCCTCCTCTTCCCCAAAAGTCTCCGACTTTTCGGGAACCCCTATACGAGCGAGCGCCTGATGTACTGCGGTGCATTGGGACAGCACAGCGCCTGCCGACAAGCAGGAGTGCCTGTTGGAACTTTAACACGGAGAAAGCGGCAAGCAAAAAATTATTTTAAGAAAGGAAGAAAAAGGATATGGAAAACAGATTTATCCGAGCCGAAGATGTGGCTCAGGAACTAAACGTATCAAAACCTTATGCATATAAACTCATCAGACAATTAAATGAGGAATTGAAAGCAAAGGGCTTTATTACGATTGCAGGGCGTGTAAATCGCCAGTATTTTTACGAAAGGCTCTACGGAGCAGGAAAGGGGGAAATGTAAATGCCGGTATTTAAGAATGAAGATAACGGTACTTGGTATGTGATGGCAAGGTATGTGAACTGGAAAGGGGAACGCAAGCAGAAATGCAAGCGTGGCTTTGCTACCAAACGAGAAGCACAGGAATGGGAAAGAATGTTCAAATTGCAGACTTCTTCAGACCTTGATATGAGTTTTGAAGCCTTTACGGAGCTTTATATCAATGATGTGAAGAACCGTTTGAAGGAAAACACGTGGCTTACCAAAGAGCATATCATACGCACAAAGATACTTCCGTATTTCGGGAAACTGAAAATCAGCGAGATTTCCACAAAGGAGATTATTACTTGGCAGAATGAAATGCTTGCCTATCGTGATGAGAAGAAAAAGCCTTATTCACAGACGTATCTGAAAACGCTGCACAATCAGTTGTCCGCCATTTTCAATCACGCTGTCCGCTACTATGAACTGCGTTCCAATCCTGCGGCAAAGGTGGGAAATATGGGACGTGAGGAACACAAGGAAATGCTGTTCTGGACAAAGGAAGAATACAAGAAATTCTCTTTTGAGATGATGGACAAGCCTGTTTCCTTTTATGCGTTTGAAATGCTTTACTGGTGCGGTATCCGAGAGGGCGAGCTGTTAGCTTTGACTCCGGCAGATTTCAACTTTGATAAGGAAACAGTCACAATCAATAAATCCTATCAGCGTTTGAAAGGGCAGGATGTGATTACTTCTCCGAAAACGAAAAAGAGCAACCGCACGATTAAAATGCCGAAGTTTCTGTGTGAGGAAATGAAAGAATATCTCGGTATGCTTTACGGATTGAAGAAGAAAGACCGTATCTTTACGGTGACGAAAAGCTATCTTCATCACGAGATGGACAGAGGGGCAAAGGCGGCAGGCGTGAAGCGTATCCGCATTCACGATCTCCGTCACAGCCACATTTCACTCTTGATTGATATGGGCTTTTCTGCGGTGGCGATTGCTGACCGAGTTGGTCACGAAAGTATTGATATTACTTATCAGTACGCACACCTCTTTCCGTCAAAGCAGATTGAGATGGCAGAAAAATTAGATGATTTAGGGAAAGGAGATTTTGAAAATGTCAGCTAAGAACAGAGATAACAAAAATCGTTGGAGGAATATCACAGTAGGGTTTCGAGTATCGCCCGAAGAAAACGAACTCATTAACAGAGCTGTAGCTCTATCAGGATTGCCAAAACAGGAGTATTGTTACCGCCGTTGCTTAAATCAGGATGTGGTGGTACAGGGCAATCCGAGAGTGTATAAGGCGTTGAAAACGGAATTTGCCACAGTCCTTGCGGAACTGAAAAGGATTGAAGCAGGAAAAGGTGTGGATGATGAACTGCTGAGTGTAATAGAACTGATTTCCATTATTCTCGGCGGTTTGAAAGGAGAGGATGCGAATGGAGAATAAAAAAGAAATGACTATTCCAAATGTATCTGCGGCAACAGATGCGGAACAGTCACTTTCCAAATGTACTGACAATAGTATAGTCAATCAGGATACGGATTTCAAGGGGTACGAGCAATCTTTTGAAGAAATGCAAAGGGAAATACTCAGACAGTTAGACCCTTCCTATCTGAAAACAGTATCAATGACAACGCTGTATGATACGGTGTTTGAGGTTCAGACACCACTTATCGACGGTCTGCTCCAAAGGGGAACTTACCTTTTCGTAGGTTCCCCGAAAGTGGGAAAGAGCTTTATGATGGCACAGCTTGCCTATCATATCAGCACAGGCACACCGCTTTGGGAGTATAAGGTGCGTAAGGCAACGGTGCTTTATTTTGCCCTTGAAGATGATTACCCACGTTTGCAGAAGCGATTGTTTCAGATGTTCGGTGCAAAGGAGACAGGCAATCTGTATTTCGCAACGGAATGTAAAACGGTCAATGGCGGACTGGAAGAACAGATAAGAGGGTTTATGAGGGAACACCCAGACACAGGCTTGATTATCATAGACACCTTAAAGCGTGTGCGTGAAGCAGGCGGAGCAGATTACAGCTACGCAAGTGATTATGATGTTGTGGCAAGGCTGAAAGCGTTGGCAGACAGTTACAAGGTTTCAATGCTTATTGTTCATCATACACGCAAACAAAAATCGGAAGATATATTCGATATGATTTCAGGCACGAATGGTCTGATGGGTGCGGCAGACGGTGCATTTGTTCTCAGTAAGGACAAGCGTACTTCCAACAATGCCACACTTGATGTTGCTGGCAGAGACCAGCAGGATATGAAAATCCATCTTGTAAGGGACAGCGAGCGATTGGTGTGGAACTTTGCAAAATCGGAAACGGAGATGTGGAAAGAACCGCCCGAACCTCTGCTTGAGAAGATAGCGGATACGCTCTTTTCGGAAAGTGACAGATGGGAAGGAACTGCTTCGGAACTTTGCGAAAGGCTTGCGGTGGATATAAAGCCGAATGTACTTTCTTTAAGGCTCAGTATCAACGCAAGCAGGCTGTTTCGTGATTACGGTATCCGTTATCAGAACAGCCGCACACACGACGGAAGAAAGGTTTCACTTTGGAAAGAAACCGAGCAGACGGCGTGACAAACGGTGTCAAAGGTGTCAATGTTTTTGAGAGCAGCACGCTGTGAAAAACATTGTCACCATCGTCACACTTTGACACCGGATAAAGTTTAGGGGAGTGTGCAGAGAGTGCCTTTTCAAAGGCGGCTCTTTGGTCTCGCCTGCTGGCTCGGTCGGTTCGCAGGCGTGTGTGCCACCGGCACACGCTCACCCCTCGGAGAGCCTTCGGAGAACGCAAAACCTGTTTACAGGTCGCATTTTTGATGGGTGTACCCGTCAAAAGTGCTTTTGCGTTACTTTTGACAAAAGTAACAAAACCTGAGAATGTTGAAATTTACAGATGGGAGATGAAAAAATGCAGAGAACGATAAGTGCAATGGTCGGTAAAGGCTCGGTCAATCACAATAGCCGAAAGTTCCGAGCAGAAAATGTAGACGGAACTCGTACTCATCTCAATATCGACTACTGCAATGAAAATATAAAGACAGTTTATCACGAATTGTTTGATGAAGCATTGGAAAGATACAATGCCAAGCAGATAAGGTCAGACCGAAAGATAAAAGATTATTATGAAAAAATCCGAAGTTCCAAGCAGGAAAAACCGTTCCACGAAATCATTTTACAGGTGGGCGGTAAGGGAAATATGAACGCCGATACGGAAAACGGAGAACTGGCAAAGCAGATTTTAGATGAATACTATCAGGGTTTTCAGGAGCGAAATCCACAGCTTCGGGTGTTCTCGGCTCATCTGCATATGGATGAAGCTACACCACATCTGCACATAGATTTTGTACCTTTTACCACAGGCAGCAAGCGTGGACTTGATACAAGAGTGTCACTAAAGCAGGCTCTTGCAACGCAAGGTTTTAAGGGCGGCAGTCGTGGCGATACGGAGTGGTCGCAATGGATACAGTCCGAAAAAGAACAGCTTGCGGCGGTGATGGAACGTTATGGGATTGAGTGGGAACATTTAGGCACACACGAAAAACATCTTTCTGTTTTGGATTATAAAAAGCAGGAAAGAGAAAAAGAAGTGGCGGCATTAGGTGCGAAAATCGAGCAGAAACAGATTGAATTTGATGTGTTGTCGGAACGAGTATTGAACTATGATAAGGCAAAAGACGAGCTGTCAAATCTTGAAATAGAGCTTGATACTGCACCGAAATATCAGTTGCCAGAACCAGAGAAATTTATGACTGCAAAGGCATATAAAACCAAAATGGCAGAGCCGGTTGTAAGGAAATTGAAGCAACTTGTCAAAACGGTGCTTGCCCGCTGCTTTGAGGGGTGGGACAACTATCATAGGCTGAATACAGCGAATGCACAGTTATACCGCACCAATCAGCGTTTGGAGAAAGTCAATGAAAGATTGACCGAAGAAAACAAAATCCTAAAAGCAGAAAATAAAGATTACAGCCTGCTCCGTAAGGTTTTTGGTCGCAAACAGATAGATGATTTGTTGGAGCAGGCAAGAACAGTTAAAGGTCGCAAGCGTGATAATACACGATCACGATAGACAAAAATCACAGGAGGAAAAGGAAAATGACAAAGACAATTTTTGAAGAAATGGGCGGAACTTATAGACAGGTGGGTGATTATTTATTGCCGAACATCACAGTACCAGCCGAAGAAGAAATAGAGCCGATTGGTTTATGGGGGAAACGACATGCAAGGCATTTAAAGGAACACTATAAAGTGTTATATATGAACCTGCTGACAAGCGGAAAGCTGCATAGTTATCTTGCAGAAGTCGATAAGCAAGCAGAGGATATGTTTCTTCGACTGGTAAAGGAATATGCCGACAGACAAGATGTGACGGAACAATTAAAGAAAGATAATCCCTACGAATGGATTGGAAGAATGAATAATATTCAGGCTTGTGTGAGGGAAGTTGTAGGAACGGAGTTGATTTACACATAAGCGTTTTACGGTATGGTGCTCCTGCGTTTGCTGGAGTGCTGTGGTTGTGGTTGTAAAGAGGTTGTGAAAGATTGAATTTCGTAATGGTTGGATGTATAATTAGGAAGTGAAAATTTTAATTTGCACTTCCATAAGGTGAAATGTATTGACACAAAAAATACAGTATGATAGTATTGCCATTAGAAGAAAGAAAGGCACATTTTGTGTAAGGTGAGGAAATGATTAATAGATAATTTGATTTAAGTAAGACACATATAGTTATTGAGCCTGTAGAGAATAGGTTTGTTTTGTGTACGCTTAAGTTGGATTATCGCAAGAGGCATTTCCTTTGTTTTCCTTTTGGAAAAGAAATAAGGGGCTATTTAGCGAGTCTATTTTTGCGTATGCAAAAAAGACTCGTTTTTGTGTGTTCAAAATAATAATTGGCTCAGACTTCGAAAAGGAGAAACTTTAATGTTGCAGATAAAAAAATTAAATTTAACACATAAAAAAGACCTGAGAATAATTCTTAATGATTTCAACCTTGTGCTAAATGATGGAGATAAGGCAGTTATTATTGGAGAAGAGGGAAATGGGAAATCGACATTAATGAAGTGGATATACAATCCGTCGCTTGTAGAAAACTATATAGAAGCAGATGGGGAAAGGATAATGGGACACGAACGTCTTGGTTATCTTCCGCAGGAGATGCTCGATGAAGATAAGGAAAAAACAATATACGAATATTTTTCTGAAGAGGAAATATTCTGGGAGAAAACGCCTAAAGAATTGTCTGTTATTGCGGGAAAATTTGGAATGAAAAATGATTTTTTCTACAGTAACCAGACAATGGGTAGTCTTTCAGGAGGCGAAAAAGTCAAGACACAACTTATGAGGCTTTTCATTCGCGATGTTTCTGTGCTGTTGTTGGACGAACCTTCCAATGACATCGACATTGCGACGCTTACATTACTGGAAAAAATCATAAATGACTGGAAGCACATTGTGCTTTTTATTTCACACGATGAAACGCTGATAGAGCGTACTGCCAACATGGTGATACATATCGAGCAGATTATACGAAAAACAAAGGCGAGATATACCGTGGCAAAGCTTCCCTATAGACGCTATGTGGAAGAACGGCTTCATAAATTTGAAATCCAAAAACAGCGGGCACTGAGTGACCGTAGGGAGAAAAAGATTCGCGATGAAAAATATCAAAGAGTTATGCAGAGTGTACAAGGTGCATTAAGAAGTTGTACCAGACAAGCACCGTCTGTTGCCAAAAACTTAAAGGACAAAATGCATACGGTTAAGGCAATGGAACGAAGATTTGAAAAAGAAGATGAAAATATGACTCAGATGCCGGAACAGGAAGAAGCAATCTTTGTCAAATTAGGGGATGAAAACTCACACATTCCCGCAGGAAAAACGGTCATAGAATATGAACTTTCAAAGCTTGTGACTCCGGATGGCAAAAGAATTTTAGCAGAAGGAATTCATTTAAAAATAAAAGGTTCAGAAAAAATCTGTATGATAGGAGCCAACGGGGCAGGAAAAACGACTCTTCTAAAAAAGATAGCGGAAGAACTCCTAAATCGGAATGACATTAAAGCAGAATATATGCCTCAAACTTATGAAGACCTGCTGGATTTGGATGTTACACCGGTTGATTACCTTGATAAAACAGGAGATAAAGAAGAGCGTACAAGAATTAGAACATACCTTGGTTCACTTAAATACACACCAGATGAAATGGAGCATCCGATTCGGGAGTTATCAGGCGGACAAAAGGCGAAAGTGCTTCTCTTGAGGATGAGCTTAAGTGGTGCAAATGTTCTTATTCTGGATGAACCGACAAGAAATTTTTCACCATTGTCCGGTCCGGTAATAAGAAAAATGCTCCGAGAATTTCCGGGGGCTGTCATTAGCATTTCTCACGATAGAAAGTATATTGAAGAGGTGTGCGATAAAATATATCAGCTAAATCCTAATGGATTACAGCTAATTGGTGATTGATAACAAAAAGGATGAAAGACTGACAAATTTCAGGCTTTTAGTGAGTTGGAAAGCATACAAAGATTTGAATTTGGAGGATAGATTATGGTACGTACAGAAGATGCATGTGAAATTATAAAATATGCTTTGCAAAACGAAATTAAAGTATATTTAGATGGCGGATGGGGTGTTGATGCACTTCTTAAAAGAGAATCAAGAATACACAATGATATTGATTTGTTTGTTGAACTGAAACATTATCATGATTATATTTATGTGATTAAGCAGCATGGATTTGAGGAAGTAAATACTGATTATACAACGGATGGTCATACTGTCTGGAAAGATGATAAACAAAGAATCATTGATTTACATTGTTTTGAATTTACAGATGACGGAATTGTTTATGAGGGAGATATATTTCCATCAAAAACTTTTTCCGGTATTGGAAAAGTTGGAGATATAACTGTTTCTTGTATTGAACCATTGAGTCAGGTAATGCTTCATTTGGGATATGAACACGATAAAAATGATGTGCATGATGTGATGCTGTTGTGTGAAACATTTCAAATAGCAATACCAGATGAATATAAGGAAAAGTAAAATTTCAGTTTTGTGTTGAATCTCTAAGCAAAATAGCTTATAATTTGACATGCTACATATAGTTATTATCCACAGTTATCGAGTAGGTGTTATCAATGCCGATAACAAAATGATAACATTAGCTCGTATAGGCAGGATAATATGGATATATCAAATAATCAAAAGAACGAGAAACATTACAGAGAATAATTCCTAAACAAAAAGCGTTAGTCTTTGTAGAGTTTGAATAATTAAAAATTTCTGGAAAGCCTTATAAACAGGGCGTTTCCGAGCAGATAAAGTTCTATTTGATAACAAAATAATAACACGAGAGATTTTGGCATTATTTATCCGGAATCTTGTGGTTATCAGGTAATATGTGTGAAACCAACAAAAAGGTCTTACTGAATTGAGTGAAATCAATTTGGTAAGGCCTTTTTTCGTTGGTTTTTATTTGCAGTTTTTTGGATAATTATACCGCCACTGGTCATATTCTTCCTGAGTGATTTCTCCGGATTTTAGCTTTTCAGCTTGTTCCTGCCATGCATGGAACATATCAAACATAGAAAGGTAGGTGGTTCCTTTGGATTTGTCCAGCCGGAGGCAGAGTTCTCCATCAATCTCACCAATATGAAGTCCGTAAAGGTCTTCTAATGCAAATAAAGTATGCATAAGTCCTACATAGCTGTCAATATCCGGGACAGCCAGTGCATGCGGAGAGACCTCAAAAATATCAGCCAGTGCATTCAGATAGTTTTCTTTTGGACTGCGGGCACCTTTTTCATACTGTGCAATACGGACATCAGCCTGTGATTCGCTGAATCCGAGTTGTTGCCCTAAATATTTCTGCGTGAATCCACGCAGAAGTCGAAAATGGTGGATTCTTTCTCCTATTGCCATAGTTTTACATCTCCTGTCTTTTTCTTGATAGGTTGAGTATAGCATATCTGTATAGTACAGACAAGAAAAAACCATACAAAAAAGTATAGAAGTTTACGCTGAAAACGCTTGACCAATACAAAAAAGTATAGTATCATACGAGCTATACAGAAATGTATAGTGACAAACAAAGGAGGGATTTACAATGAGTAAAATGTTTATGAATGTAAAAGAGGTCATGGAAGTCCTCGAAGTGTCAGAATCCTACGCTTATAAGCTGATGAAGCGACTCAACAGAGAATTACAGGCAATGGGATGTCAGACAATCGCTGGAAAAGTTGACCGCAAATATTTTTACGAACAGTTCTACGGAACCAGATCAAATGATGGGAGGAATTAGGAATGGCAATTTACAAGAACAACAATGGCACCTGGTTCCATGACAGACTCCTTGCTCCAAAATATATTGCATTAGAGCATTCTTTTGTTCCTCGTTAAGAAGCAGAAATAACTTTTCGCCAATCTGTTTGCCGGATTCTTCTATATCAAAAACAGCTAATGTCCCATCACGTCACCATCCCTTTTTTCTAACTACTTTTTTCTTCTTAGTGACAGTCAATGTGCTGGGTTCTTTCTTTTTATTTGCAAGAATAATCACAGAAATCAAGAAAGTCAAAACTATTGTGATGAAAGCAGGGAAAATGTGATAAGTATAACCATATTCCGCACCACAAGTAGGGTCTACTAAAATCATGCTTGCTTTAATCGGATAATAATTTAACAGTGTTCCTTCAAAAGTTCCGAAATATCCATACACAAATGCTAACGCAACCCCACCCAAAAAATTGTTTACCGAACAACAGAATAGTAAAATAATCGGCAAAACTGAAATGTAAATTCCTAAATTTGCTCCGGTAACACGAATAAACATATTGAGCAGATTGCCAAAATGCACTCCTGGAAATCCAGCAATAACATTGATTACTAATGCTAGCACGCATCCTATAAAGCTAAAGCAGATTGTCAACAACAATAGGACAAGTAGTTTTCCTGAAAGTAACTGTTTATATGAAATAGGAATTGTTGATATATTCTTCATCGTATCGTCTGTATATTCCCTTGTTATAATATAACCTGCTATCAGTGCAATGATAATCGGAAAAAACAAGGTACAGTTACTAATCATAACTTGCTGCATAAAATAGTCAAATGTCCATGTCTGTCCACCGTTGGCTGTGGAATAAAACAGTGACAGCAGCGGCGAAAGCACTGTCATAATAATTCCGGCTTTTATTACAGAATAGCGTTTTAGTTTTAAAAATTCCGTTTTTATTATCTTTCCCATATCATTTACCTCGTCCATTTTTTATAAAAGCGAATGATCAACCACAACGAAAGTATAACAGTAATTGCCAGAATAAAAATTGTATGGAAGGTGGTTGGTACAATCGCATAGGCTTCCGGCAAAAGATTGTCTTTTTGCAAATGATCCATCATTAAGCCGCTTGTCCAGTTCATAACACATATAACTGGGAAAGAATTTAAGAAAGTAATTTTTGCAGCACTTATAGATGTTCCAATCGTCCCCAGTATGCCCCAGTTAAAAATAGAATAAAAAAACGCAAGCAGGATAGAAAGCAAAAAACTTTTGTTAAAACAAATAATTAAAAATACAATCGGCAAAGAAGCTGCTACGATAAGAACTCCAAAAATAAGGCTCATAAATATCTTATAAGTCATACCATAAACCATTCCTACATGAAACAGTTTACAAAACAACGCAACAGATAATGTGCTTGTCAGACAAAACGCAATGCTAAAAATAAAGAGCATAGAAATTTTTGCCATAATGAGTTGTGTATTTGTAACAGGAATTGTTCTAAGGTTTTTGGAAGTATCGCAATCTCTTTCTATAAAAAACAAAATAGCGGCAATGATACCAATTAGACATGGAAGCAAAAAAACCAATCCATATCCCAACATCATTGTATAAACATAATCAAATCGGGTTTGAAGATAATGTTCCGTTGTATCTGCACCTGTTCCCGCCTTTGCCATATATGCCAAAATCAACGGAAAAAATAACGATAATGACATCAGTGCGTATAATAATCTTTTTCGCTTTAATTTCCAAAATTCGCATTTGATCAGTTTAAGCAATTCCCTCGCCTCCCGTCACACGCTTGAAGTAATCTTCAAGACTTTCTTCACAAGTATGCGCCTCCGATACCTCCAATCCATTTTCAACAAAGGCAGTTACAATTTTCCCCACAGGTAGATCAAGGTTGTGCAGGCGCAGATTGTGGTCATCCTGTATAGAGAAATGGTTTTCACGGAAATTGCGTTCCAAAATTCTTGCCGCCTGTGCAGTATCAGAGAGCGTAAACCGGATATGCTTACTGCTTTTTTGCTCCAGCTCAGCAAGACTTTCTTCTTCCAGCAATGCACCGTGGTCGATAATTCCAATATCGTCAGCCAGCAAGGAAATCTCCGAAAGAATGTGACTGGAAATCAAAATCGTTTTTCCCTTTGCGTCGCAAAGCTCCCGAATAAAGGAGCGTACCTCCGCAATACCGATGGGATCAAGACCGTTGATCGGCTCATCCAAAATCAAAAGTTCTGGATCGTGCATAACGGCAAGGGCGATGGCAAGCCGCTGCTTCATACCAAGAGAATACTGTGAAAAGAGCTTTTTATCTTTGTAGGGCAGTCCTACCAAATCCAGAGCGTCTTTGATGGCATGATTGTTTGGTACGCCCCGCAGAGTAGCAAAGATACGCAAGTTCTCTGTGCCGGTCAGATTTGGATAAAAACCGGGGGACTCAATCAAGCTGCCGATACGGGGCAGCAATTTCTTTTCATTCCCCTGCAAGGGTTTTCCCCAGATTTTGACCTCCCCGGAAGTCGGATTTGTTAAGCCCAACAGCATTTTCATGGTAGTAGTTTTTCCGGCTCCGTTTCTGCCCAGCAGACCATAAATTCTCCCACGCATCACATGGATATTTAAGTCAGCCACACTCTTTTGTGAACCGTATTGCTTCGTCAGATTTTTCGTTTCAATGATGTAATTTGTGTCCATATTCAAAACCTCCTGTTCTGTAAAGTATTCTATCACGCCAACCTTGCATTAACCTTGCCGCAACCTTGCATTAACCTTGCAATTTGAAATCCGGCAAAATGACAAAGGTTCCCGCCATAAAGACGGGAACCCACTTAAATTTCCAAAGGAAAAAACAACATAAATTCAGTTCCTTTTCCCGGCAAACTTTCAACTGTTATGCTTCCACCCATCTTTTCTACAAGCTGATGGACAATAGAAAGACCAAGACCGCTGCCTTTTTCAGACCGACCTTTATCACACTTATAAAGCCGTTCAAAAATGTGTTTCAAATCTTCTTTCTCAATTCCTACACCATTATCCGCCAGCAGCAGCCTCATGTTATTTCCTTGCTTTGACAGGGCAATTTTAATTTTGTCCGCATGGCTGTGAGCGATTACATTTTGAATGAGATTATTGATAATCCTCATATAGCTGTCCGTATCCAATCTTACCCGGACAGGCTGTTCGAGAATATCAATGTCATAATCGACCTGCTTATCTTCAAAAATCGGTATCCAGTCGATCAGGATATTTCTTGTCAGCTCTGCGGCCTCAATAGGATGGATTTCCAAAGCAAACTCGTTGGAATTTAACTTGAACCAGTCAAAGAGTACATCAATATATTCTTTCAAATCATGGGCTTTCCGGCGGGCGATTTCGATATAATCATCCCGGTCTTTCCCTGTAACAAGCCCTTTATGTGCAGCGTCAAGATAGCCGATGAGGGTTGTAAGGGGTGTCCGAACATCGTGGGAAAGGCTCGTCATAAGCTGGCGGTTGGTTTCCTCTGCCTGCCGGACAATCGAAAGTCTGCTTTCATAGGACACAACGATCTCATTGATTTCATAGGCAAGAGGTGCTATCAGTTCATTTGTTGCAGACAAAATACGCCGATTGCCATTTCCATTTTTCACATCAACCAGCGCATCGGTCATTTCTGCTATTTGCTTTTTTACGCGACGAATGAGAAGGATGGAGGTTAGCACAGCTACAATAGCAATCACAACGGACAGGAAAACGATGATCTTCATACCAGCTATACCTCCTTATTAAAGCGGTAGCCAATCCCTTTGACCGTTTGAATATACTTTGGACTGGAAGGATTGACTTCTAATTTTTTACGAAGCCGGCTGATGATCGCCATAATGTTGCTGTCATCATAGAAATATTCTTCGCCCCAAACTTCCTCATAAATCTGCTGTTTTGTCAAAATTTTTCCTTGATGTTTTGCACAGTACAGGAGCAGATCAAATTCCTTTGGTGGAAGTTCAAAAGTGCCGGTTTCCGTCGTAACAGAACGATTTTCAAGGTCAATTTGCAACCCATCAAAATCCAGTTTTTGCATAGTTCCCGTTTGCTGATTAAAGCGGGTGTAGCGGCGAATGAGGGACGCAATACGGGCAATCAGTTCGTCCATATCAAACGGCTTTGTTAGATAATCGTCCGCTCCGGCCCGTAAGCCCCGCACTTTAGAAGCGCTGTCATTTTTGGATGTGAACATCAAAATCGGCAGGCTGTTCTCTTTGCGGATTTCTTCCAGCGTTTCAAAGCCATCCATACCGGGCATCATCACATCTAGCACCACAAGCTGGTATTCTTGCTCTTTTAATTTCTGCAAGCCCTCTTTTCCGGTATTACAAAAATCGGCTTCTATATGTTCTGATTGTACGCTGTGTTTAATCAAAGCGCACAGTTCTCTGTCATCATCTATAATCAAAATTTTATTCATGGCGCAATTCTCTCCCTTGTTTTGTCCGACCATCAATCGGCTTTTCTGCAGTTTTGGGAATCAGCCAAATACCGGCCATCTTTACTGCTCCAGAAATACGTTCACCAGCACAATAATAATTTACTCTACGAGGTGTCACGCCCCACTTCTCGGCGGCCTCTTTTAATGTCATATATTCCATATCGCACCTCCATAGAATCTATTATAGTTCTTTAGCTCGAATAATACAACCTTCAATATTAAGCGTTCGGAAGTGGATGTTAATTAAAGCCACAAGAAAATCTCGTGGCTTTAGCTTACAAATGTTCAAATTTATAGCCGATTCCGGCGACACTCTCAATATAGTTTGGAAGATCTGGTTCAAAGCGCAACTTCTTACGCAGCTTACTTATATGATTATGAATCGCTTTTCTCGAATAGAAATCACAATCCTCTTTCCAAACCAAATCGGTAATCAGTTCGTAAGTAAAAACACGTTTGGGATTGGCAATGAGCAATGCCAGTATATCAAACTCTTTACTTGTCAGGTTGATAATCCGTTCACGAACCCTAACAGTACGATGTTCCAGGCATAGATAAAGCTCGCCTTCTTGTATTTCTGTCAGAGGATTTTTCTCTATTATGGAAGAAGTGTGACAGGAAATGAGTGCCGATCCATGACAGACTTCTTGTTCTAAAATATATTGCATCAGAGCATTCTTTTGTTCCTCGTCAAGAAGTAAGAATAACTTTTCTCCAATCTGCTTTCCAGATTCTTCTATATCCAAAACAGCTAATGTCCCATCACATCACCATCCTTAAACCATTTGTATCTTAACGTTACATAGAAGTGCTAATATACCCAAGAATAATAGTTTTGTTAAATATGTTTTTTCTGTCGCTTAGATACAAGCAGATAAAACAAGAACCAAAGAACACAATGGAGAGTGAGAATAACGATGTCCTTAACCGCTGTTGATGCAGTTCCATTTGCCAAATCCATAATGCCCTCAAAGGTGGCGCTGGACGGAATCAGATAGCAAATGTAGGAAAGGACTTTGTTTCCTGCACCGACCAGATAATTCAGGATTGGAACTGCCATAAATACGATCATCACGATTTTAATATAGACCACGCCTACCATCATGCCATCGGAGAGTTTGCCTACAAACAAACCGATCAGAGCCGACACAAATGCGGAAAGGACGATCAATGCCAGCATGACCGCCGCCCCTGTGAAAGAGAGCCGGAAGCAGATGGCCGCCGTAAGAATAGCGGACAGGCAGCCGAATACAAAACCCACAAAGATTTTCTGCATCATGTACTGCCTGTGCGTCATAGGCAGGATTTCATTGATCAGCGCAACGCCATCCTCTTTTTCGGAAATAATGTTCATGGCATTAAAGGTACAGCCCATGAACATTGCCACGATCAGCGTAATGGCAATAAAGATATTCTGATAACCCGCCATCATATCCGGGCGCTCCAATACCTGCACACTGGCCTGTGCCGCCCATTCCCTCTGCTCGTAAAGAGCCGGGAGCGTGTTGGCTGTCTGCTGAAACATATCCAGTTCATCGCCGGAAAGGATTGTCTGGATGCTGCCGTTAGACATTTCCACACCAATCAGGTTTGTTGACGGTTCATTGATGGCCTCAATCAGTTCTTCCTGTGTGGGATAAACTGTGACAGTACCATATCGTTCCAGCCATGTGTTGACTTCCGAAGTGGTGGCCTTTGCCGTTACTCCAAAATGAAATTCCCCCAATGAAGAAAGGTCAATGGAGCCGACAAAATTCAATGCCACAGCGACCACGATAGGCAGGAGAAATGACATGATACAGAACTTGTCTTTTCGGACACTTTTCAGTTGATAGAGCAGTCCTTTCATGGTCAGCCCTCCTTTCCCATTTCCTTGCGGAACGCAGCTTCTACAAGGAGAAAGAGTAAAATGATTGCGCCTATCGCACCGGCATAGTAGACCGGGTTTGTAGTCGGGACACCGAAAAAGGCGTTTTTCAGTCCCATATATACATGGTAAAACGGGTGGTAATCGATCCACGCCATCTTTACGGAAGTATTTGCCGCTAGAAATACCGGCGTAGCCGCAAAGAGCGCAATTACCAGATACGCCAGTGAAAATTGCTTAAAGTCCCGCAGAAGCATGGTACAGCCGAAGCCTGCCAGTGCCATAATCAAGGAGAGGATAGCGGTCTGCACCAGCACCGCAGGCAAAACCGACATCCCGTCCAACCCCACATTGAACAGAACCATTAAGGCCGCAAAAACCAGATCGGTAATCAGAAAGAGCATGATTTTGGAGCATACAAACAGGCTCTTATGCAGCGGCATAATGGCATGGACGCGGATCACTCCCATCTGCTTTTCCTTAAACAGCACCGAAGCAATCCCCAAAAATCCAACGGCTACAATCTCAATAAAGAGAAGTTCACAGGTGATCTCCCGGCGCTGCTTCATTTCAGGGCTGTTGCTGCCGACGGTTTTTGCTGTATCATTCCCATCTGGGGAAAGCAGGGACAACGCATAGTCTGTTCTGTGTCTGTCTGCTTTTTCGGTGGCCGCATAGAACAGAACATGGGGTGTCTTTCCGCTGGCGTCAATCCCGACACCGTTCGTATCACTGGCAAGGGCATTATTCAGTTCTTCCAAAGAGGACACGGGCCGAACGAGGGAGGAAACCTCTGTCTGCATCCCAGCCGGATCATACAGATACACATTGTAGAGCTGGGCGTCCATGAATTTCACATAGCCGAAATTGATGAACAGCGTGTATAAAACAAGGGAACCCAGCGCCACCAGAAAGAATTTCCCGGACATCATCATCCGGCAGTCTTTTTTGAACAGAGAACAAAGGCTTTTCCACATTAAGACAGCCCCCTTCCCGTGTACTGGATAAAGACATCTTCCAGTGTCGGCTCCTGCGAATGGATGCTGATGATTTCATCATAGGCGAAAGGAATACCGGCTTTCAGTTCAGGCGCTTCTATGGTCTGCTCCTTTCGCTTGCCCTGATAAAGATAGGAAACCACAATGCGGTGATTGCTGTTTTTCTCTTTCAGATTTTGGGGCGTGTCCAGCGCAACGATATTTCCATTCGTGATAAACGCTACACGGTCACAGAGTAGGTCAGCGTCCAGCATATTGTGTGTTGTGAGAAATACCGTTGTGCCTTTTTGCCGTTCTTCCTCGATGATTTTTCTAAAAAGGACAGCGCCGGCGGGATCAAGGCCGCTGGTGGGTTCGTCCAGAAATAAAAGTTTCGGATTGCTGATCAAAGCTCTCGCCATGCTTACACGCTGCCGCATCCCTTTGGAGTAGGAGGACACCGGCTTATTGAGAAAGTCTTTCTTAAATTCCAGTTCTTCCAGCAGTTCTTTTACATCCCGCAGTTGTTCTTTGGGATAAAAGGACGCAAAATAGTTCAGATTATCCACTGCGCTTAAATTAGCGTACAGATAAGGAAACTCAAACAGGACGCCGATCTGCTGAAAAAACTCCTGCGTCTGCACGGTTCTCAAATCCTTTCCGAATAGGGAAACCTCGCCGCCATGCCCTTTTAAGATGCCGGTCAATATCTTTTGGGTGGTGGACTTCCCGGAACCATTCGGCCCCAAAAATCCGAAAATCTCCCCATCTGCCACAGAAAAATTCAAGCCATGTAACGCCTGCTTATCCTTTCCGTAGGAAAAAGTCAGGTTTTTAACCTCGATCATCTTCATCACCCCATTTTCCGATCTGGTTCTTTTTCTTCTCCTGTTCCCGTTTGCTCCACCATTTCATAAACTTTACCTTGAACGGGATGCAGATCACCAGCGCCACAACAATCAAAAGCCACCAGTACCATTCCATACCTAAAAACATAATCGCTACCTCCTTTATCTGGAGGGTCATTCCCTCCTTGTGGGATAAAGGTACGAAAATGCGTTGAAGTCGGTGTGAGGTCGCTGTGAAGTTGGTGTGAAATCTTACCGGCAGAAGAAAAGGCCCTGATCTCCATTTGGAAACCAGAGCCTATGAGAGAATATGAATTTGTTATTTTACTGTGGGGAGGGAGAAATAAAAGGCCACGCCCCCCGGCTGATTTTCTGCGCCATAGTGTAGGTACTGCATGGACAAGACCTGTGCAACAATGGCAAGGCCCAGCCCGGAACCGCTGTATTTGGAATTTTTATCACGATAAAATTTCGACCATATCTTTGACAGGCTTTCTTCCGGGATAGGCGCCCCCTGATTGAAGATAGAGAAGTTCAAAAGGCCGTCTTTTTCAAGCAGGGACAATCTCAAAATCCCGCCCGGCCTGTTATTTCGTTTGGCATTGACGATCAGATTATTCAAGACCTGTTCCATCCGCCCTTTGTCTGTATTGACATAGACAGGATGCTCCGGCAGTTCATATTCCAAAACAAAATCTGCGTCCGGGGTGTCGATCAGCAGCCGTCCTGCCACCGTTTCCAAAAAGTCTACAAAGTCGAACCGCTCCGGGCGGAGCTGGGTAGCCCCATTTTCCAATGCAGACAGATCAAGCAGCGTAGTGATTAAGCGGCTCATGCGTTCTGTTTCCGTTATGATGACCTCGGAATACTTTTGCCGTTTTGCTTCGTCCGTTTCGTCTTGCAATCCCTCGGCATAGGCCCGGATCACGCCCAGCGGAGTTTTCATTTCATGGGAGAGGTTGTCCACCAGTTCTTTACGCTCGGCAAGCAGTCTTTTTTTCTGCTCAACATCCTGCTCTAATTTCCGGTTGGCACCTTCCAGAGAAGAAAACGCCTGTTGCAGATTTTCAGCCATCTTGTTCAGGCTCTCCGCAAGTTCTCCAAATTCATCATGGCTTTCCACATGGCAGGGATGGGAAAAATTAAGCTCTGCCATGTTCCGGGCAGCTTCATTCAGTTCCGAAACCGGCTTTGTGATAAAGCGAGCCATTAGTAGGTCAATGGCACAGACCAGAACCACCACAAAAGCCAGCCAGATCACAAAGGAAATATCTGTGTCCATCGGCAGTTTGGTGGACAGTACATAAGAAATAATCAGGACAACGCCGATCAGTTTGGAGGCCAGCAGGATCTTCTTCCGTATGGTAAAGATGTTCATGTTTTCCTTGATTTTCATACGCTCACCTCGAATTTGTAGCCGGAACGGATCAGGGTGACAATATGCTTGCCCTCATCGCCCAATTTCTGCCGCAAGGTTTTGATATGGGTATCGACCGTCCGTGTTGTTCCCTCAAAGTCGTAGCCCCAAATCCGGTTAAGAAGCTGTTCTCTGCTGAATATCTGGCCGGGATTGCCCATGAAGAAATACAGCAGTTCATATTCCTTGTGGGTTAAATTGATTTCCTGTCCATCTACAAAGACCTTATGAGATGTGGGGATGATCGTAATTTTTCCGGCGTTCACAGAATCGGTAGGTGTGATAGAGGAACGGCGCAGCAAAGCGCCCACCTTTGCCAGTAACACTTTTGGGCTGAATGGTTTGGTAATATAGTCATCAGCTCCCAGCTCATAGCCTTTCAGTTTATCTTCTTCCTCACTTTTCGCAGTTAGCATGATAATAGGGAGGTTGCTCATTTCTCTTGCCATCTTGCAGACGGAAAAACCGTCAAGGTGGGGCATCATCACATCCAGTATCATTAAGTCCATAGGATTGTTTTTCAAGATCATTAGTGCGTCCACGCCATCGTCAGCCGTAAAGCAGGTGTGGCCGCCTCGCTGCATATACTCGGCAATAATGCTCTGCATATTTTTTTCATCTTCCACGATTAAAATATTTGCCATAGAGAGGGGCCTCCTTTCACTTTTTCTTATATCGTCGATCAACCGGTCTTTCTGCCTCTTTTGGTATCAGCCAAACACCGGCCATCTTCACAGCGCCGGGGATGCGACCCTCGGTGCAATAGTAGTTAATCATTCGGGGAGAGATACCCCATTTCTCGCTTGTCTCTTTTAGAGTCATGTAGTCCATATAGTGTCCCTCCAATATGGATTATTATATTTCTTTTGCTCGAAGAATACAACATCCCATATTAAGTGTTTGGAAATAAATATTAAAAACTAAAGCCACAAGATAAAAAATCTCATGGCTTTAGCTTACAAGTGTTCAAATTTATAGCCAATCCCGGCGACACTCTCAATATAGTTTGGAAGATCCGGTTCAAAACGCAATTTCTTACGCAACTTACTTATATGATTATGAATGGCTTTTCTCGAATAGAAATCACAATCCTCTTTCCAAACCAAATCGGTAATTAGTTCGTAAGTAAAAACACGTTTGGGATTGGCAATGAGCAATGCCAGTATATCAAACTCTTTACTTGTCAGGTTGATAATCCGTTCACGAACCCTGACAGTGCGGTGCTCCAGGCATAGATAAAGCTCGCCTTCCTGTATTTCTGTTAGAGGATTCTTCTTTGCTGCGGAGGAAGTGTGACAGGAATTGAATACCGTTCCATGACAGACTCCTTGTTCCAAAATATATTGCATTAGAGCATTTTTTTGTTCCTCGTTAAGAAGCAGAAATAACTTTTCTCCGATCTGCTTTCCGGATTCTTCTATATCAAAAACAGCTAATGTCCCATTATATCATCACCTCCGTAAAATTTTCATTCCACAAAGAACAAAACCCGCCGGATCAGCTCCGGGATATTTACCGGGGCGGTGATATAGTCGTTCACGCCCTCATGCTGGTATTCATATTCCGTGGCAAGGTCGTTGTTCTCGGTGAGGATAAAGAACGGCAGAAGCCGGACAGGGGGATTCTTCATTTGGAACATCCCCGCCACCCGCCGCAGCGTATGAAACAGCTCCATTGCTGTGCCGTCCGGCAGTTCCAGATCACACAAGATCAGTTCTATTTCCTTATCCTCAAAAATCCGGCGCTTGGCCTCCCCAATCGAGGGAATCAAAATCAGGTCAAAGCCCTTTTGCAGCATAGCAGCCCGCAGCACTTCGGCACTGGTATCTTCCGCATGGACAAAGAGCAGCTTGTGAAAAGTCGGGGCCTTTTCGCCGGATAACTGCCGGTAGGCATATTCCACCAGCTTATCTTGCAGCAACAGTCCTTTCATTTTGTCCATGCACAGCGTCGCGCCCCGGCGCTTGGCCTCCTGTTCGTAGTCCTCCTTGTCATGGCAGGACACCAGAATAAAAGGCAGTTTCTTGTCTGCGGCCCGCACCTCGTCCAACAGCTCCATGCCGGAACCATCCGGCAGGTCGAGATCACAGCAGACCACCAGCGGCATTTCCTCTTGGATGGCGGCCCGCGCTTCTTTTAGCGTACAAGCCGTTTTCACCGGGTAGCCCTGGTGCTGTAAGTATTTTTGCAGGCACCATGTATAGGTGTCGCTGTCGTCGATCAGCAGTATCTTTTTCATGTGTCCTCACCCCCAATATTGATTTACCACAAGCATAAACTACAAATGTTACACAAATGTCCGAGGTGCCTTTGATTTCGACAGAAAAACAGGCTGAATTGTTACAAAGCACGGACATTTCAAAAATTTTTTTGAGAAATGGCGGAAAAAGCGGGGCAGCACACGCTGCCCCGCCGATCCCATACGGTTATTCCATCGCCCGCATTTGTTCAATCAGGGATTGTTTTTTCTGTCTGCGGACTGTCCATACAGACAAAATCAGTTCCATTCCGAACAATACCAGAATGAACAGTCCCATTTCCAAAACCGGGAATTGATAAGGCACTACCTTTCCGGCAAAAGCACCTACACTAACTTTGCTACAAGCAAAGATGGAAGCCGGAAGCCCAACGATCAGCGTCGCCAATGTTGCGAAGAACGCATAGCACAGCCCCTCACAGATGTTCATTTTACATAGCTGTTTTTGGGTCAGGCCGATGGAACGCAAAACACTGTTTTCCTGCTTTCTGGACATCTGGTTAGATAGTGTTGTGTTAATCAGGTTGATAACGCCAAAGAGGAATACCACCCACGAAAACGCTTCCATACTTCCAAAAACAATAGAATTTACCATTTTTTCATACTCAATTATAGTGTCAATATTTTCTAACGCAATATCAGTATGAGTGGCTACAATATTTTTCAATTCAGACTCTACATCGTCCGCTTTTTTCGGATCACTTACAATACTCCATGAATAATCGAAAGAAGTGATTTCTGGGTGCAGTTCATGGAACAATGCTTCCGGTGCAAATTCAAGTGGAGAGTCAAGGGGAACTGTTCCATGTCCATCAGTTGGTATGTTAGCGTTGTCAAACACCCCGGATATAGTAACAGGAATGGTTGATTTCCCGGAGATAAGTTTAACGGTTTCTCCTACTCCTATATTATAAAGGTTACTTGTTGCCGAATCAATTATGATGCTGTGTGCATCCGCTGGCATAGTTCCCTCTATCAATGCAGCTTCAACCGCAGAATAATTTTGTTCAGTCAGTATATCACACCAACCAGCCGTATCAATTCCGTTGGCACGATAATTTATATGAAGGCTTTGCCTTTTTGTAATCACATCGGTTACACCATCAATGGCCAAAATTTCCTGCTTCAATTTCTCATTCAAAGGATTTCCCGCTGCCATAGCTTCTTCTACTGCCAACTCGGAATGTAAATAAATTTTATAGTCACCATACGGATAAATCTGCCTTGCAAGTGCCTCTGGGGAGCGCAGCAAAACAATGGAAGATACCACAAGCAGGATAATTCCGCCCAAACTCAAAGACGCTATAATAGAGATTGTCTTTTTGCGGTCACGCTTAAAATTCGCAATTCCCATTGAAACAGGATTGAGCTTGATATTCTTTTTCCGTCTGCGGATATCCTTTTGCACCGGGGTAAAACGGACGGCTTCAATGGGGGAAATCCCTGCCGCGATTTTCACCGGCTTACGGATGGAAATAGACACCATGATCCAACTGCTTATGAGTGTCAGGGAAACCATAACGACATAGGAAACAGCGTTAAATCCCTTGGAAAACAGAAGAAAACCGCAGCATACACCCAGCACTGTACCAATCAAAATTCCGATACTGCCGAGTTTGCGTCCCTCCCGCTTTACAATCCGCTTGATTTGCTTTGGCGTTGCACCAATCGTCCGAAGCTGTCCGTAGCTCCTGATTTTGTCATTGATGGAGATACGGAAGATACTCTGGATCACAATATAGCCGCCGATCAGAACAATAACAATCACACCAACAATCGGTAAAAAATCAAAGGATTTAGAAGCATAAGCAAAATACTTGTTGTTCATGCTGGGATTAGGGAGCTGATATTCCTCTGCAATCTCCCTGCAATAAGAGGTTATCAGTTCCTCGCCCAACTGGTCGCTGTTTTTGAAATGGACATAGGCGCGATACCCAGCCGGATCAAACCCTTTCCATTCTGTCAGGGCAGCTTTGGAAAGAATGATAGCGCAGGTATTCGCTTCTTTTTCATTTACGCTGTCCATAATGCCGGTAACGACATAATCACCATGAAAACTCTCGGTATCTAAGGTCACAGTGTCCCCGATCTTGGCATTGTTTCCATAGGTGGAGAGAAAGTATTCGCTTACGACAACTTCATTTGCTTTTTGGGGCAGATTCCCCTCCAATAGCTTCATTTGGTCGCGCCCAATCTCCATCATTTCTGCGTCATTATATACATAAGAGGCATGATAGCCCTGTTCCGAAAGTTCCTCACCGAGCATATAGTAGCCGCCTACGCGCTCAAACTCCGGCAGTCCTTTCAGGGTTTCAATGTCGTTTTCCTCTACGCCCAGCCAGACCGCCTCATAAGTATCGACAACCTGATTGCGCTGCATTTGTGTCAGGGAAGTAGCTACAATTCCCGTAAAGCAGATCAGAAACGCCGCCAGCGCAACGGCAATCACTACCATCAGATTCCGGCGCTTCTCGCTTTGCAAACTTTTCTTTGCCAGCTTCTTTGTAATGGCGCTGGTATCATTTTCAAAAGGCCATGTCATAGCCTGCCACCTCCTTATTCCACAATCTTTCCGTCCTCAATGCGGACAATCCGATCTGCAAGACGGGCTATGTCATTATTGTGGGTAATCATCACAACAGTTTGCCGGAACTCCGCACTGGTGCGCTTGATAAGCCCCAGCACCTCGGCGCTGGTCTTACTGTCAAGGTTGCCGGTCGGCTCGTCGGCCAGCACAATAGCCGGTTTGGTAATCAGGGCGCGGGCAATCGCCACACGCTGCTGCTGGCCGCCAGAAAGATTGTTCGGCATATTTTTCAGTTTATCTTCCAGCCCCAGCAGGTGAACGATCTCGTCCAAAAACTTCTGATCCACCGTGTCCCCGTCCAGCTCCACCGGCAGGACGATGTTCTCATACACATTCAGGATGGGAACAAGGTTATAATTCTGGAAGATAAAGCCGATGTTGCGGCGGCGGAAGATGGTGAGCTGTTCGTCGTTCTTCTTTGCCAGTTCTTCGCCCCGGACGATCACGGTTCCGCTGGTGGGAGTGTCTAACCCGCCCATCATGTGAAGCAGGGTGGACTTGCCGCTGCCGGAGGTTCCCACAACAGCCACAAACTCGCCGTCCTCCACGGAGAAGTTCACGCCGTCAAGGGCGCGGGTGATGTTCGGCTCTGTGCCGTAATACTTTTTCAGGTCGATAGTCTGTAAAATGCTCATAAAATTCAATCCTTTCTTTGTTTGTTGTAAATGCGGAACGCTGCTGCGCCGGTGGCTGCCAACTGTACCAGAATCAGCACAGCGAACAGGCCGAAACTCTCATAGTAGAACAGTTCATTCCAAAACAGGAGAACATCACAGAGAGCAGTCAAGGCAACCGTCCAGCGGATGTGCCGGGCCAGCCATTGCCGGAACACCAGCACAAGGGCAACGGGTAGGACGATCAGCAGCGCCAGATTCAAAATCAATGTCGGGGTCAGTTCCATTGCGTTGCCTCCTCGCTTTTGTTGATAAGGTCATTGTAAAACCCAAATGTCCGCGAAATGTTACAGCGGCCAAAAAATTTCATTGAAAATCGGGGTGAAATGTTACAACGCTCGGACATTTCAAAAATTCTTATGACAATTCCCGTATTTGATCTACCAGAGATTGTTTTTTTATCTGCCGAATTGCCAAATACGAGAAAAGCATTTGGACGGCAAGCATCAGTATAAAATAACTGAACATTTCAACTGTCGGAAAATGATAGCTTACTTTTCCAAAAATACTCATTGCACTAAAGACAGTGCAGAGAAGATACCCGATAAGAGTTCCGCATGATATGGAAAGAAGCAGCACCCCTAATGTATAGAACAAGCCCTCTATCAATAACATTTTTGAAAGCTGTTTACTGCTCAAACCAACCGCTTGCAAAACACCCAATTCTCGCTTCCGTGTCAAGATGTTTGTTATCAGTGTATTTAGCAGATTGATAATGCCAAAAACCCCGATAAACATCACAAAAATGTAGACTGGCATACGATAGTTCAATAGTTTTTCGTTGTATGCCTCTACCCAATCATTCAAGGTACTAACATAGAGGCTGGAAGTCGGTGGAATTATCTTTTGGATTTCATCCTTTGCGGCTGCCCATTTACTGTCATCTGTATCTACAATAAATTGATAATTGAGGTTTTCAATAGGAACGATCTTTGACAGCATTTCTAAAGGAATAAATAGCGTATCATATCCGCCATACGGAATATTAGTGTCCACAATTCCCATTACTTTTACTTCCAATGTTTGTCCGCCAACTTCAATCAGAAGTTCGTCCCCAATCGCTGCATCCCACCCAAAAGTTTCTTTCCACTGTGGGCCATTTTCAATAATAATGCCATTATTATTGATTAGTTCCTGTAAATCTGCTGTACCATCAATCAAGTATTCTTCAAGCAATTTTTGAGAGCTTGGCGTATATGCGTCTGAAACAATCGGTTCAATATCCCCCGTTGGCATACGAACATTCAAAACGGTGCCTTGGTATTCTTTTATTTCTTCCACACCATCTATGTCCAAAATGGATTCTCTAAAATCTTCTGTAAGCAGATTCGATTTTTGGAGTTCTGAATATTGTTCGCTGTTATGTGCCTGCGGCCCGTAATCGCCTAATTCAAGGCGAATTTCTCCGTAAGGAAAACTCCTACGCGCCATCGCTAAAGGATCAATGGAATTAAAATATGCAGAGCTTGCCATCAGCAAAATTCCACATACCCCTAACGACAGGATCGTTAAAGCGGTTTTCTTTCTGTTCCTCGCAAAATTAAGGAATGCTAAATTTTTCGCGGATAGAGAACGATGTAACACTTTTGTACTGTTGGACATTACATCATTATTGCCCGCCATATAACGGACTGCTTCAATAGGCGTAACATGAGCAGCAATTTTGGCTGGCTTAATTACAGCAATCATAACACATAGATACACAAACAGAGCTGTGACAGCGGCAATTACAAATACCATTAAAGTGTTCCAGCCTTGCGGGACAAGGACATATCCCGCTATTGCACCGGCTAATATTCCAATCGGAATACCAATTCTGGAAAGATGAAATCCCTCTCTAAAAACGATTCTTTTCATTTGTTTTCCAGTTGCCCCTATTGTCCGCAGTTTTCCATATTCTTTTGTTTTTCTGGCTATGGACACATAAAACAGGCTGTAAATAACAAGAGTACAAGCCAAAGCGATAATAAGACTGATAAATGCTATTACAGTGATATATTGACTGCTTCTCTGTTCAATGAGAGAAAAATAATATGTTGAAAACTGCATTTGCTCCGGCTGTATTTCCAATTCTCTGCACAATGTTGATAATTCAGCTTGTATAGCAGCCTTAGACCAACCATCAGATTCATTCAAACGGATATAAGCGGAGGATGCCGGTTCGCTGATCTTGTTTTCAATATAAGACTGCGACACGAATACGGAATAATTTGAATTTTCGACAGGCAAAATACCACATAAGGTATAATCTTTTTCTCCATCTCCCAGATTTAACGATATAGTATCGCCTATGGATTTGGACAATCCAGCTCTATCAAGAAACGCCTTTGTGATAGCAATTTCATTTGTAGATTTGGGCAATTCTCCCTCTAAATCAGGATATTTTGCTAATTTCATTAGTGTTTCATCCATTGAACGAACGGTTAATTTGTAGTCCCCATAAGATACTAAACCCAATAAATGACTTACACCTACTTGAACCCTATCGTCATTTACTAATTTCGTAATGGTATCATTATCGACTTCATTGATAATTGCTTGATAACGCCCAGCCGCATCATTTAATGATTTTCGCTGCGAAGCAAAAAAATACAAGGTCGTTGTCATTATCAAGCAGGTAGCTAAGGCAATCGTAATGATAATGAGGATGTTTCTACTTTTATCTGCTTTTAAGTTTCGTTTTGCCAACTTTTTTGTAATGGCACTTGTATCGTTCTCAAAAGGCCATGTCATAGTTGTATCACCTCCATATTTGATAAGGGTATTGTAAAACCCAAATGTCCGCGAAATGTTACAGCGGCCAAAAAATTTCATTGAAAATCGGGGTGAAATGTTACAATGCTCGGACATTTCAAAAAAATTTACGGCGGGCAGCCGGAAATGGCCGTCCGCCGCGTTCTATTTTGTAGGCAGCATAATGGAAAATTCCGAACCCTTGCCCGGCTCCGAAACCACTTTGATATAGCCGCCCTGCCGCGTTACGATCTCGCGGGCCAGATACAGTCCAATACCCACACCTTGCTGTTCGTGTACTTCTTCCTCACGATAGAAGCGCCGGAAGATGGCGGCCTGATTGCTTTCGGAAATTCCCTTGCCGGTGTCGGCTACTTTGATCTCCACATACATTTCCCACAGCACCACCGACACAGCGATTTTCCCGCCTGCCGGGGTGTACTTCACCGCATTGTCCAGCAGGTTAAAGAGGGCTTCGGATGTCCACTTGCTGTCATGGGAAACGGCCAAATCCTCCGGGCAGTCCACGGACACGGCAATTTCCTTTTTCTCCGCTGCATACACGATCCCACTCATGGCCTGCGCCACGGTATCAAAGAGGCGGCCCGGTTTCTTATCCAACTGGATCACGCCCGTTTCCAGCCGGGAGGTTTTCACAAGGGCCTGAAAGAGAAAGTCCAGCTTATCCGTCTGGCTGCGGATTCCCCGGATAAAGTCGGTGCGCTCTGCCTCGGTCATAGGCTTTTCCAGCAGGGTGTCCGTCGCCATTTTCAGATTGCTTACCGGCGTTTTCACCTGATGGGAAATATCCGATACAAGGGTCTGTAACTCCTGCCGTTCCTCGTCCACCCGGCGGCGGTTCTCCTGCATGATCTGGTAAAGCCTTGCCAGCCGGTGTCCGATTCTGGCAAGCTGGGTTTCGCTGTCCTCCGGGCGCTGGGGCGCTTCATTCCCGGCGATCATGTGGTCTAAGGTCTGGCACAGGTCAGCGGTAAACTGCGACAGCCGCTTTCCAAACGCCTGCGTCAGTACAAAAATCCCCACAAGGGCGCACAACAGCAGCGCCCCGCCCGTCAGCAGCACCGCAATCTGTTTTGTCACAAGAAACAGGGCTATGGTGATTCCGGACATGGAGAGGACAAGCCCCATTGCCACCCGGCCAAACAGCCGCTTTACCGAGAGGTTCTTAACCTTCATTTTGCCTCGCCTCCCGTCCATTGATAGCCCATGCCGTAAACGGTCTTGATGTAGGGTGCGCCGCCGTCGGATTCAATCTTGCTGCGAATCCGGCTGATGGAGGTTGTCAGGGTGTGTTCGTCCACATACTTCTCGTCTATATCCCACAGCTTTTCCAAAAGCTGCCCACGGGTCAGCACTTGCCGGGGATTTTTACGGAACAGGTTCAGCATTTTGTACTCCATCGGGGATAGGGTCAGGGGCTTGCCATTTAAGGAAGCCGTCTGCTCCGAGAAGTCCAGAAACAGCCGCCCGTCGTCGTAAATGTCCTTGGCCGGCTTGTGGTGTTCCAGCATGGCGAACATGGCTTTGATTTTCCGCTGCAAGGCCCCGATCACAAAGGGCTTTGTGATGTAGTCCACCGCGCCCACCTCATAGCCCCGTATCTGGTCGCTCTCCTGATCGTTGGCGGTCAGGAAAATCACAATGGTGTCCGGGTGCTGGGGCTTTATCAGCTTACATAGCTCAAAGCCGTTCCCGTCTGGCAGGTTGATGTCCAGCAGCACTAAATCAAATTCCCGCTGGCGGATAGCTTCGGCTGCGGTTCTGGCATTTAGAGTAGAAGTCACGCCGTAACCGTCTGCGGTCAGGTTATAGGCCAACATCTTATTCAAAAAACTGTCGTCCTCGACAATTAAAATCTGCTTCATATTCTCACTCCCTTTGCTTTTTGCAGATAGTATAACAGGCAAATGTCCGCGAAATGTTACAGCGGACAAAAAATTTTAATTTTTTGCATTTCTCTGTTATAGCAGTTCAAAATAATAACTCTATTATAGGCAGTTATCAAAGGTTTATCAATGCGGCAACTGTAAACAGATCCTCTGCCAAAAACTCTTAAAACTACTGGCAAGCAATGCAATCTTACGTAAGATTGCGTATTTAGCAGAAATCCCGTTTCCGGAATTCCTGCTAATGCTTGTTGGTGACATATCCCCAAACCCCTGAGATCATTGCCGGTGGCAATGGCTGCGCGTTCCGTTGGAACGCTGAAAACCAAAAGCAGACAAATCTTATTGACGGGATTTTTCTGTGCTGCGCTGCGGTTGTGCTGATTGTAGTTTACGCAAATTGTGATATGTATTCCCCAGTATATATGGGGAGTTAGAAATGTATTGAGATTAGATAGCCTTTTTCTCCAAGTCCTCACAGTAAACGCTTGAAAATAAATGTTCCAGCTCATTTCCAAAGTTGTATGAGATTTTAAGTTTGCGGTTTTCATAAACTGTTATCTGGTCTATCATTTCCACAATAATATCTCTGTCTAATTCTTCAATGTCTTTCAGTTCCAACAACCGCCTTAACCACGGTGTTTCAAAAACATCTTCTGTTACACTTTCCTTTTTCTTTTCTTCCAGCGTTTCAATCTGTTTGGAGTAAAGCGTTTCTTTTTGTTGATAGTCCTCTCGATAAGAAAGAAATTCTTCTTTATAGGCAGAATAGGCTTTCCGTTTTTGTTCCAGAAGATCGGTGTATTCCTCTCGGAGAGATTTGACAGAGGGGAGCTTTTTGATTCCCAGTTCGTCAAAATGATTCTTCGCTATCTGGTGCAGTAAGATTTCCGCCTCATTCATTGCAGAGGCAAGACAGCTTGATCCTCAATCCATGCAATATATCCTTGGTATTATGAAAGAACTCAATAGCAGAAAGTAGGCGGTCACGGTAATGGCCGCTTTTTTCGTGACTTTCTTTATTATATTTTATAATGTTCTCGAAATGTCCGCTCCCTATACCGATAAGTATTCAAAAACTGTTCCCCAAACAGCCTTTTTCTATTCGCCGGTACTGCCAAAGCTGCCGGTTCCTCGCTCTGTTCCCAGATCTGTTACAAAATCCGCAATGACAGTCGGCGTGATCACAAGCTGCCCGATACGGGCTCCCTTAAAAAGAGACTGCGCCTGATTGCTTACATTGCTGATGATCGCATGGATCTCTCCTCGGTAGCCGGAATCCACAGGCGGCAGTTCACAGACCAGACCTTTTACCGCCATACTGGTACGGGGAAAGATATATCCCGCATACCCATCCGGTATTTCCAGTCCAAAGCCAAGAGGAATTTTGGCGATTTCTCCGGGCTGTAAGGTGCAGTCATAGGGCAGATAAACATCTGCTCCGGCATCATTGCCATGAGGACGGTAAGGACGCTGGTGCTCCGGCACGCCAAAATCGATTAGTTTTATTTTCATCGGCAGCCTCCTTCCCAAAGAGCGGGATAGTCTTTTTCTAAAATATCCTCTGGCGTCATATCTGCCTGCAGTTTTCGCCCGCAGGTCATTTTCCCTTCCAGACATCGATCCAACTGACAGAAAGGCCCGGTCAGTGACGGGGCAAACAAGGCAGGGCTTAGGTCATAAAGTTCTTTCCAGACCTTTAACAGCACGATCCTTGTTTCATCTGTATTTCTCCGGCATACCCGCTGGCCGATGATATGTTTCCACTGATAAGGGGTGGCGCTGATGAGCAGTACATTCCGTAATCCCTGGGGCGTGGCATAGCCGGCCGCATCGTGCCCGCTTCCGGCAGTGCACAGGGCTTCATAACATTTCATGCTTTCATTACAACTTTTTAAGTACAGCTCCTGTACCACAGCCGGAGCCGTCATAATAGAATACGGGACAGCGAAATCCGCCTGTCCCGTATAGTTGCTGTACTGCAGCGATGCACTCATAAATTTTACTTCGTTCTGGTGGCGGGTGATCTGCGCCAGAAAACGCCTGCTGGCGCCGACAATGGCTACCGTGATCACCGCAAATTTCTGGATGGTAGGATGGGGAAGCGCCCCCATAGCTGCTACTGTCTGAACGCTGAATGATTTTTCGTAGAGCTCCATCAGGTCGTCCATTGAGGCAATCTTATGTCCCTGCTGGGTAAGTCTTGCCGCAAAGACCATGTTTTTTTCTGCTTCCGCTACCGCCTGGCAGTTCAAAATTTTTACTTCAATCTGTTTAATTGGTATGTCCCTCCTTTACAATCGCTTTCAGTAAGAACAGATAGTTAAGACTGTCTGTGATCTTTTCGTCCCATGTGTCCATCGGATAAACTGTTTCCTCGGCAAAGCACATATCGTATAGAGAAACAATATGCTTTGCCAGCATACCGGCAAGGGCACGCTGGGGCGTTGTGTGCTGTAAAGCTGCCGCTGCCTTAAATGCACCCAGCCGGTCCGGATCATCCCCGGTGTATTCTTTGGTTTTCCGTTTCAAGGTATCAGCACAGAGCCGCACCTGTTCGTCAAAAACGGCATTGACTTCATTTTGCGTAATATAGCATCCCTCCTTTGAAAACAAGAAACCGGCTATTCTAAAGCATCTTAGAATAGCCGGCAAATAAATGGATATGTAATTGTTTATAGTGTATTGATCTCTTTTTCCAGTTCCTGGACCGCTGCTATGACTGTCTCAAATGTCGGAATATCCCCATACAACATATCCTGCATAGAGTTATAGTCCGTTTCCAATGCTGCGAACCGATATTCCGGCGGGAGTAATTTTAATGTGCCCGGCACAGCCTCCGGGTACTTCGCCCATGCTCTGGGATAGAATTTCATTTTGAAATCTACAACTTTCTTCAGGAGATCCAGCCTGGAAAAAGCAGCTTCTTTGACCGGTGTTGCAGCCATGCGGTAGAGATCATAATAATGTCTGAAATACCGCTGCGGCATTTCCAAATGTTCCGGTCTGTTCGCTTCATGGTGCAGGATTGTGGCTTTTTCCCAGAAGGTCCGTTCCGGGGCAACGGTAAGGATTGCAGTTTCTTTTTGCTCAAAAATCTTCGGATAATATTTTGCCGCGTATGGTTCGATCAGCGCTGTTTTTGCAGGAGTCCACGCTGCCAGCGCACCAATCTCTAAACGGATCACCTGTAAAGTCGCCGTATTCGTAAAAAGGTGCGGATAGGCGAAAATGACCGTCTGTTTATCCTTTTCATCTATGTAGACATTTGCTTCACAACCGATTTCCTGGGATAAGCCGGCTTTGACTGCCGGGCAGAATGTTTCGGACAGAAATACCTCTGCACGCACATTGGCTTCTTTGTTAAAAGCATCCTGTTTTGTATTGGAACGTTTCTCCCATGGTTCATCTTTACCATATCCCAATACACGCCAGTCCAGAATCAAATCAATATCTTCTGAAAACCGGCTGATCAGGTGAAAGGCTTTTGAAAGGCTGGTACCACCCTTAAAGGTGATGGACTCTTTCCATGGTGAGCGATGAAATAAATAATCCAGCGTAAAACATACCCAAAAGTCTTTTTCCACGATGGCATCATTCAGCCCCATTTTATCTGCTGTATTTCTGAACAGCTCCCTGCGGTCGTTATCTGAAAGTCTTGCTATATTTCTCATTGTACCTTTTCACCTCCACAAATCTGCCGTATCGTATCGTAAACCCAATCCGTAGACTCGGTTGCTTCCTTCAAACAAGCCTGTTTATCCTTGTCTGTCAGTTTTTCGGAAAGCATCTGTATGACTTCTGGCGTAACATTCGATCTGCCAAGCGTTTTTAATGCCTGTATAACCAAACTTGTCATATAGGACAATCCGGTAATCTCCTTATTGGTCCGGTGCTTAAATTCCAGCTTTGTAGAGTTCCACTCGTAGGTCTTATATGGACCATCGCTGATATAGGACCATACTGCTGTTACCTGTGTTGAAAGACCTAACAGGTTCAATGCTGTATTCCCACATGGGGCAATCGTCCAGTGATAACTTCGTGCCAATGCGTTCGCCACCGCTTCCGGGTCTGCCGCCACATATTCATCCAGAAGTTTGCTATATTTTGGTTTTTCATAAACTCCTTTCAAAATACGGCGCAATGTTCCTGATTGCACTAAACGGCTTAAACTTTGACGAATAGTGGATGTATCTGCAATATCCGCAAAATCAGACATCACAAAAACAGTTCCATCTTCAAGAGAAAGAACACGCTCTCGTATTCGTTTTGTATATCCGTTGTCCACAATACCGCCTCCCTTCATGTCACGAATATTATATATTATTCGTGACATGATTGCAATAGGTCCTATTCCTCTTATTTTGAGTGTTCCCATTAAAAATCTGATTTATACATCAAAAATCAAAAATTTTGCAAGGCAGTACAGTTTTCATATATGTCACATATTTTATATATTATTCGTGACATCAGGCAGTTGGCAGGTAGATCCAGTCGTGCATCAGGCACACGCTGGGTTCATCCTCCCTGGGAACCAGACGGTAGGTACATTCCCCATAGACCGTGCGTTTGTCCTCGATCTCCATGCCATAGGCTTTATAAAAGCGGTATTCCAGATTGGAGATAATACAGCGCAGGGTTTGCAGAGCCTCCCTTTGAGCTGATACGATCAGGTCACGGTCAATGCTACGCTTCAAAAACAGCAGCGATTTGTAAAGCTGTACCTCTGTGCGGTAAGGGCGGCAGTCTTTCGTTTCCAGCCATCCGCAAAAAGCGACCGGTCCGCTCTGGATCACACTGCGGTCCGGGTGATAATACTCATAGCAGTCCAGGTTTGCCGTATTCAGAAGATAGAGCATTTCCCGGACTTCATTTTCCGGCATGTCGTAAAACCGCAAAAGCGAGCGGTAAAGATGGACATAGCCGGGAATGGAAATCATGGTATTTACCATAAAATAAAATCCTCCTTGTAAACAGCAGGTGCGGGAGCTTTTGCCCCCGCACCGTCTAAAATCTATATTTCGTTATCTACTTTCACGAGTTTTCCCATGACAAGGAAGCGTCCTGTGCCGCCCGGCGTACAGGTAGAAAGGGTCAGTACCTTATCGCTGCAGGTCACAGTCACATCACTTTCCACCGCAGAACGTTCCTTCATAGCTGTAAGCCAGGTAGTATAAGCACCGTCATCCTTCCAGGAAAGCTGCCAGGGAGAAGTTTCACTGCCGGATTCTTCCGGCTTTGCTGCAAACGCCGCAAAGATCTCCATGACATAACCCCCCTTCGGAGTAACGAGATACATCTGCCTGTGAGCATCAAAGTAACTTTGTTCATCGTACCGGTTCAGCAGCGCAAACATGGAACCATCCCGCATATTATGACCATAAATGATCGTATTGCGGTCTGAAAAATCTGCCTGGTTTTCATAATCGGCAAACAGGCAGCCAACCTTGTTATAGGTTCCGTCATAAAGATGGTTCAGGTAATATTCGTTGTTGTCGGTCTGCGTTACCGGATAATTGAGCACCGTATCAGGAAGGGAAAGCCATCCGATGATGTCCGGTCCATTTTCACGGAGCGTTTCAAAGTCTACCGAAGGCAGGACAATATCGGTATCGTCCCGTTTTGGTTCTGTCGGATCGGGTGCCGACTCCGGGGAAGCTGTCTGCTCCGGCACTTCCACATATCCGGCAAGATCTCGATAGGCATCTTTACTCTCAGCATACTGGTTCAAGTCACGGAACACCAAAAAACCGCTGCCAAGAGCCACCAGAACGCAGAGTGAAAGGACAGAAACCCCGACAGCCGTTCTTTTCAGGGAAGTCCTGCTGTATTTTCCCTTTTTGAAATAATACACAGCAAATACGCTGCCGCCGATCAGTGCGGCTGCCAACAGTCCGCCATATAGGAAAATATATGGATCATCCCCGGTCTGCGGTACCGGCTTTTGAGGGGTGGAAGGATTGGACGGAACAGAAGGCTTTTCTGGCTTCTCCGGCTTTTCCGGTTTTTCATTAAAGAACTGGACCGTAGATGTCTGGTCAGCTTTGATCTCCACCGTAGCGGCATCAGGAATGATGTAATCCTTGCTTGCCCGGTTTGCAACTTCTGTTACGGTATAAATACCAACACGAAGGCCCTTGACTTCAATTACACCGGATTTTGGAGTGGTGAATGTCTCGCAGTAGGAGCCGTCCGCGCTCTTGACCTCGATGGCAAAACCATCTTTGCGCCCGTCGCTGGAATCCTTTGTGATCTTTAAGTTGCCGCGGTAAGCCTCATTGGTAAATCCGTGCCCGGCTTCTCCATTTTCCACAACTGCGATCTGTCCATCTTCTGTGATGGAAAAATAGTAAGCGTTTGGGTCAGGCTGATAGCCCTCCGGCGCTTTGCTTTCTTTGATAAAGTAGCCGCCAGCCAGAAGGTTTTCCGCCGTATGATAGCCTGCATCGGTTTCTTTCAGCGTACTGATCTTTTGATCGTCAGGATCATATTCCTGGTTGGCATTGGAATCCGCATACAGGTCGAACACCGCACCGGGCAGGAAACGCAGGAAAGAATTCTTGTCTTTCTTATCCTCCTTTTCCGCAGGGGAAGGTTCTTCCACAGCTTCGGTTTTGGTCACCTGCACGCTGCCGCGGATCAGGGTGTTTTCCACACGGATCTCGATATGCTGTCCGTCTGCACCGATATATACATGGTGCTGCTGCGGGCTTACTGTATAAAGGTCAGGGGCAGAGATCTCCTTGACGATCCAGTGTCCGTAAGGAATGTTCTCAAAGGAAAAACTGCCGTCTTTTCCGGTAACAGCAGTAAGCAGTGCATTTTCTTCGGTAAATTCTTCTGTATCAGGTCTAAACAGTCCCATGAGTGCACCGGCTAGCGTGACATCTTCGCCGCCTTCCGGGTTTTCCCCAACTTTTACACCGTCTACACGCCCGCGGAGAAGTTCATTGGAAACAGCCTCGCCTTCATTGACAAGGATCTGTACCAGGGCGGTTTCCTGACCAGCATACTCAAAGACAACCGGATATTCCTGATCCGAAAGGATATAGGCGCCGTTGGTTGTGCGTTCCTTGACATAATAGCTGCCAAAAGGCAGGTCGGAAGCGAAGGAAGCGCTGTAACCGCCGGATTCCTCAGACGAAACAGAGACCACTTCCAGAAGTCCACCTGCCGGGATTACGCTGCCATCTGCCGCCGTCAGGTCTGCGGAAGCATAAAGTCCAAAGGAAATATCCTTATATTCCTCGTTCATGCCAAGACCGAACAGGTCATCGGTCTCCATTGCCTTGAAAAGTGTGACATCCACTTTCTGGCGTTCGTCATAAAGACCGGCCGCTGTCTGTGTAACCTCTACGGTCTCACCCGCATAGGTCAGTTCCACATATTCCGGTTGAGGATTCAACACACAGCCGGAAGGCGCCTGACGTTCCTCCAGACGATAACGGCCAAGATAGAGAGACCCGCTTTTCGCTGTGCCGTCCTCGCCGGTCGTAAGTGTTTCCACAACCGTATCTTTTTCTGCCCGCAAGGTACCGTCACCGGTATAAATATCTTCATCTGCGATCACATCATAGACCGCTCCAGGAAGTCCGGCAACCTCATATACCGGTTGGTACAGTCCGTCGTTTTCCTGGACAGAAGCAAATACTTCTCCGGTCTTTGTGATGGTAAGCTGACCTTTCTGCGGCATATTGTACTGAGTGACCGTCACAACCGCCTCGCTGCCGTCAATGGTAAACGGTACCGGCTGATCGGAAAGCACATAGCCATAAGGGGCAGCCACCTCATAAAGTTCATAATCCCCAGCGGCCAAAGGCTCCGGCAGCATCAGCCAGCCCTCGTCAGAAACATAGAAGGTATCCAGTGTTTCCGGGTTCGGATAGTAGACGGTCTGGGTGATAAATTCCCCGGTGGAAAGATCCTTGATCTGAAAACCGGTTCCGGTCACAGGGATAATCTTTCCGGTCTCTGCGTCACATTTTTCAACTTTCAGACGGGCTGTGATGGTGCGGTTGTTCAGGATATAGCTGTAAGTCTTTCCGTCAGAGGAAATGAATACCGTAAAGTCCGGGACAAAGGCTTTGCCTTCCTCGCCTGCGATCTGATGGACCGTATAATGCCCATAAGGAAGCGGTTTACTGGAAGCAAAACCATCCGCATCCGTGGTAAGAAGGTCACGTTCACTTTCCTTTGCCGCGTCATAGCTTCCGGCTGCCTTTAAGTAAACTTCAAAGACTGCGCCTGCTTCCGGGCGTTCGATGATACCGGCATTGGGATCGTCGGTATTTTCGCCCTCAGGCACATCCGGGTCCAGGTCATCGGTGTGCTTGACAAGCTGGATATTTCCGTAAATAACCGTTTCCGTCACCTGATTTTCTGTGGTATTGAGTTCCACTTCATACAGGGAAGGGGATGCACCCACTTCATAAATGGTTTCATTCAGAAGATACCCGGTGCTCGGTTCGATTTCCCGGATCGTCCAGCCATCCCCGCATACATAATAGCGGGTCATAAAGCTGCCATCCGGCCCGGTAGTATAAGTGTCGATCAGTTCGCCATCACGGAAGATCCCATAGGTCGCTCCTGCAAGCGTGGCATCCCCCTGGGCATTTCCGGTGTCAGCATCACTCTTTACCACATGGACACGGAACTTCTTCAGGATATTGCTGAAATGTACCGAAGAAGTCTGCCCGCTTTCAATGGTCACGTACTGTGCGGAAGGGGTCACATAGCGATCCACCGGAAGTTCTTTTACCAGATAGGTTCCCGGCAGGAGCTTCTTTTCAATCTGGCCGTTTTCTCCGGTCGTAACTTCCTCATTGACTTCATTTCCCAAAATGTCCGTACCGGAGATATGGAAGGTGATACCGGAAACAATGCCGTCCTCACTGGTCTTGACAAGTTTTGCGGTACCGTAAGTTTCCGTTTTGATCTTTACAAAGAAGGAAACCGGATCGCTGGCGCCGGTCATCATGGTCTGGTAGCCTGGTCTGCCCCAGATCAGCATGTCGTTTGCCACCGGGATATTCTTTCGGAATTCAAACAGCACCGGGTCCATCATCATCTGCCTGCTGGTAAAGGTGTATTCATTTCCGTTTCTTGTCACAGAAACGCCGCTGCCTTTCAAAGCCTCCAGATCGATCTTCAAGTTGTTGGTATCTGTGACCGTCAGGGTATAGACCTTTTTTTCTACATCCCATTTCAGTTCCAGTTCCGGTGCTTCGCTTTTCTTAGAAGAAGTAAAGGAAGGTACTGTGGAATGGGAAGCGACCTGTGCAAGAATCCAGTCATAGGCTTTTTCTGCCGGTCGTCCGGCGATCACGCTGAAATACTGGTCGGCGTCTGCGTGGCCGTTTCCGTGGCGGCTGTACGGATCGCTTCTAAGTTGCTGCTGGTATTCCCAAAGGATGATCTGGGTTGCCATCTTATAGTCATCCTCGTTGATTCCGGAAACAGGGAGCGCCGCACCGGGTTTCCAGCCATAGATCGCAGTCAGGGTGATCCCCCTCCTTGCCTCGGCAGGAAGCAGGTTCAGGTATTGGCTGTTGGTCCCGCTTTCCGAAACATAGGTATTTTCCGAAGTATGGTAAGGAATCCCGCTCTCCACACAGTAAACCTGGTGGCTGATCCCGTCAGAATCCGTCAGCATATAGTGCCGGTAAGCATTGCCCCCGGAACTGGTGTGTACGTCGATGGTTCCGTCTGTATGGTAGGCAAGATAGGTGTAAGGCGCCGGGGCGCGGTAGTGGTTCCCATCAGAGCCTACATACTGGTCGCCCAGCCAGGAGCTTGCCGTCTGTCCGACAGACATGGCAAAAGCCTGAGCCGGAAGAAGCCCCAAAATGCTTGCCATACAAAGCAAAAACGCCAACAGCTTGCGAAAGCCGCGGCGTCTGGTTATGATATGTTCCATGAAAAAATCCTCACTTTCATAAAATCTAAAAGGACAGCCTTATTTGCTGTCCTTGTCGTCAAAATCGTCCTCGGAAAGATATTCCGGTTCCCCGTATGCCTCATCCGGGTCAAAGCCTTCGCCATAACCGTCATCCTCAAATTCCGCATCGTCCTCGGCCTGCTGTTTCGGACGCACGATTTTTACATAGTAACCGATTCCGCCGACCGCAAGTAAGGCAACAAGGATAAACAGGATCGTGCCGACGCTGCCGGTTTCTTTCTTCGGCTTTTCCGGTTCTGCCGGTTTTTCAGTTTCCGTCGGCTTTTCTTTTCCTTTGCAGCCATTTAAGTCATTTTTGCAGACCGGGCAGCCGGTATTGACTTTTCCCGCCTCACATTTTTCTGTGCAGCTGCAGCTTTCTTCCTGGGGAATCATGCTCATGCTGCCATTGTTCTTTTCTGCAAGCGCCATCAGGTCGGACTCTGTGACGCCGTTTAAGAAGTAGACATTGTTATCTTCCCGTTTCCCGTCGATCACCAGATAAAAGACATTGCCCGCGTCCGTAGTGATGGTGTAAAACTGTTTTTCCCCATCCGTACCACTGATGTTGTCCTGTACCGTTCCGGTGCCTTCCGGGGTAAATGCACCTTCCGGGACCGCAGAAGTATTTTCCTGCTGTCCGGTACTGTTATCTGAACCGGAAGAATTTCCGCCGCCGGAAGGGGTTGCAACGTTTGAGCCGGAAGGTTTTTCTTCCTTAGGCGGTTTTGTCTGTGTACCGGACGGACTCTGGGGTGCTGCCACAGCAGGTTTCTTTTCAGGAGCCGGTTCTTTGTAATACGGATTATCCAGCTTTACCGCATCAGAACGGTTTCCTGCATAATCCTTTGCGTATATGCTTACCTGTTTTTCTGTTCCTGCATAATCTTTTAGTGCAACCGACGCTTTCCCATCGGTAAGGGAGTTGATACGGTTTTCATCAACAAAGACCGCCTCCACGCCGGATAGATCGTCACTGCTTTCTATTTTCAGGGCATCGCCCTCCAGGGAAGCAGTCAGCGTTGGCGGTGTGGTGTCTTTGGAACCGCCGGCATGAGCCGTTACAGGTAATGCGCTGACACTTACAAGAAGCGTAAGCGCCAGCAGCAGGGAAAGTTTTTTAAGCCTCATGCACATCCTCCTTCTCCTGCGGTAAAATAGTTTCCGAAGGGGCCGCCTGCTGTGATTTCAAAAAATCCGCAAGCTGCTGGGGCGTCAGTTTGAAACTGCGCGCCACCGCCACATAATCGGTATTTTCCAGCTCCGTTTTCTGTTCCTCCAGCTTATGGAGCTTTGCCTGCATTTCCGCAATCTTTGTTTTGGTCTTTTCAATTTCCTTTTCCAGTTTTTCAATTTTAGGATTCAATTTATTACCTCCAATCTGTTAAGGCAGACGCCCAAATGTATAAAAATGCTGCTGCCAGTAGCTTGTATTGATGTTGGCATAAGAGATCGGGTCTCCGCAGTGGATCATCATTCCATTTCCTACATAGATCCCTACATGGCTTGCGCCGCTGGTATTGTAGGTCCCCTGGAAGAAGATCAGGTCGCCCGGTTTTGCATCTGCGCTTGATACCGGCGTACATACACCTAAAAGACCGTCCGCAGTCAGCCTTCCGAAATTCCAGCCGACGCCGCAGTTGTTGATCACCCAGGACACATAGCCGGAACAGTCAAAGGAAGTGGAAGGGCTTGCGCCTCCCCATACATACGGATAGCCAAGATATTTTTCCGCCTCGGCCATCATTGCAGCAAACTGTTCATCCGCAAGGGCTTCCGGTGGAATGTCATAATCGAAGTAGTTTCCTGTGCCGCCTGAACCAACTTCCGGCAGGTGCCGTTCGCTGGTATCGCCGGTATCAGCAAAATACAGGGGATTCAAATACTGACCGTCAACCAGGACTTCTAAATGCAGGTGGGGACCGGTGGAATTTCCGGTATTCCCGACCTTTGCGATCACATCCCCGGCTTTGACCTCCTGCCCGGCAGAAACAAGGATCTGGGAACAGTGCCCGTATTTGGTCGTCAGGGTATGTCCTTCGTATGCCTCGCCTTCAATGGCAACACATAAGCCATAACCGCTGGCATTTCCCGCAAGGGTGACTGTTCCGTCATGCCCGGCAAGGATCTCTGTGCCCTCCGGCATCCCGATGTCCACACCGGTGTGATAGTTCTTTTCCCCGCTGATGGGATGTACCCGGTAGCCGTAGTAGCTGGTCACATAAGGGAGCCAGTTGGTGCCAAAGATATTTTTGACATACTGGCGGTTTCCTTTTGTCTGCAGCAGGATCTCGCAGATCTCTTTCTGGTCTGCGTTCATCCGGGAAACGACCAGGTTTTCCAGAGGTGTGACTGTGAGCTTGACATTTAAGATGCGCCATTCATAAGGCACTTCCTCCTGGGTTTCTTCCCCGGTTTCCGGGTCAACGGAAGTTTCGGTGCGGTAACGGATCTCGGTTTCTTCTGAAAAGGACAGGGTATATTGTTCCTGGAAAAGCTGCCGCAGCACGCTTTCCACTTCATCGTAAGTAAATCCCTGATAAGCAGAAGTCAGATACCCCATCAGCACATACGGGTCATGCTCGATCGCACCCAGGTTATACCGGTATTCGTCATAACCGGGGCGGTCTGATTCCACCCGGTCTATTTCCATTTGCAGATCTGTTTCCCACTCGGTATAGGTAAGCTCCGCCTGATTGATGTCCTGATCGTCTGCAAGATAGGTAGAAGCAGCCAGACTTCCCAGACCGCCGGTCCCAATATTGGAGAACGTGGAAAACAGGGACATGATCAAGAAAATTACCAAAAGGAGAAGCAGGAGGACAAGGCAGATCATAGGGTGCCGTTTGACCGCATGGACAATACCGACGCTGACCCTCTCTGTTGCGACTGCGGCATTTTTTGCCTGTTTCCCGGCTTCACGGGCAGCCTTGGCATACTGCCTTTTCAGTTTTTGTTTCTGCCATATCCGGGCAATCGCATGTTTCTTCAGCTCCGGGTGGTCGCTAAGAGCCTGCCGGTAGGCAAGTCTTGCGTTGGCCTTTGCTGATTTTTGCTGTAATTTCGCTGCCTTTCGGTAGGGGGCAGTTTTATGCCGGTGATATGCCGTGCGAAGCCCCGCCTCGCCCACAAGTTCAGAGCGGTGGGCTGCCTTGATCCCCACATTTTCATCCTCTGCCTCATAAATCTTTTTATGAGCGTAACCAATGGCAGTATTGGCGCCCGCCTTGACCGGACGCAGGGGTACAGGTCCTTTTACATGGGCCTTTTGGGATTTAACCTCCTTTTCAAATTTTAAGTGTTTTTTGGCTTTTCCGGTCTCCGGGTCGGAAACCGTCTCCATGCGCAGTTTCTTCCGGGCCGGCAGACGATTTTGCGCCTGCTCTGCTTTTTGTGCAGTCCGTTCCGCCTTCCGTCTTGCATGGGTGAGCTTTTTATCCTTTGTCTCCGGTGGCAGTTCATCCGCAGTAAATTCCAGCTTGGATGTTTTCGGCGGTTCGCTATCCACACCCTTTTCCTTTTGTGCTGCCTGTTCCTCCGCCTGTGCCGCTTCCTGAAAACGCTGCTGATATTTGTTCCCATGCTGATGTGTCCGATAACGATGTCCCTGACCGGATCTGTCTGTGCCGCTCGGTGGGGCTGATCCTTCGGAAGAAGGTGCATATTGTCCGGTATCATGGTCTGTCACATCCTCTGTTACAAAAGAACGCCTGGAAACCTCCTGCCGGAAATTGCTTCGTCCGTTGTCCTGTGTCGGGGACTCTGTTCCGGTAGCATCCGGTATCTCAAAGCGATCTGAAAAGCCATCCAAAGAGGTTGCATACACTTCGCCCTGCTCCAGCAAGGACTCCGGTGTTTCCGGTGACAGATGGGAAAATTCCGTCTGTACAGGGATGTCCTGCCTGTGTGTTTTGCCGGTGACAGAAGAAGGGGTGTCCCGTGCCCTGCGCAGGTCAAAATCCTGTTCGGTCTGCCTGACTGCCGGCTGATCCTCCCCGTGGGAATCACGCACCGGCATCCGGGTATCTTTGCGCTTCCTTTGAAATTCCCTGTCGTGTGCCATTGTTCTCACCTCCGATCCATTTTAATTTTTGTCTCACGCTTTGGTCCCCGCTATTTCATCCGGTCTTGTGGTAAGCACACTGTACAACAGTGTGTCCTTCGGGAAGTGGTCCACAAAGGGGATGATCACATTTCCAAAGAACAAAAGCCCCTCGCCGGGACCGGAATGGGTCACATAGGAAAGCTGGTGCGGGGAGATTCCCAGCTGCTTTGCCAAAATCTGACGGTCTCCCTGGGCCTGGTTGAGCATATAGATAAAGTCCGAGTTCTCAAAAATGTTCTCGATCTCACGGGAAGCCAGAAGGTCCTTGACGTTCTGCGTTAAACCTGATGGGATTCCGCCCCATTTACGAAAGCGTTTCCAGATCTCCACGCTGAAACTTCCTGTCTGCCCTTTCAAAAGAAGGTGGAATTCGTCGATATAGAACCAGGTTGTTTTATGTTTGGAACGGTTGGCCGTAACACGGTTCCACACCGCATCCTGCATGATCAAAAGCCCGATTTCCTTTAAGGCTTTTCCCAGTGATTTAAGCTGGAAACACAGTACCCGGTGTTGATCCATTTGGATATTGGAACGGTGGTTGAACACGTTAAGGGAACCATTGACATAGATTTCCAGCGCAGTTGCGATATTCTGTGCCTCCGGTTCAGACTGTTTCAAAAGCAGCTCGTAAAGATCGCCTAAGATCGGCATATTTTCCGGGCATGGGTCCTGCAGGTATTCCCGGTACACCAGTCTGGTACAACGGTCGATGATCGTCCTTTCAATAGGGGAAAGCCCTTCTTTGCCGCCGATGATAAGGTCACACAGCGACAGAATAAAATCACTTTTCAAAGTGATCGGGTTTTCATCATCGGAATAGTCCAGATTGATGTCCATAGGGTTAATGTAGTTTGTGGAAGTAGGGGAAATATCAATGACCTGCCCCTGGGAACCGAACTGCTGCACCAGCGGCCCATACTCATTTTCCGGGTCAGCGATAATGATGTCGTCCTCCGTCAGAAGGAACACATTGACGATCTCACGCTTGGCAGAGAAAGATTTACCGCTTCCTGGGGTACCGAGAAACAGCCCATTGGGGTTTTTCAGCGTTTTTCTGTTCGCCATGATCAAGTTATTGGAAAGGGCGTTCAGGCCGTAATACAACGCCTCGCCCTCCTGGAACAATTCACAGGTGGTAAACGGTACAAAGATCGCTGTGCTGCTGGTCGTAAGCCCGCGCTCAATTTCAATCTGGTTCGTACCAAGAGCAAGCGAGGACATAAGCCCCTGTTCCTGCTGGTAATCCAGCCGTTTTAAGGCACAGTTGTATTTCTGTGCCACACCCGAAGCGGCAAAAATATCATTGAACAGCTTTTGGCGTTTGGCAGCGATATTTTCCACCAGTACCGTCACAAGGAACATGCGCTCATTGCGGCTCTGTAAATCCTGCAAAAGATTTTTTGCTTCCTCTCCATAGGTGGCAAGGTCGGTGGGAATGATGTCCATATCATACCCGGATCGGACCGCTTTCTTTTGTTCCTCAATGGTCATTTTCTGCAGGTCCGACATTTTACGCTTGATGTTTCGGATTGCCTGTGCCTGGTCGATAGACTGAATATGCAAGTTGACAGTCACGGCGTCGTTTAAGTCAAGAAGATCCGCTAAAAGCCGGTCAGTAAGCTCCGGCGCCAAAATCTGCAAAAAGGAGACGGCACCGGAATGGTCGCCTACCCGGAATGTCTTTCCATCCTTTGAAAAAGACAGCCCGGATGGGGAAATGAAGTCTTTGGTAGAAAGACCGGTCTTAGGCAGATCCGACCACTGGAAATGAAACTTTTCCTGACCGTCCGGGTGAAGCTGGCCGTGAAGAAGTTCCAGACGTTCCAGTCCGTTTAAGGATCTTGACTGGACTCCAAGGGTTTTGAAATTTGCCAGCACATCCGTTTCAATGCGTTCCAGACGCATTTTCGCAGTACGCAGGTCATCTGCCTCGATCCCAAAGGTAATGTATTTGCGTTTGGTGAGACCGTTATTTCCTTTCTGCAACTGGTTCTTTAACATATCCCCGTATTCCTTGCGGATTCCGTCATACTCGTCGCCGCGGGGAGGGATTTCAATGCTTCTGGTAAAATCCTGCATATTGGCCCGCTGGTTGATAAAGGTAAGCTGCACATGGATCGAAGCATCGAAGTAATTTAAGAAATCGCAGTAACCCTCGAAGATCTGTGCTTTATCATCTGCCTGTGCAAGCTGATAGTTAATATCAAAAAACTGTACCGTTTTGGTGTAAAGGGTATCGGTCAACCGGCAGATCCCATCCCGGTACATTTCACGGTAGGGAATGCTCTGCTGGACCGTCTGCGGGGCATCTGCTTTCAGCCCGGCAAAAAAGCCGCCTTTTTTAGACGGCTTGGAACGGGCAGACTTAGTTTTGCCCTGCTTTGCATCGGATCTGGTCTTTTTGGCCTGCCTGATATTTTTTTGCAGACGCTTTTCCTGAGCTTCCTGCTGCTTGTTTTTTGGCAATCTTTGTAACCTCCTTCTTTGACATAGATTTATACAGGTTATCCGTCCTGTATGGACGGTTCTTCGGCCAGAGCTTATAACGGAGCCGGTTCTTCAAGATCTTTTCTGCCGGCTGTCCGTCACGCTCATACATGGCGAAGAAGAAAAAGGGCATCATCAGCCCGATCATCAAAAGTACAGCCGCCGAATTGCCGATCGCCCCGCGGGTAAAGAAATACACCGGAAGGCCGACAAGCCCGGCAAGACTGAAACAAATAAGCTGGCGCTTCGTCAGATTGAAGGCCAGCTTGGTTTTAACTTTGGTTAAATCCTTTGGTACAGGTACATAAGGCATCTATACACCTCCCATCGTAATATAGTTTCCGGCCCATTACCGTGCACCGAATTCGCGTACCGGTTTCTCCGAAGCCGGACATTCCCGCACTTCCTGAGCCGCATTTTGCAGCCGTGCCAGGACAGAAACAGCCGGTCCTCTCTGACACAGGTATTCCTGGCTATCTCGGATTCCGGCAATATTTTCCCGAATATCCATATCCACGTCGAACACATCCGAAACCGGTAAAAGCCAACGGTCTGCAAAGTATTTCAAAGGATTCTCAAGCGCCAGCACATCATCCAACATTTCATCCCCGAACTCAAACTTTGTTGTCAGATAGGAATACGCCTCCTGCATGGCTGTAATTTCAGCAGCTTTTTCAATTAAGGATTCCTTATCTCTTGACATAAGGCTTTCCCGGTAAGCAAAGTAATTCTGTCCCAGCCGTTTCATCAGGAGTGTATATTTGTCCTGTGCGGAAGCTTCGCTTGTGAAATGTTCAAATTTTTGCTCTGCATCAATTTCTTTGAGAAGATCGCAGATCGGGAAACTATGTTCATGGTTATTTTCTTCCCAGCACCATCGGGCTACGTCCAACGGGTCCTGAAAAGAAAGAAGCGCCTCTACTTCCGCCGGGGTAAATACATGTTCAACCTTCAGATAATAGTGGAGTTCCGAAAGTCCCTGTAACTCGTAAATACTACCGATATTCTGTGCATCCAGCATATCCGCATGAACCTTCAAACACTCGTCCAGCCGTTCCATAAGCAGCCGCTTTGCATCTTGTTCTATCAAAATCACCCCTTTCGCTCCGGCATAGTCAGCGTACAGTTCACTTCATTGCCCCACACATCCCAGCCGGGTGTCTTTTGTCTTGCAAACAGTTCCACTCTGGGCTGATCGCCCATGAGTTTTACGATCTTATCCCGCACCTCGTCCGGTTTCTTGCTGTGCTGCTCAATATGGGAGATTACAAACTGATGGATTCCCGCACACTGGCGTTTCGGTCGGCCTCTGGTTGCCAGCAGGCAGACCTCCGCATTAGATCGGGTCCAAAAGCCCATGCCATAAAACCAGCTATCCGCTTTCCGGTTCTGTTTGAGCCATAGAAAAGCCAGCGTTTTATATTTGAATCCCCAGGCATCGATCACCCGGAAGGCTTCATTGAGCTGCGGGAAGGTCGCCCACAGAAAAAGGGTGCTGTCTTTTGCGGCAAGTTCCGATACCGGCAGGGCACAGATTTCTTCAATGCTCATTGTGGGGTAATGGTTCTCCGCAACGCCGCTTCCATGTTTCCTATCATAGCGCCAGGGCGGATCGGCATAGATAATGCCGTACTGTTTCGTTTCCGGCATTAGCGAGCCTGCTCATTCTTAGATGGGGCAGGTTTGGCCGGCTGTTCTTTGACCTTACCGGCATTTTCCTTCAATGCACCGGTCAGGGAAGGTTTTTCCGCAGCTCCCTTTGTTGCTTCAAGAGTTGCTTGCAAATTTTCAATAGCCTGCCCATATCCATCGATCAGAGCGTCATTAAGCTGTTTGCGGAACTCTGCCGTAACCGGCCAGCAGACATCTTTCCAGTTACCTCCCTTATCCTGGGTTGCGGGCATATTGACATACAGCCCCTTTTCACTGGAACAGATACGGAAGCCGTCAATCTTAAAGCATCCGCCAATCGTAACATTGGCAAACGCCAGCAGGTTTCCCATTGGGGCGATCGGACGCACGCGGACATCCAGCTTCATGCCGTTTGTCATTTCCGGCGTCTGTGTCTCCGGCGCCATTTTTTCTGTATTGGTTTTACTCATATATAAAATCCTCCTTTTTAGAATTGGTTTTGTTCATGCTATCTTGCATTAAATATGGATTTGGATAACGAACCTGTCTTAAACAGGGCAAAGGCCAGCAGTACCGTATAACCCGCCGTTCCCCAGATCGCGCCGTGCACGTCGCCGGACGATGGGATAGACTGGACCAGCACTGCATAAATGGCAACACAGATCAGAATCAAAAAACCCTGAAAACCCAGGGCAAAAAGGGAACGCAGATACCCGGTTCCCATTTGTCCCCATTCCCGGTTTGCCATTGTGGAAAACGGGATCGGTGCAAGGCTCACGGTTAAATAAATCTCGATCATACGGCCATATACAATGACAAAGATCACGATGGACAGTACCCACATACACAGATTGATGATGTTGGTTTCCAGCCACAGTCCAATCAGTTCCCACATTCCCATTGCTTCAAGCTGGGTTTCCAGATCAGACAACGCCGCCTGCACATCCAGGTTCCCGTTTATGACACCGGCACTTTGCGACACCACATTTTGGGCCACATCAAAGACCGCCATCACAATCGTAAAATCGGAACTGATGAAATGCTTCGTGCGTGTAAGTATATCATAACTCCGGTTGTCTTACTATACCGATTCGGAATCTTCGTATAAGACTTCTGATAAAAGATTTGCAAGCCTTTGTTCTGCTGTTTTTTGTTTCTTGGAATAGAGCCTTACAATGTCTGCCATCTCATTAAAAGCATTGATGGTAGGAGTGATTTCCCTTAAGAACATAATCTCATTATATTCATCATTCGATTCAAACCCTATTGTTTTGGCAATATCCGTCTGACCAGCATTTCCCTTGAAGTTTTTGCAGGCGAACTGGAAGGAATCCAAAAACAGACCATATTGTTTTAACATCAGCAGTAATAAATCTTTTGAAAAAGCATCTTCTTCTTTGGTAAGGGCAAGCGGTAACTGTTCCAGAATATCTCCCATCGCATCACGAATCTGTAATTCTCTCTTATCCGTAATGTCGGTTTCATATTCATCTGTTTCCCCTTTGAGCCATTCCACGGATACATGGAGTGCTTCCGAAAGACCTTCCAGCACCATTTTTTTCGTATTGTCAATCGAACCATTCTCATAACGCAGGATTGTAGAAGCGGTAACACCCATCTTTTCTGCGACATAAGGCTGTGTCAGATTCAATTCCAGACGGCGCTGTTTTATTCTGCTGCCTATCAGCTTGCGTAGTTCTTTATCTTTCATGCTGACTGCCTCCTTTTTCGGTATGTATGAATTATAGCATTGTTTTTCTGAAATTGCAATATGCAATATAAAAATTATTTTTAATATTTCGTAACGCTTGACAAAAAGATTTGGAAAGGATATACTTACATCACAAGAATTGCATAATGCAATTTATAAGGAGGTGATTATATGACGCAAAGAAAAATTGCATTATCCATCGAAGAAGCTGCTGATTATACGGGAATCGGCAGAAATACCTTAAGACAGCTTGTAGAATGGAAGAAACTTCCAGTATTAAAGGTTGGTCGCAAAGTCCTGATTAAAACCGATATTCTGGAAATGTTTATGGAAGCGAATGAAGGTCGTGATTTGAGGGATAGAGGAAATGTAAAAGCCGTAACAAGAACTGCGGCAAATTAAAAAGGCGGCTTCCAAAGAAACCGCCAAAGGTTCTATCAGACCGAAGCCATGATATACCTACACGCAAGAAGATTATACCATGTGCTTCTTCTGATACGCAACCGAGAACTTATGTTTGCAAAAGAAAGGGGAATGTAATCATGGCAAAATCAACAAAAAGTTATGAAGAACGAATGCTTGAAATGGAAAAGAAGGAACAGGAAAGCCTTGAAAAGGCGAAAAGATATGCAACACAGAAGAAAGAACTTCTGAAACGAAAGAAAGCCGAAGAAAGTAAAAAACGAACCCATAGGCTCTGTCAGATTGGCGGTGCAGTGGAATCCGTTCTTGGTGCACCTATTGAGGAGGAAGACATCCCAAAGCTGATTGGTTTTCTGAAAAGGCAGGAAGCCAATGGGAAGTTTTTCTCAAAGGCAATGCAGAAAGAAGCCAATACCGATATGGAGGAAGTGTAATGGCGGAGGGGATGAGTTTTTCATTCCCTTCATTGCTTTTTCATGAAGGGCGCACTTATGGACAACCAGAGGTCGTCCCAATAAGTTTGCCACAAGTGGCAACCGGTCTGCGCTCACGCTTGCCGGGCTCGTTCCGTCGGCGGGGCTTTCAGCCAGACCTGCTCATGCCGCAGGAGGCACTCTTCGCCAGAGGGGCGCATTCCATGCAGACTGCTATGCGCAGGGCACTCTTACGCAGAGGGCGTTCCGGCAATGCTGCTTTTTCTAAAATTGAAAGCAATGTTGCCGGAAATCTATGCCGGATGTGCAGAAAGGAGGAATCCAGACATGGCGATTTTTCATTACACAATCAAAATAGTCGGACGAAGTAAAGGAAAATCTGTTATCTCCGCTTCTGCATATCTCAATGGGGATGTGATGAAAAACGAAGAAACCGGGAGTATCAGTTATTACACTTCTAAAAAAGAAGTGGTCTACACCAGTCTGATGATGTGCGAAAACGCACCTTCTGAATGGCAGATAGTACCAGAGGAAAATATAAAACGCTTTCAAAAGTCTGTCCGATACAAAAGGTCAGAAGATAAAGAAGCTGCTATAAAAAAATTTAAAATCACATTTCAAAAACAGAGGTTATGGAATGAGGTATTGAAGATTGAAAAAAATGCAGATGCCCAACTTGGCAGGTCATTTGAATTTGCCCTCCCCAAAGAATGGAGCAGACAGGAACAAATTCAATATACAACCGACTATATCCAAAAAACTTTTGTAGATAGAGGAATGTGCGCTGATTGGAGTATCCACGACAAAGGGGATGGCAACCCCCATGTCCATCTGCTTCTAACTATGCGTCCTTTTAACCCGGATCATTCTTGGGGAAAGAAAGAAGTCAAGGATTGGGATTTTGTCAGAGATAAAAACGGAAATATCGTGATTGATGAATCCCATCCGAACTGGTGGCAGGATAAGAAAAACCCTGACCGTCATGGAATCCGTATCCCTGTATTAGACGAAAACGGAATTCAGAAGATTGGAGCAAGAAACCGCCTGCAATGGAAACGGGTGCTGACCGATGCTACTGGATGGAACAATCCAAAAAATTGTGAACTGTGGCGGAGTGAATGGGCAAAGGTATGTAATGAACATCTGCCTTTGCATAATCAAGTTGATCATCGTTCTTATGAAAAGCAGGGAAAACTCCAGATTCCTACCATCCATGAAGGAGCTGACGCAAGAAAGATTGAACAAAAGTTTTTTGCCGGGCAGGAAATAAAAGGCTCGTGGAAAGTAGCGGAAAATCAAATCATAAAACAACAAAACACGTTATTGCAAAAGATACTAAACACCTTTGGGAAAGTATCGGGTGCATTATCATTATGGAAGGAGCGATTAAATGACATTAGAAGAAAGCCGGGAAATTATACCCTTAATGGAATCCATGATTGGTCAAATCGAAGAACAGCAGAACCTAATGGCAGAAATGATTCTGGAAATGCAGAACCGGGACACTCAACTCTCTCTTATGCAAAAACAGAATCAGAAATTACAAAAATTAAACAACGAGTTAACCGAGCTGCTCAACATTTTGCCAAATACCGAGGAACTGCTTTCCAAGATGGAAGAACAGAAAACGAAGATAGAGCTTTTGGAAAACGAAAATCAGCAATGGCAGAAATTGGCACAGAAGCTGAACAGCGAAAACAGTTTATTACTGAAACAGAACACCGAATTGCTGAACTGGAACAGCAGATAGAGAAAGGACGTGATATAGATGAACGAATCCAGAGAATCAAAGAACGCCGAACAGTTGGAAGAACTTCTGCTCTTGACCGAGGAGATACAAGAAGAACTAGAACAGAAAGAACAGCTTATCGTGGAACTGAAGACGCAGCTCAGCGAATCTCTGACCTTGAACGAGAAATTAAACAAAGAGAACAGAGCCGGGAATATTCAAGCATTAAAGAACGACTTGAAGCTGGCAGACAGAGCATTGCGGATCGAGAAAGAGAAGTTGCGAAGCGCAAACGTCATGATAGAGGAATGTCAAGATAAAATATGCTATTTAACACAGGAACGGGATTATGCCCGGACACATCAGAAAATCGTAGAAATACCGGTAGAAAAGCCGGTACTCTATGAAAAATGTGAAGCCTGTAACCGGACAGCCTATCAGAATGCAAAAGCAAAATACGAAACACAAAAAGAGCGACTTGCAGGACAGTATAAAGCAAAAACGGTAATGTTCCAAACAACCTTGTTCCTTCTTGCATGGTATTCGTTGACAACCACTCTTTTTCAGGCAGTACAGTCAGATATGTTCCTTGTCGATTGTAAATCATTCTTCAATGATTTAGCATCATTCATACAAACCTTTGTCGGATGGACGATTGATGCCGGGCATTCTGCGGCACAGATTAGTACAAAAATTCCAAATGCTTTTATAGCCGGAATGGTATATTGGTTATTGCTAATATTGATTGTAGGAATATGTATGGCAGGAACAGGGATGCTGGCGATACTGATAGAAATAAAGGTTATAGAATTATATAAGAAAAACTGTTGGGATGTTATTACTCTACTAATGATACTGACAAGTGTTGCTATTGTCATTTATTTTGGAGAATCAATCAAAAAAGTACTGTCAGTAAATCTTCTATTGCTTTTCGTACTTTCGCAGGGCGCATATGTTGGAATTAGATGTTATCTTAAAGTTTGGTTAGAAAAAAGACCATATTAGTATTTTCAACTTACTGTATAGACAGTAAAATTACTCCATACCAGCCTAGTGAAAATTTACTGTATGAAAAGAAGTATTACAGAGAAAAAAGGCTGTAAAAACAGGAACAGCCAGCCCGAAAGAATTTACGGACTGGCTGTATCAGCAGAGTAATGTAATTGTGGAGCTGACCGAGATATGAAAAGCTTTCTATCATCAATTTCGCATTATTGCAATAACAGATTGCTTCTTCCATGAATGAATAAGCAATATTGTCATCAAACTTTCAAGCATAAACATAGCAACAGCAAAAAGAGTAAAAGCAACAACCGGAAATACAAATCCCGTAGACATGCCTGCATTTTTCAAAAATATACCGATTGCATATCCGCCGGGGATTCCAACAACAGCAGTTATAAGCAATGCAATCAAAGTAGTAAAAAGACCTTCCATCATAAATGCTTGCTTCAACTGCTTATTTGTCATACCAATAGATTTTAGTGTGCCCATTTCCTGTTTCTGTGATAAAAGATTTGTCACAGTAAGATTGATTTGATTGATGACCGCAAATATCCACAAGATGGCTGCAATCGCATAAGCTAATGTAAAACCTGCACGATTGTCTGATTGGTGTTCTACAATAAAATCTTGAAGGGTTTGTAAGCGAACATCCCTATTGTCAGAAACGAGTAATTTGAGTTCTTGCTCGATTATCTCCTGATATTCAGTTTCTGCTTGTATTTCGATTGCGTATGTACAGTCATAACCTGCAAGTTCTTTGAGCATATTTTCCGGCATTCTGAAAATATAGCCACCCATTCCATCATTGCTGGAAGTGATTGCACCAATTTTGAATGCTTTTGTTATTGTTTTACCACTATGATTTTTGAAATTAAAGGTCACAGTATCCCCAATTTGAGGTTTCCAATGGTAAACATCATAAATACGTTCGGGATCACTTACAACTAATTCTGTATCATCAGTAATATTTCCAGACAAAACCGCTGCATTTAGCGACGCCAAATCCTTTTCATTATAGCCGAGCATCAAGGTGCTATCTGAAATATCATTGTCTGTTGAGAAATCAACTGGTACGGTAGCATAAGTAAATATATTGCTAACTCCCTCTATATCTCCAACACGCTTTACATAATCAGAAAAATATTCTTTCTGCAAGAGAGCATCCAAATTTTCACTTTCGTTTTCTAAATCAATGCTGATTTTGAAATCTCCGTACTTCATATCCCAATAACGAGCCATACTCTCGGCATTAAAAGAACTCTGATAACTTGCTGCAAGGAAAAATATAACTCCGCACAGTCCCAATGATAAAATGGTCAATAGAGATTTTTTTCTGTTTCTGGAAAAGCTGATTTTCGCTAAATATACAGGCGTAATACGATGTCTTTTGTGAGTGCGGTAATTTACAATTCCCACTGGATTTTTCAGGGCGGAAATTGGAGAAGTATTCGCTGCAATTTTTGCTGGTTTACGAACACTAATATAAACAAGCAGTATTCCAAAAAGGCATGCGCCACATAGAGAAACAATAAATGCAAATACTGACCAGCCTTTTGATTGCAGACAATAGCTGATGATCGTTCCCATGATACTACCAATTAAAATCCCCGGAACTGCAAGCATATAACCCTGTTTAAGAACTATTTTATAAATTTGCTTTTTACTTGCCCCTATTGTCCGAAGCTGTCCGAACTCAGCAACTTTTTGTCCAACCGAAATATAGAAAATGCTGTAAATTACAAGTGCGGCAGCTAAAAACAAAATGGCAGCAACTACACCATATACCGCATAATTACTGAAGGACAAAGTTGTATTTACATAATCATAGTAACTGCTGACTGTCCAATTATTCAGTCCAGTCTCCTCTGAAATTTGAGATAATATTTCTGTTGCTTCGTCTTTTGTAAGGGTATCTGCATTTTCAAGCCAAACATATCCATTAAGCAGGTTATTTCCACGTAATTCCCGGCATTTTTCAAGTGAAACAAAAACAGGATAAGCGGTAGAAGTTTTATCATGATAAATACCAACAATAGTATAATTCTTCAAAGTACCATCCAGATTCAACTGAACTATGGCGTTGATTTCCGGAGACTTATTTTCACTGGCAAAAAAGGCATCTGTAACAGCAATTTCACTTGCTTTCTCTGGATATTTTCCGTCAAAGGCAGGAATCAAACTAAGCATGTCATCATCATAATAAATCAGAGACAGTTCTTTAGAATTTTCTTTCACTGTTTTGATATTACAGGAAAGTCCTACACTTTTTACTTCTTCGTTTGCTAACAACTTTTCTTTACTGTCCTGCGTAATGTCAAAGAAAATCCCTTGATGTAATCCTTCGATTTCTTTCTGATTTTGATAAATGATATTTTGCACTGTGAGCAACGACATCATTATCATAGCAACGGCTACAATAATTGCCGAAAGGCAAAATAAGTTTTTCTTCTTATCAAAACGCACACTTTTTCGTGCTAATTTTTTAATTACTGCACTGGTATCATTTTCAAAAGGATAATTCATAATTCCCACCTCCTTTAGCCAACAATTTTACCATCTTCAATCCGTACAATGCGGTCTGCGAGTTGAGCGATCTCGTTGTTGTGAGTAATCATTACAATGGTCTGATTAAATTCTCCGCTGGTATGCTTCAAAAGCCCTAACACATCTGCACTGGTCTTGCTATCAAGATTTCCGGTCGGTTCATCAGCAAGGATAATCGCAGGCTTCGTAATTAAAGCTCGTGCAATCGCTACACGTTGCTGTTGACCGCCTGAAAGATTGTTCGGCATATTTTCCAGTTTATCTTCTAAAGCCAACATATACACAACTTCGTCCATAAATTTCTGGTCTACTGTATCGCCATCCAGTTCCACAGGCAGGACGATATTTTCATATACATTCAAAATCGGAACCAGATTATAATTTTGGAAGATAAATCCGATGTTACGACGGCGGAAAATTGTCAATTCATCATCATTCTTTTTTGCGAGTTCTTCTCCCCGTACAATCACGCTGCCGGAAGTGGGGGTATCAAGTCCTCCCATCATGTGAAGCAATGTAGACTTACCGCTGCCGGAAGTTCCAACTACGGCAACAAATTCTCCCTGTTCCACAGTAAAATTTACACCATTAAGGGCACGAGTAATATTTGGTTCTGTGCCGTAATACTTCTTTAAGTCGATTGTTTGTAAAATGCTCATATTCAAATGCTCCTTTCAAGGCTTTCTATCTGTTGATAAAGCCATTGTAAACCACAAATGTTACACAAATGTCCGAGATAGAAAAAATTTTTATCGAAAATCAGAGTGAAATGTTACAACGCTCGGACATTTCAAAAAAAGTGGTTATATCTTACCTTACAGGAAGCATAATAGAAAATTCTGAGCCTTGCCTCAGCTCTGAAACAACCTTGATATAGCCCCCTTGCCTTGTTACAATCTCACGAGCCAAATACAAACCTATTCCCACACCCTGTTGATCGTGTACTTCTTCCTCACGATAGAAGCGCCGGAAGATGGCAGCCTGATTGCTTTCTGAAATGCCCTTGCCGGTGTCGGTCACTTTGACCTCTACGTACATTTCCCACTGAACCACTGATACAGAAATCTTTCCACCTGACGGAGTGTATTTTACTGCATTGTCCAGCAGATTGAAAAGGGCTTCGCTTGTCCACTTGCTGTCATGGGAGATTATCAAATTTTCCGGGCAATCCACGGATACAGCAATTTCTTTTTTCTCTGCGGCATATACAATACTGCTCATGGCTTGTGCAAGCGTATGGAATAAGCTGCTGTCTTTCTTTTCTAATCGTATTGCTCCGGTTTCCAACCGGGACGTTTTAACCAGTGCTTGGAACAGAAAATCCAGTTTATCAGTCTGACTACGTATGCCTTGTAAAAAGTCCATCCGTTCTTCTTCTGAAACAGGCTTTGTTAAAAGTGTGTCCGTTACCATTTGCAAATTGCTGACAGGCGTTTTAACTTGATGTGAAATATCAGAAATCAGCATTTGAAGCTCCTGTCGTTCCATGTCTACCTTGTGCCGGTTTTTCTGCATAATCTCATACAACCGAATTAAGCGGTGGTTGATACGGGCAAAAAGAGTTTCACTATCATTTGACTTTTGTAATTCCTCGTTTCCATCAATCATGTTGTCCAGCGTCCGGCACAAATTAGAAGTAAAATGAGAAAGGCGTTTTCCAAAAATCAGCACCAATAGCCAAATCCAGAAAAACGCACAGAGTGTCAATGTTCCACCCACTATAAAAATTCGTATATCCTGCATTATACCGCCGAAAATACCGGTAATTACCAGCATAGAGAAAACCATGCCAGCACTAACCAGTCTACAAATTTTCTTAGCAGAAAGGTTATTCAGATTCATTTCTTTTCGCCTCCTGTCCATTGATACCCCATACCATAAACCGTTTTGATATATGTGTCGCCATCCGCTTCAATCTTACTGCGAATACGGCTGATAGAAGTAGTAAGGGTATGTTCATCTACATATTTTTCATCAACATCCCACAGTTTTTCTAAAAATTGTTGGCGAGTAAGTACCTGCTTCGGATTTTTAAGAAATAGGTTCAACATTTTATATTCCATCGCAGAAAGTGCTAATGGTTTCCCGTTCAAACTTGCAAATTGTTCCGAAAAATCCAGAAACAAGCTACCATCCTCGTAAATATCCTTAGCTGGTTTGTGATGCTCCAACATAGCGAACATGGCTTTGATTTTTCGCTGCAAAGCACTAATCGAAAAAGGTTTCGTGATATAATCCACTGCACCAGCTTCATATCCCCGTATCTGATTGCTTTCCTGATCGTTGGCAGTTAGAAATATAACTACTGTATCAGGATGCTCTGGCTTGATAAGACGGCATAGGTCATAACCATTTCCGTCTGGTAAATTTATATCCAGCAATACCAAATCAAAAATGTTTGTTTTTAATGATTCAGCGGCTGTCCTTGCATTCAGAACAGAAGTTATTGTGTAACCGTCCAATTCCAAATTATAAGTAAGCGTTTTATTCAAAAGATTATCATCTTCGACAATTAAAATATGCTTCATATTATCACTTCCTTTTCTTTTTGCAGATAGTATAACAGGCAAATGTCCGAGAATTGTTACAAGGACAAATATATTTTTCATTTTACAGCTTTTTTCTGTGTACTGCAATTTTATAAAAGAAAGGACAGCAGTGTCAAATTGCTGTCCTTTCTTTTATCATAGCTGGTAGTGTATAAGCGTGGGTTCATCATATCGGGTGTGGTATCTTTAACTACAGGAAACTCCCTACAACACTATCTCACTTCTTGCTTAATAAAGTTCTAATGAATCTTCTGTATCCACCCACATCTGTAAATTGCCATCAAGATATAATCTTGCATATTCCAAAGGCTCATCCACAGCCAATGAAGTAAGCGCACATTCTGATCCATATGTGGTTTTTAAATTTTTTTCAGCTTCCCAGCAATCAATGCGAAGCATATATCCAGCACTTGTGTAAACATCAATACTATCGTGGTTTATATTATATTCTGCATAAATTGTTCTCATCGTATCTTATCTCCATTTTCTTTTGATAATCAGTTACAGAGTTAAATATCGAAAACATTTCAATCAGTTCACCATGTCGTTATTGTTATATGTTATATTGTGTTATGAAATTTTCTTTCCCTTAATTTTTCCCATATTAAGGTTCATGAAAAGCAATGGGAAAATGTAACACAAGGGAAAGAGTAAGGGAAAGTTCACTTGCTACAAACTTAGTATTTTCAAGGGTTTGCGAAGAATTTGATAATCAAATATAACAGTTATTAAATTTCCTAAAATATGTGAAATATCAACTGGAAGTTATTTTACTTGCGTTCTATAAATCCTATGATTGAAAAAATCAATCCTACAATCCCAATTCCGATAACGAGCAGCCCCATTCCTGATGAGCAAAGAGAAATTATAATGGCAAAGAGTAGTATTGCAATACCTAATCCAATTTTCTTCATTGTAAATCCTCCTTTACAAATGCCGATTGAACAAAATCGCTGCGCGATGGCCTGCCAAGGCTGTGGCGCAGTTTTATTTTTATTAAAAAAGCAGTGGAATTACTTTCCATAATCCGTTATTGTTAAGTTACCACACGAAACAACTGAACTAAGAAAGCTCCACTGCCTATGATAAGAATAACATTTTCCAGTCTCTTCCGCAATCGGAATTATGATGCTAACGCACCTCCGAATAGGTAGATGTAATTATTAACACTACTTATTCTGGAGGTTTTATTATGTATAAAGATATTTTTGAATCCATCCGCAATGAAGCGGAAAAACGTAACCTGCGTGAAAGAACTATTCAACTGTATTGCTCTGATGTCAGTTACTTCCTTCGTTGGATTGGAAAAAATGTTTCTGATCTTACACTTGAAGATGCGGAAAGTTTTCTCACTGCCAAACGTCTGGAAGGAAGGTCTCCTGAAACTCACAATCACTATCGGTCTGCAATCAAGTTCTTATATAAAAAGGTGTTGAAGATTCTCTGGGATGATGACACTGTTCCGGCTATGAAAAGAGAGCGAAATCTTCCTGCTGTTCTATCCCGCGATGAAATAAATGCAATCATTGACGCCACTCCGAATCTGAAGCATAAAGCGATTATTGCAACTATGTATTCTTCCGGATTACGTGTATCAGAGGTTGTTCATCTTCATTATGATGACATTTCACGTACCAACATGACAATTCATGTTCGTGAAACCAAAGGCAGAATTGACAGGTATACAATTCTGTCTCAAAAAAATTTAGACCTTCTCACAGAGTATTGGTACAAATGTGGTCGCCCTAAAGATATCCTTTTCCCAAGTTCCTGGTCCGGTGGATATCTTGATATAGCCAGTGTTAACCAGTTCTTTAAGAAAAGTGCTAAACTCGCCGGCATTAACCGTCATGTTTCCTCTCATGCGTGCCGTCATAGTTTTGCCAGCCACCTATTCGAAAGTGGCACAGATATAAAATATATCCAGTCACTTCTGGGACATGTTGATCCTCGCTCTACAGATGTTTACCTTCATGTGAGCAACAAGACACTTCTTGGAATCCGCAGCCCGTTCGACAACCCGGAAGGTGGTGAATCATGAGTAAGGATTGTACGATTCAGGATGTTTTTCATCGTTTTTATCCATCTTTTGAATCCACACATAGTATTTCTCCCGCTCAGCGAAAGGCCGCTTATCACATCATGAATTGCAAAACCGGTGCCTTTGGTGTGAATGTAAGCGTATGCGAGGACTGCGGCTGCATGTCAGTCCACTATAACTCCTGCCGTGACAGATGCTGTCCTATGTGTCAGGAGTTTCCAAAAGAAAAATGGGTAGATGCACGGCGTGAGGATATCTTAGATGCTCCTTATTTCCATGTAGTTTTTACAGTTCCAGAAGAACTTAATCCCATTATCTACAGCAACCAGAAATTCTTATACACTGCTCTTTATCATGCGGCTTCAGATACTCTCAGTGAACTTGCTGCTGATAGTAAATATCTTGGGACTGATATCGGCTATATTTGTATCCTCCATACATGGGGAAGCACCATGAATTTTCATCCTCATATCCATGCGATTGTTCTTGGTGGAGGGCTGGATGTGAAAAATCATTGGAAAGACAACGGGAAAGAGTTTTTTCTTCCGATTAAGGTGATCTCCAAAATATTTCGTGGAAAATATATGGCTGAACTTAAGCAGCTCTGGGAAAATGACAGGCTTGAATTTCATGGATCGGCTGCACCTTACAAAAACTACTATACTTTCAAGGAATTGTTAAATACCTGCTATACAAAGGAATGGATTCCTTATTGCAAGAAACCATTTGACGGTGCCGAATCTGTCATCAGATACCTTGGAAAATACACCCACCGGATTGCTATCAGCAACTACCGTATCAAAGACATGACAGAATCTACAGTTACTTTTTCCGCTAAAGATTACAAAAACCAAGGGCTTTGGAAAGAGATCACCATATCCAGCGAGGAATTTATCCGTCGATTTTTAATGCATGTTCCTCCAAAACGTTTTGTACGTATCAGGCACTATGGTCTTCTTTCATCCAGAAATAAGAAGAAAAAGATTACCCTATGTAGAAACATCCTTGGTTGCAAAAAATATATTTCCAAGCTGAAAGATATGGATGCACCTGCCATTATCCGTCTTCTTTATAATAAAGATATATGCAAGTGTTCTTCCTGTGGTGGTAAGATTATTCCTCTGTCTACAGAACAACATTTTATAAAACCAAAACCACATATGCTCTGTTAACGTATCATAACTGTATATTTTTTTAGCTTCTTTAGGGAGGCTTATTTCTGGTGTCATAATATAGGACTGAATTATAAATTCTATGTGTTTCTATGTGTACATGCTATCCTATTATAAATAGAGTGTCATAATTAAAAGTCCATATAGAGTTGACGCACTTTGTTCAACCAGAAAAAATCGAAATTGATGCAAACGAAAGGGCAGTTAATGAAAAGTCTCCATACTGCTTTTTCGTTTGCACCACCTTCGATTCTTTCCTTAACGATTTGTTGTCATCTTCATTATACTTCATTGGCTATCGAAAAGATAGCATATTTTATGAAACTTGTCGGCTGGGAACAGCTTGCAACGCAAGGTGTCCCCAGATGGCAAGTACACAAAAGGGTAGCTGGCGGCAGCCAGCGCAGGGGAAGCGTAGCGTCCCCTGTTTGATTTGAAGCAGACCATGACTGCGGAAAATCACAGCCCTCCGGCGAGGAGCCTTCGGAGAACGCAATGCACCAACCTCTGGGTGGTGTATAATTGCGCCCTTAGTAAACTAAGGGGTTTCCGGCTTCTTCCGTTCCAGCAGTTTTTTCAATAGTTCCTGTGTGTCCTGCCTGTGAAAAATGAGTTTCAACAACAGCATGATATCATCATCTGTCAGGCGTTCCGGCTCTTGCAGAAAACTTTCCAGCATACCGCCACGGGTACAGAGCCGGTGCGTCCGTTCCTTTCGGGTAAGCTGTTTCAACTGGTGCTGCAATACCTTTTCATCATTGATGGCTTTCCGCAGTTTCTTTTCGCTTTTCTCCAGCTTCTGGTTTAGCTTTTCCAGCATTGAGGTATCAGGCAAAGGCAGCGTCCTCCTTTCCCGGTATCAGCACATAAATTCGGTTTGGTTCTCCAATGCCCTGACGCACCCGCATGATAAGTCCGGCGATTTCCAGTTCATTCAGAGAACGCTTGACTGTCATGGAGCTGCGGGACAGGACTGCGGCAATGGCTGTAACAGGGAAGCAGACAAACAGGATTCCGTTTTCGTCCTCCTGCCCTTTGGACAGCATAGCGTCCAGCATCTGGCAGTACATGACCTTTGCGGTGCTGCTGACTGGAAATCCTGTCAACGCCCTGGGAAAAGGCATACAGGGCGGCAAGGGTGTGTCTATCGTCATAAATTCAAAATTCATTCGGTGTGTTCCTCCTTTTTCTTTGCTCGTTTGGATAAATAACGGGGGCAGTCAATCACAACCGCCCGGAAGCTCTGCTTGCACCCATGCTGGCATTTCCGGCATAATTCGTTGTAAGTGACACGCCCCCGGTCATTGAGGTAAAAGGAAAGCTCCTGTTTCCTCTTTTTGCTCATTCTCGGCATATTGCGCTTCCTCCCGTTTTTGTGTATGGTTTCGGGGCGATTTTCGGAAAAATTACAGCCATAGAGCCGCCTAAAATCTCCCGAAGTATCAGCGATAGGGTAGGCTATCCCCCTATCAGATTGTCGTGTTTCGGTATCATTTCGGTGTCAGTCCGCCAGTTCTCCCCGGTGTCGTTCCTCCCCTGAATCTCACAGCGGCGTATCGCTCCCTTTGGTACGCTCGTTTCGGTCAGGGTTCCTCCACATCCCTGCCAAAAGTCATGGCACTACATCGCCGGGGAAGCATATCCCACACAGGCTGGTCATTCGATTGGAATAATCCATCGATGAACTACCTGTATCATAGAACATTTTTGTGCCCTGTGCCGTATGTCCACAAAGTAGGAATTAGGAGTAAAAATCAGAAATTTCCACGATTGCGGAAAGTGTGATATAATCCAGTTAAGCGGCAGCAATGAAACCGCCGGAAAGGAGTGTGCGCCCATGAAAGGAGCAACAAGCATACAGGAACGCCTTTGGGAACTCCGCAAGGACAAAGGCTTAAATCTGGAAGAACTATCAAAGCTGACGGGTATTTCCAAATCTGCTCTCGGAAGTTATGAAAAAGAGGATTTTAAGGAAATCAATCATGGCAACCTTATCACGCTGGCAGACTTCTATGGGGTTTCCGTTGATTATCTACTGTGCCGGACAGAGAACAGGGAGCAGATCAACACGTCATTGACGGAGCTGCATTTGAATGATGAGATGGTTGCTCTCCTGAAAAGCGGTCGGATTAACAACCGTCTGCTCTGTGAGCTTGCCACACATAAAGATTTTATCAAGTTTCTTGCAGACATTGAGATTTATGTGGACGGGATTGCCACCATGCAGATTCAAAATCTCAATGCACTTGTCGATACCGTCCGGCATGAAATCATTGAACGGTATCGCCCCGGCGAAGATGACCCGCATTTGAAAGTGCTGCAAGCCGCCCATATCAGCGATGATGAATATTTCAGCCACATGGTTCTGGATGACCTCAATCTCATTATCCGGGATATTCGGGAAGCTCACAAAAAGGACAGTGAGAGTGCGCCCCAGACCACCGTTGCCGATGAACTGAAAGAAAATCTGGAAGCGGTCGAAAATTTCAAGGGCAGTCGGGATGAAAAGCTCGTTGTCCTTTACTGCAAGCAGCTCGGTATCAACTATAAAAATCTGTCAGATGAAGAATTTCGCTGGCTCATTCGGATTCTCAAAAAATCAAAGAAAATGGGAACGCCTATCAGCCAAAGGAAAAAACGGTAAAGAAAAACCGCTGTTGCATGGTTTGTTAGCTTCCATGTAGCAGCGGTTTTTACTGTGGTTATTCAGTTGAAAATCAGAACGATAAACTGGAAGTTATCGATTTCTTTGTGCGCTGTATCTAACGGACAGCACAATGCTTACTGATGCGGTAATGACCTTTGCAAATACGGCGCTCCACCAAATCGTGATTTGACCGCCAAACACCGGCGGCAGCATCAGCATCAACACCAGCATGATGATGGGTTCGATAAAGGTCAGAACATAGGACAGCACACTTTTTTCGGTTGCGTAGAAAGCCGCCGCGGAAACTCGTGTGATGGCGTCAAACGGAACCGACACAAGGAAGATCGGCATGACCTTTATGACCCCTGCGTTTACCTCGGCAGATGAACCGAACAGTAGTCCAATCTTTCCACGGAGCAGGTAAATCAGAATCGCACTGATTACCGCCAAAACCATGGAAAATTCATACGCCAGCGTTTTGGTTTGTTTGAGCGATTTTTCTTCGCCTGCTCCGTAGAACTGACTCATGAGCGGCTGGCTACCATCACCGACACCCTGCAAAAGAAGATAAACAATGCAGATGATATAGGAGATACAGGCATAGGTGGCGATAGCCTCCTGTCCGCCATAATAAACCGAAAATCGGTTGATGATCACAAGAGAGATATTTGGGGCAAGGGTCAAGCCAAATGGAGCAAGTCCGATTTTTAATATCTGAAATGCCGTTTTCGGGGTATCAACAGGTGCGATTTTCAGAGTGAGGTTCTTTTTGATGGCGCAATACACGAGTGCAACCGCCATGGTAACTCCCTGCCCAATAATGGTCGCCAATGCCGCACCGTACATGCCCCGTCCAAGAACCCACACAAAAGTATAGTCAAGAGCAACATTGGTAGCAAAGCCGCAGATCATAGCGATCATTGCCCACAAAGAACCGCCGTAATTACGCATAAACGGAACCAGTCCGGTGCCGAACACCTGTAAAATCGCTCCAAGGGCAATTACCTTGATATACTCATTTCCCAGAGTAAGCAACTCGCCCGATGCACCAAGGGCAGAAAGGATTTTCTCTGAAGTGAAGAAAACGGTGACAGTCAGGACAGCGCTGAAAAGAAGCATCAGCCATGTTGCACCGGCAACGAACTCCCGTGCTTTTTTCTCATTTCCTGCTGCTTTCAGAATGGAGTATTTGACTGAACCGCCCATTCCGATTCCTGTCCCTACGGATTGCAGGACCGCCGTGATGGGATATGCAATGTTGATTGCGGAAAGTCCGGCATCCCCGATTGAGTTGCCTACAAAGAAACCGTCAACGATGGCATACACCCCGGAAAGCGCAAAGGATAACACGGACGGAATCACATACTGAAAGAAAGTCCGCTTGTTATTCACTGCCCAGACCTCCTCTCAGCTCTCTTTCAAAGAGAAGATTGAAAAGGTCAAGAATTTCACACATGGCTTGGAGCCGTTCGTTCCCGATTGTTCTATAAACCTTCTCCTCGGCTTTTCGTAAAGGCGCAATCATTCTGTGGGCGTATACCTGTCCGCTTTCAGTCAAGACGATCCGCTTCTCACGTTTATCGCCCTCGCTGGCCTCCAACAGTAAATAGCCCTTCTTTTGAAGTGCGCTCACGACCGTATGAACCGTCTGTTTTTGCATACCGAAATTCTCTGCGATCTGCTTTTGCGTCAGTTCTCCCATGGATTCCAGCGCATACAGCACCATCATTTCCGGGTATCCGATGCCAAGTACTGAAGCTGCTTTTGTATATAGCGCAGTGCTTTTCGCCCACGCAACGTTAAAATGATTGTTTTCCATAAGTCCTCCTCTTACAAATAGTATTTACAAATACTATTATAGTATATTGTAAGGACTATTGTCAAGGGCGTATGGAGCAAAAAATTCTTATTTGTCATAATCATTCTACCATACCGTTATGAATAAATCATCTCTTGCAAAATAATTTCTTCTGCCCGGTTGTGAATGTTATTGCAACGCCGCACCCATTCCATTTGTTGGGTTCGTTTCAATTCCTCGGTCACGCCCTCGGCATCTTTCATCTGCTCCATGATGGTGTCTAACCGTTCCTGTGCCTGTTCGTTCAGGTCTGCAAGGTATGTCCATAACTCCCCTGTCAAGGTCAAGGTGTTCAATTTGGCTGGGTGGACTTCTCTTAAATACTCCCGGTGCATCCGTCCGTACTTTCCGATAGGGCGATGTTCCTCCGGCAGCTTCAAATCTGGGATATAGTAATCTCCGACAAGGATATAATCAATTCCGTTTTCCGTTATTCTTGGTTTCAATTCGCTCATGCTCCTTACCTCCTGTGGAAGCAGGCTCGTCTGATACTAACTCAATCACATCGGTAATCTCACAATTCAGCGTTTCGCAGATACGGGCTAATGTATCCATGCTGATGTGCTTTCCCTCTTTGCTCATGTTGGCAATCATATTCGTTGTCATACCAGCAGCAAGCCTTAAATCTTCTTTTCTCATATCACGCTCTAACAGTGTATGCCAGAGTGGTTTATAGCTGATGTGCATATTGCTTTCCCGCCTTCCTATCCATACCACCGGGGCGGCTGCCCCGGCAGGAACTTTTCTCTTATTATAGCACCAATCTTGTGAAATCACAATTTATTCTTGTGGACTGCCGCTGATACCGTCTGGATTGTGCTTTTCCTTTCTTTTTGTTCCCTTTAATTAGCCATGAACTGCTTGATCCCCTGGGATTTTGCACCTGGGTTATCATTTCCGTAACCTTCGAGAAGGTTTACAACACCCCATGCGCCCAGACCTGCGCCCAGGGCGATCACAAGGATCTTCAAAGTATCAATCGCGCTTGCAAAAAATGCCATAATGTTCCTCCTTTAATTTCAGAAATTTTAATTTGTGATATGGCCGTATCAGGCCGGAAACAAAAAAAGTCGCCGCACTGTTTTTAGAAAAAAATCTGTTTCAAACAGCACGGCGGCATGGGGCAGGAAGAATCCTGCGGTTATTTACTTTTCAGGGAGAATCACGAATCCTCAAAAAATCCTCCTTTCATCGTGACAAAAACAAAGCCTGCCGGGGCATCATGCTTTGACAGGCAGGAACAACTCTATAAAGTCTGGGAAGCCAGATCTTCGGCTGTGACTTCATAATTGCGGTATCGTTCACCGGGACGCATCGGCATCCGGGTAGAAAGAAACTTTTCGATATTAAAAGCGTTCTTCTCATTAAAATCGGAAAGCAGTTTGTAATTTGGGTGTTTGGTTATATCGTATTTCCGGGAGAGGAACGGCCGCACACCCCTGATCTGCAGCAGACATTTGCCCCCGTCCATAACTGCCAGTTCATCCACCGACATCAGATCCTTTCCCAGCTTTTGAAAATTTTGTCCGTGGGATTCCTGATTGCCCTTTGTGACACTGGTGTTATACAGGTCGATGGTCTCTTTCCCCAATAGGGAGTTCCAGCTTTTTAAGGTGGTTTCTTCTTTGCCTCCTAAGAAAAGAGAGGCGTCACAGTTACCGATGACGGTGTCCATGTTGTCTTTATACAGGGCTTTGAGCTGGCTTTGCGCCTGCAGCACCAGGCAGGCAGAGATCTCACGGCTTCGGATGGTCGCCATAAGACGCTCCAGGTTCGGGATCTGCCCGATATTTGCCGCCTCGTCGATCAGGCAGCGTACATGGATGGGAAGCCTTCCGCCATATATATCATCTGCCCGTTCGCACAAGCGGTTAAACAAAATGGAATAGATCAGACTGATCAAAAATGCAAAGGTCCCGTCCGTATCACTCATAATAAGGAAAAGAGCAGTCCGTTCATCCCCCAGCATATCCAGATCCAGTTCGTCATACATGGTAATTTCCCTGACTTCTTTAATGTCAAAAGGAGCCAGTCTGGAAGCACAGGAAATAAGGATCGACTTTGCTGTTTTTCCGGCAGCGAGCTTATATTTCTTATATTGACGCAGGGCAAAATGATCCGGGTCTTTTTGTTCCAGCGCGTCAAAGAGAAGGTCAACGGCATTTTTGAACGATTCATCATCCTCACGGACCTCCATTGCGTTCAGCATTTCTACCAGTGTGGCAAAATTCTGTTCGTTTGCCGGGGCTTCATAGTAGATATATCCGATCAGTGCCGTATAGAGCAGGGTTTCTGCTTTGACCCAGAAATCGTCTCCGGCTTTTCCTTCGCCTTTGGTATTGGAGATCAGAGTCGTGACGATTTTCAAAATATCTTTCTCGGAATGAATGTAGGCGAATGGGTTAAAGTGCATACTTTTCTGAAAATTGATCGTATTGAATACCCGTATTTTATAGGGCTCATAGATGATCTTTCCTTTTTCATTCCGCACAGGCTTTCCGTCCTTGTCCAGCTTTGGCGTGCCTCGCTGTAACATCTTTCCGCATTCCACAAGGACTGTACCTTTCGGATCGGTGACGACGTAGGAACTGTGCATTTGCATCAGATTGGGCTTGATGAAAAAGCGCGTTTTTCCCGAACCTGATCCTCCGACTACCAGTACATTTTTATTTCTTGCATTGGCCGGATTTTTGGGCCTTCCGTTTAACATCAGTCCTTCACTTTGGGTAAGAATGATATTGTTTTCCGGCTTTGGGTCCATAAACGGGGCAATATCGGTTTTATTTCCCCAACGAGCTGAACCGTATTCCACATTTTTGCGGTATTTCTTAGCGTCTTTCCCTCTAAGATAGACTGCCAGCCGCATAATGGCTGCACCGCATAAACCGATCAGCCAGTCCATTGCCGCCCCCGGCCACATACTCTGAAACGCAAGGGCAAAGCCTTCGGACAGTCCTAACAGCTTTTGGGAAGCGTCTGCTCCGGGAGCCAGACGCACCGCCTCGCCCAGCTTGGCAAATACCAGAAGGAACAGAACATAAGGCAGATGGAGAATGACCTGTTTTTTCAATGTTTCTGCATCGATCTTCATCGTTCCGGTCCTCCGTGTTCTTTGTTCTTTACACGGTCACGGCCAAGCGACTGCGCCAGTTCTTTGAACTTATGAAGCTGTGTAAGCAGCGACGGTCTGGTGCTGTGTGTAAGGTCTTTCTTCGTATATTCCTTAAAAGCTGCCGTCAGTGCATCTGCCTGGTTTGCCTTGAAATATACCGTCCATTTTGGGGGATCGGTCCCAAGTTCTTTTTCTATATGGTAGCGTACCTGATGTTTCCTGGCATACCGTTCAAAAGAGCGGATTCGCCCTGAAACTTCAATGGTATTGGCTCCGGGGTCTTTATAAGTCAGCCGCTTCATGCTGTTGCGCCCGACTTTTGGCATTGTGCGTTCCTGTTCCATCTTTTGGAGTACCGCAGCAATAGCCGCACGCAGTACCCGCCCTGACAGTTTTGCTGCCTGTATAGAAACAGAAACCGTTCGTTGTTCGAGATCTTCCTGCAAGAGCATCCTCCTTTCTGATAAAATCGGTATTTATAATATGGAAATAACTTTTTACCGGCTTTCCCCAAGAACCTGCTGTCGGGAAGCGTGTTCAAAGGCTTTTGCTGCCTGATCGACCTGAATTTTAGCATGTTTCAAAAGCGTCTTGATGATCGTAGCCGGGCGTTCCTGTTCCTCCAGATGATCGACCATCCCTTTGCACTCATCCGGGAGGTATGCCGCCATATCTTTCAACACATCGGAAAAGTTACCCATAAAGCCCCAGCAGCTATCCGACAGCTCCCCGTTTTTATAAAGCTCAAACCCATAACATTCGCCACGCAGATAGGAATCATAAGCGGCGACTTCGCTGCGCATCAGTGCGTCCGCTTTCTGCCGGATGGCGCCGGTCATCTTGTCAGCGTCAAATTCCTTTAGGGCATCTTCTTTGGAAACATAGATCCAGCCGACCTGTCCGCTGTCCCATTCTGCATGAGGAGCCCTGCCTGAGAAACTTTCTGTACTCATGGCAAGACCTGAGTGGTCGTAGAGATAGAGGGGGAGCATCAGATACTTTTCCGAAATTACTTTCTGCATTGCTTCATCGATCGCCCGTTCCTCTGTCTTTGGTCCATGCCGGAAACGGCTGCTTACAATGTTTACCATCCGTTCATAGCGTTTCATGCCGGCTTCATCATGTCCTACGGTATCTAAATACATTTCCCGCAGGAAGTCATCTTTGTCCATATGGTTGTGATGGTCGCCCAGCGCATAGCGGGGATGAAAGCATACCATCGTCCCAAAATGTTCATCTACCTCACGGGGAGAGATCAGAATATCGTCCGGCTGCACCATAAGGGCATAAGGTTCATTTACTGCCATTAACATAATTGGCTCCTTTCTTTCTACAAATCCGGGCCGGAATGGTGCATCATCGGTTTTTCCCGGCGCTCATTGGTTGCAGGCTGCTTGACTGCAATGATCTCGCCGGCAAGCCTTGCAAATTTTTCAGGGTACTTAAACTGCTCCCCATATTTCTCCATCAGATCCGGGGAAAGGTCTGTAAAATTTTCCTCGCCAAGACCAACGATCAGAAAATTCCCGGACACAATATCATAGATGTGGCCGTCATCGTCAAAGAGAGCCCGGTTCAAAGGCAGCCCCATCAGCTTGCCTTCTTCATTGCAGATCAGAGCCACCGGGTCCTCATACGGATAGACCGCCTGAATATCTCCGCCCACTGCCGCCTGCAAGGATTTCAGACCACTTTCGATCTCCGCAGCATAAGGGGACTTGCCCGGCTCTACCATTAACACTTTCATAATTGTATATCCTCCTTCTTTTTCATTGCCGTACCGGGAGTGGTTGGCGTTTTTTCCTGAGTTTTTGCCACAGAGAGCTTCCCCAGGACGGAAGGCTTCTCCTGGTTTTCGGGTGTAAAAATACCGCCCTCCGAAACCTCGGCGGCGGCATGTTCCGTTTTGGCCTGTTCCAGTCCTTCAACCGTATAGCCAGGTAAAAGAGTACCGTGAACCATAAAATGGTGCTCATATTCTTTCGGGATCGGCGGGGAAATTTCCGTGAATAAATGGGAATAGGCTTTCTTTCGCCCGTCCAGGTATTTTATGGCTGCGTTCTTATCTGTATATCGTTTCTGGTTTTGTCCGGCAATCTTTGCTCCATATCCCTGCTTCGGGGAATGAATACGGACTTCCCATGTCACATACCAGGCAATCGGAACACTCTGTTTGGTTTCTCTGTCATATTTCGTATCTTCCCAAATACTGCAGGTCATCTGATAGACCCGGTTGCTGATTTTCTGATCCGCCCTCCAGTTATCGGTGTCTTTCCACTGGTTGCCGGTATGTTCAATCTCCGGTGTACGAAGATATTCCAAAGCCCGGTTGATCGTCTGTGTTGCCGCTGCCTGCTGTTCCCATTGTTTTGCAGCAGCCACCACGATTTCATAGGCTTTCTGCTCCCCGTCGATACTTCCCTGGCGCATGGCTTCCAGGCTATCTATTCCCATTGTGATCAGAGTAGAAATATCCACATTTTCACAAACTACGCTGTGTTCAATTTTAAGCTCTGATCCCGGCGTCAAGTGGTCGCCATACCGGTAGGCATGATAATCTTTATTTTCTTCCAAAATGCTGTTCACCTCCTGCTATATTTCCGGCTCGTGGTTTTTTCTGGAAAACGTCTGTGCCGGTGATTTTTTATCTGCCGGCCTGTTTGCCGCAAGCTGATCCATCACGGAAGGACGGCCGACGCCGAACATGGATAGCTGCCCGTCCGCCGCCTCACGAAGTTCAGAAACAGAGAGGGGAAGCGTTACATCGGCATGGGTCAATAGCTGTTCCCGTTTCAAATCCTGAATGATCTCGTCAAAAACAGCGTTGATTGCACGGCGTTCTTCCCCCACAGGGAAGGCTTTCAATACCTCCATTTCTCCGTCTTTACCGGAAACCAGGGTAAGGGCACAGTCGGCATGGCCTGCCAGATAATCCGATGTGTAGGGCAGTTTGTCCTTGATATAACAGGCAAAGGCTCTGGCTGTCATTTCCACATTGCTGTCCCAATAACCGCCGTCTTTTTCACATTCTTTTCCCATGCGTACCGAATTACGGTAAAAATCAGTTTCCGTCCGTCCAATCTGCGGAGCTTCCTGCGCCTGCATCCCGGAAAGCATACGCTCAAAAATTTCCAGCCGTTCCCGTTCACTTTTGGGAATTACCCGGCCGGTAACATTCTTCTTAAATGCGCTGATCTGTTCCACAGAGCCGGGTTCGCCGGACAAAAATGCTTCCCGCAAGACTGCGTAGGTTTCCATCTGTTCCTCATTGCCATACCGTTTCAGAGAGGCAAGAACCGAGGAATCCAGCCAGCTTGCCGCATTTTTCCGGGTGCGTTCTGTTTGTGCTTCCGTGCGCTTTGCTGCCTGTTCCGGTGTTTCCGGTTTATACTTCATGGTGTCAATGAGTTTTTGGAACGGCGCATAGAGGCGGGGCTGTTCTGACAGCATCCCTTTTGCTCTCATCTTTGTACCAAGATAATCGTCAAGTCCATGCCACCATTCATGTGCCAGGGAACCGGCCCCGTGCATTTTTGTAAGATTGATGACTGTACGCAAAGGTTCATAATGAGCTGCAGCATTGCCGCTGCCTCTTGCACCAAAAGCGATAGCAAGTGTTCCCTGATAAGCAATATCTTTATCGCTGATCTTAAGGGCTGACGCCAGATCCTTTAGTGCTTCAAATCCCATGTTAAGGGAGGTCTGCCGGTCGTTCTGGTTCATCCAGTTTCCAAACTCGCCGCCGCGGAATCCAAATGTATCAAGATAATGCTGTCCGGTGATCTCCACACCATTCCGGTAATCCGGGCCGGTACGTTTGACATGGGCGAGCTGGGGAGGGACAAACCGGATTTTCCCATTTTTGTTCCTGCCTTTGGCAAGTTCCTGCACCCATTTCAGGGCAGCTTCTTTGGTTTCAAAATTGGTCCGCAGGATCGAATAGCCTTTTGTCACATAGTAGGTACCGAGTTTCCAGTCAGACATAAAGCCGGACCGCTGGCACTATTAAATTTTGTCGTTAATAAAACAGCCTCCTTTTTTCTTTATAGTTTTCGTCAATTTTCAACTTGGAAAAGGAATTGAATAAAAGACGACAAACGCTCAAACCCCTTGAAAATAAAGGCTTTTTCTGTTTGTCGTTATTATACCGTAACGGCACAGTCATGTATCTTTACTGATCAATATGGGATATACAGCTCTGGCAATTGGAAAAAGAGTTGGTCATTCAGCAGAAAAGATCACTTACCGTTATGCACACCTGTTTCCATCGGTACAGTTGGATATGGCAGAGCAATTAGATGCGGAAAATATGAAGGAAGAACCGAATGAAATGGGAGGAGGACTTGCAAATGTCAGCTAAATGTCTGGATCAACAGGGACGTTGGAGAAATAAGGTTGTAGCGTTTCGAATGTCACCAGAGGAAGATGAACTTCTGGAAACAGCAGTCCGCTTATCAGGATTGACGAAACAAGAGTATATTATCCGGAGATTACAGGAAAAAGAGGTTGTAGTAACCGGGAATCCGAGAGTGTATAAGGCATTGAAAAATGAACTTGCAAAGGTATTGAATGAATTGAAGAGTATGAAAAAAGGAGAAAATGTGTCAGAAGATTTACTGGAAGTAATTCAGTTGATTACAGTAACGATGGATGGAATGAAAGATGAATAAAAATGCCTTTAAGTGTCGGCAAACACCTAAAGGCAGGGATTTGGTAGAATACTCTTCCAAAATGTTTCTATGAGTATTCTATCAAAATCCATTCTTTCTTTCAACGGGAAAATATGGAGGAACTGATGGAAAACAAAGTAACAGAAGCAAAGAAAACAGTACAGAAAAGAATGGAGCCGAAATTGAAGCTTATCAACATGGATAAGGTAGAAGTTGAACAGATTGAATGGCTGCTCTATCCATTTATCCCATATGGGAAAGTAACGATTATCCAAGGAGATCCGGGAGAAGGAAAGACTACAATGGTACTTCAGATCATTGCAAAACTGACCAGAGGAGAAGCAATTCTTCCGACAGTTTCATTAACTGATGATAAAGAAAATGCCGAAGTACCTGTAAATGTGATTTACCAGACAGCAGAGGATGGTTTGGGAGATACCATAAAACCCAGATTGCTTGCTGCAGGTGCAGACTGCTCCAAGGTGCTGGTTATTGATGATACAGACCAGCCATTGACAATGGCAGATATCCGGCTGGAGGAGGCAATTATACAGACAAAAGCAAGAATGGTTGTGCTTGATCCAATTCAGGGATTCTTGGGAGCTGAAGTTGATATGCACCGTGCAAATGAGATTCGTCCGCTGATGAAGCGCATTGCAGTGCTGGCAGAAAAATATCACTGTGCGATTATCTTAATCGGACATATGAACAAAAACAGTAACGGAAAATCTTCCTACCGTGGACTTGGATCCATTGACTTTCAAGCAGCAGCAAGAAGTGTCCTGATTGTTGGCAGAATCAAGGAAGAACCAGAAACGAGGGTGGTGTGCCATACGAAAAGTTCTTTAGCACCAGAAGGAAAATCTATTGCTTTTCGATTAGATAAGGATAATGGATTTGAGTGGATTGGAGAATATGATATCAGTGCAGACGAGTTGCTTAATGGAGATGGCAAGGGACAGAAAAGCCGGAAAGCGAAAGAATTTCTGCTTGAGATACTGGCAGATGGTGGTATGTCACAGAAGAAAATATTAGAAGAAGCTGCGAAGCGTGGAATCAAAGGAAAAACGCTGAGAAATGCGAAGTCAGAACTGGAAGTAGATTCGATAAAACGGGGAAATCAGTGGTACTGGGTGCTGCCTGAATAGAAAGGGAAGATGGCAAGGTGACCATATCTTAAGAAAAGGGCATCTTGCCACCTTGAAAGGAGATAGGATGAAAAACAGAAATGTGCAGATCCCATACGAGTTGTTCTTTCAACTTTTGCAATATTTTTTGATGGAAAACTATGAAAGCGAAGAAATAATTCGGCAGGGATTGGAAAGAAAGTTGGATACAATGGTCAACCGAGAATTATACAGCAAATATAAAACTGCACCGACAGAGGAAGAACGGGAAAAATCCCGGCAGGAATATCTGGACAGGCGGGGAATACCAGAGAACTTTCGATGGTAAAGATTTTCTCTGATTGCCTTATTGCAGGAGCGTGTCACGCACCTGTAGATAGCAGACAAAGGAGAGGGATGATAAGGCGCAGACGGAACGTTATGAATATATTGACAATTTGTTTGGAGCTGAAAAATTGTAAAGGGGGCCCTAAAACAGGGCGCCCTATGGAAAACGATAAATGAAGGGAGAATGTCACAATGAGAGAAGGAAGATTAGAGAAATATCTTGAAGGAGTTGACAAACAATATGAAAAAAATGAAGAAATGATTCGGTCGGATATAAAAGAAGCAAAAAATTTTGTGGGAGAAATAGTTGATTTATGGTCTAAAATGAATTGGAAACAACGGATAAAAGTTGTAGGTGTTTTGTTGGCATTTATAGGTTTCTATGTGCTTCTTATATGGATATCAACATTATTGAGCAATATATAAATATATATATATTTGTTTTTATGTAAATGGGTACAATTTGGGTACAGCAGCTTTGAAACCACATTAACAAAAAATAAAAACGCATCAAAATGATACGATTTTGATACATGATAACATCAGATTAACCAGTATTTATGCGAGTTTCAAACAAATTTGCTTAGTATCTGGAAACAAAATGGCAACATTTTGTGGTTATTCGGCGAATAAAAATTTTATTTCATAACGTATATAAAGAAACCTTACTGATTTTCAGAAGTAAAAAACTGAATATCGGTAAGGTTTTCTTTTTCCTTATTTTTCTTTTTTAGTCAATTCTTTTACGAGGTAATCACTCAATTCCTGAGATGGTATCTTGGCACGTTTCTGGTAAGTATCCAGTTCCGGATACTTATATCTCCATTCATCATATTCTTCCTTGCTGATTAGAAGAAGTTGCAGCGGAACTGGGAGTTTCCAAGTCTTATGCTTATAAGATTGTCAAACAGCTAAATGAAGAATTACAGAAGCTGGGTTATCTTACGGTAGTTGGCAGAGTAAACACTAATTATTTCCGCAAAAAAGTATGTTACAGCGAAATGTAAGAGAAAGAGAGGAGAATTTGTATGAGTATTTACAAAGATAATGTCACTGGGAAGTGGCGGGTGGTCTATCGTTATACTGATTGGACAGGAGAAACGCACCAGCCATCCAAAAGAGGATTTCCTGCAAAACGAGAAGCTTGAAACGCATACACTACGGATTAACAAGTACTATCAGAGACTGCACCGGGAAGATGTGATTACACCGCCAAAGACATTAAAAAGTAATCGAACCATTAAGATGCCGCAGTTTTTGTGTGATGAGATGCAGGATTACCTGAAAATGCTGTATGAGCCGAAAGAGGACGAACGGATTTTCACAATTTCCAAATCTTATCTGCATCATGAAATGAATAGAGGCTCAAAAATATCTGGGGTGAAGCGAATCCGTGTGTATGATTTGAGACATTCCCATGTATCGTTATTGATTAATATGGGATTTCCGGTATTAGCAATCGCAGACCGAATGGGACATGCATCAATCTGGCGGTGCTGATTCACGTCGATCACGATTTAGTATGGATATGCCATTGGTTAAATATATAAAATTTTTGTTGAGGTTTCAAAGAGATTTGATTGAATAAACGATATATCAATTATGAAGAGGTCATAAAAACTTTGTGGTATTTTAAAGTGAATCAAGAATAATAGATGAATGTATTTTTTATAAGATTATCTAATCGGGTTAAAAATAACGAAAAAGGTATTAGTAGTTGAATCATATAACCAATGACAAAGATGATCAATCGTTTTAGAATATAAATATCAAATGTGACTGTTCAGGCGCCGACGGTTAAGAAAATTTGAGTAAATAATTGTGATGCAAGATTAAAAAAAGTGGGATTATTTCTTATCATTACAACAGCAAGATTTCACTGGGCTTTATCAACCCGGACTATGCAAAAGAGGGAACAGAGCTGGGAATGATTTGGGATATTAGCGGAATAAGGAGGAAAGTGTAGTGAAGGATTATATTGGAGCGAGAGTAGATTATGAACCCAAGTATAAAGATGTTTTAACCTATTTTCAGAATATTGGGAATCTTTATACTTGGGAGGCTGATCCTTGGTATGAAACTTGTAAATCGTGGGCAGAAACATGTTATATTCATGCAGGGATTAGTGGGGCTGAAATTACATTCCAAGGAAAAGATGCACAGGCGTTTCTCTCAAAACTTTGTATGAATAACATTAGCAAATGGAAAAACGGAAAAAATAAACATTTGGTTATGCTTGATGAAGAAGGATTGATAGCAGCTCATTGTCTTAGTATGAAAGACGACGATAATACATATCGGATTACGGCTGCACTTCCATTTGCAGCAATGAAACTGTTGGAGACTGGTGCTTATGATGTGAAAATGACCATGCGTGATATCTTTGTCTTTCAATTTTCAGGACCAAAGTCATTAACAATTATAGAAAAACTTACGAATACGAATCTTCATGATCTAGCATTTTTGCAATTTCGTAAGGTAAGTATTCCGGGACTGAATATTGAAGTGGAAGTGAACAGGGTTGGGATGAGTGGAACACTTGCATATGAAATTCGTGGTTTAAAAGAAGATGGTCCCAATGTATATCATGCGGCTTATGAGATCGGAAAACCTATGGGATTAAAGAGGCTTGGATGGCGGAGTTATCCGGTGAATCATGCTTTTGGAGGATATCCGCAAGTTACGGTATCATTTGAGAGCGCTTCCTATAAAGATCCGAAGGTTGTAGAAATGTCACCTGCAAATATTTCATATACTGGAAGTGTTGAACCAGAGAATCTTCGTGCACGTTTCCGGACGCCGGTAGAGGTTGGCTGGCAATGGATGGCAAAATTGGATCATGACTTTATTGGAAGAAAAGCTCTTGAGAAAGAAATGTCAAATCCTCAAAAGATGATTGTATCTTTAATTTGGAATCCGGAAGATATTTTAGATGTACAGGCATCTTTGTATAGAGAGGGGGAGCCTTATAAGCAGATGGAGTATCCTTGTTGCGTTCCGGGCATGTGTGGAGGACATCAGGACTATGTTACCACAAGGGATGGCAAGGTTATTGGTTTATCCAGTAGTGCGGCATATAGTTCCCATTATCATAAAATGATTTCTGAATGTACCATAGATATGGAATATGCCAAAGAGTGCGAAGAAGTGATTGTAAAATGGGGCGATTATGGAAAGCGTATAAAGGATATCCGTGCAGTAATTGCAAAATTTCCATTAAATGATCTGGTTGAGAATAAAAATTATGATATTAGTTCTTGTCCGTATGGCTTTGAAGAATGAAGGGAGTTTCCATGAGTAAAAAAAATAGAAAATGGCTGGTATTTACGATTATGTGTCTTGCATATATGCCGGGAAGTTATGCACAATACCAGTTATCCGTGTATGCCTCGGAACTAATACAATCTTTTGGACTTACAACATCGCAGTTTTCATCTTTATTTACGGCGCCTATGATTGTAGCAATTTTCTTGAGTTTTGTAGGAGGAATGATTTCTGACAAGGTTGGTTCAAAGAAAGTCATTAATATTTCATTTGTTATAGCTGGAATTGGAATGATTGGGAGAGTTTTTGCAAATAGCTATATGCCATTTTTTCTTTGCATGGCATTAACCGGTTTCTCCAATATGTTTGTCAATATTAATGCATCCAAGATTACTGCAAGTTGGTTTGAGCAGGAAAAGCTAGGAATTTTGATGGGCATATTTGGATTTTGCGGACAACTTCCGGGAGCCTTTGCGACAGCAACGACGGCAGTTTTGTTTGATAGCAGGACATCTGCTTTTATTGTATCAGCAATATTCTGTATTAGTGTATTTGTTTTATGGTTGCTTTTTGTGAAAGATAAGCCAGAGGATACAATGGAAGAAAGGGAGAAGATAGATCAGGAAAATCAACCTTCCATTGGGGATTCTCTTAAGGTAGTACTTTCTAATAAAGGTGTATGGCTGGTTTCTATTTGCATTATGATGGCTCTTGGCAGTACGGTAACTTTATCCACTTTTATGCCGATGGCATTGCAGACCATGTATGGAATAGATATGAAAGTATGTGGTACGATTGCATCTATGTTGACATTGGGAAATTGTATTGGCTCTATTACAGGTCCCATTGTATTCTCTAAAATCAAAAATGTTAAAGTGTTTGTATCAGGAGCTGCCGTGTTGAGTTTTGCCGGAATTATTATGTGTTGGAGATTTCCGTCCATATTCGTTTTACACATACTGGTTCTTTATACTGGAATTATGCTTGGAGCGTCAATGCCTATTTTCCTTTCCGCACCGGTTTTGTTAGAAGGACTTGGAACTAAATATGCAGGAAGTGCGGCGGGTGTCATCTCTACATTACAGCTTCTTGGAGCTGTTTTGATTCCAACTTATATCTTAACACCGATTGCGGGAGAAAATTATAGTTTGTTGTTTATGCTTGCATCCATATGTATGGTAATTATGTTCCTCTGTGGGCTGTTACTCCCTCAGTTTGGAAACAATCAAAAGTAAGAATCACAAAATAAATGAAAATCTTCCTATGTTGCAATGAAATTGCTGTCGCAAGCCAAATTTCAAGCATAGGAGGATGTCCAAATTAAAGTGTTTCGCAGATGAGGCAGGATATTAATAAATAGAGAAGCATATTTTCATCCAGGTAATCCAGTGAAATATGGAGCAGGTCTTCGATTTTTCGTAGCCGGTAGATCAAGGTGTTTCTATGAAGATGAAGCGTCCGGGCAGTCTCCGCTATATTTCTTCCGTTGATAAGATAGCATTTTAAATTATGAATGAGTGTGAGATCCTGCTCCATATGGCTTTGCCACAGGGATAAAACAGCTGGGTGGCAGAAGCCCGGCAAGGAGTTTTTTTCCTTAAGGACACCATATAAAACATGCAGAAAGGCTTCATCAAACCTTTGAATATGTTTTTGAGGCTCCAAAGGGTAAGATTTCATAAGCCTGCATTGCCCATATGCCATGGAAAGCTCCGTGAATCTAAAAAAACGGGTGCTTATATAGACCTTAAGGGAAAGCCGTTTTAGCAAATCATCCAGTGCGGCGTATGATTTTTCATAATCAGGATCAAAATCCCGCCTGCGGCAAACCGCAACAATAGAATGTTCAAAATAGAGGACAACTCCATGAGGCAGAATGTTTTTTATCTGATGAATATAGGCAGACTGACGGGTATCCGAGACGTCAGATTCCGGAAGGGAAAATTGATAAAGATACCAAATATCCTCATTCGTATAATTTCTGGCTTGGAGATAATAAGAGGTAGAAAGCTCATCTGCCGGATATCCCTGTAAAAGCCGTATAACATAATAGTTTTCTTCATCCTGCAAAAGAAAAGCCTGAATCTGGTGCTTCATAGCAAGCTCTGTAAAATGAACGACTTCTAATAACAAAGCCTTTTGTGCTTCCGTAAAGGGACCGTTTATATCTGTCGTACCGAATGCTCCAAAGTTTTTTCCCTCAAAATAAAGCGGAGCGGTCAGAGAGTGATGGGATGGATCCTGACGAAAGACGCTGGAGATTAAGCGGTTTCCGCTGTGAATTTCCTGCATAACTCTCTGGTGTTCGTCAGGATATATGGATTCTGTCGGTGTAAAGCCGAAATTGATAACCTCGTCCCAGAGAGTTCCCACGATTTTTTCCTGAAATTTCCCGGTATAATGCAGCAGCTTTCCGGTTGGAGAAAAAAGGGCAATCGGGTTGCAAAGAAAGGTGGACGCATAATCAAGCAGATCTGAAACATCTTTGTTTTCGATAATTATATTTAGGCATTGCTCATACCAGGCATAGTACTTATCAAAAATATCCAGAAACTCACGGAATACCTTATGAAAAGGCTCGTCCGTATATAAGATGGCGGCATGCTCCATCCAGGAAGGGTTTATCTGTCCCTCCTTTGATCCGGTTTTGGTACAGAAAATCAGGAACCGGGGCTTACGTATATCCCATTCCCTATCAAGGAAAGAGCTCTCTTGTGTTAAATACAGAAAATCATTATCAATTATTTCCATGGAATCATCAAGCATGCGGGCATGCCGGAATAATTGATCTAAGCCCGTAGATTTATAAAAAATCCTGTATTTATCAGGAATCCAGTCAAGGATGACAGAAATACTCATAGATTTCATTGCAAAAAACTCCTTTGGTTATTTTTGACGAAAAAAGACAGTATAAATGAATTATATAACTGATGACGGGAGATGGCAACTGCTTTACTATAAATATATAGGAAACACTGTTCAGGCGCCGACAGTTAGAGAAGAGATAATATAATTCAGACAAAAGGAGGGAGGCAATAAAAAGAGCTGAGGGAGCATCCTATAAAGGGGTATCGATTTTTTAATATTATAACTATATAGTTGAAAGGATTATTTTTTATGAAAAAGATATTGTTAAATGGAGTAGACGGAAATTTTGGAAGCAGGTCAGCCCGTGTATTGCTGGAAAAATATCCTCATGAAGCTTTGATTTTTACGGCTCCAACAAAAAATGGTCTTGAAAAATACCAGGCAATGGGCATTGAAACCAGAATTGCCGATTTTAACAATGCGGAAAAACTGACGGAAGCATTTAAAGATGCGGATACAGTTATTCTGATCTCCATGCCATTCGTTGGACCGAAAAGAAGAGCGGCACATAAAATTGCAATTGATGCGGCTGTGGCGGCAGGTGTAAACAAACTGGTTTATACATCGATTGTAGGAGCCGGACATGAGGATATCAATGCTTACGAAGTAAACGATCATGTATGGACCGAAAGGTATATCAAAAAACAGCCCATCCATTATTTGATTCTTCGGGATTCCCAATATGCGGAAGCAATGGTCTCCACATTTGTGGAAGCAGTTGAAAATACAAACGGCATCATCCGCAATAACATGGGAGATGGGAAAATGGCATTTGTTTCGAGGGATGACTGTGCGCTTGCGGCGGCCTGTGCGGCAATGTCTGATTGGGAAGATCGAATTGTTGATATAAATGGAGCCGAGCTTCTGACAATTGCACAGTACATGGCAATCGCCTCGGAGGTTACGGGTAAAAAGACGGAATATCAATATATCAACGATGATGAGATGTATGAGTTCTTTGACTCCATCGGCGTTCCAAGGACAACGGAGGAAATGTGGGCGGACACGGCGAAGAACTTTCCATTTTGCTCAGATGGAATGGTGTCCTTTGGCAGGGCAATCCGTCTGAATCAAATGAGTACATTTACAGATGATTTTGAAAAGCTGACAGGGCAAAAGCCCATCACGGTAAGAGAAATGTTTGAAGATATGGAAAATCATTTAATCGGAACAAGAACATCTACAGATAATTAAAAACAGTAGGAGGACGAAAAATGGCAGAAATGATGAATCCGGCGCTGGAAGGCGCCACCTTATTGTTCCCACAGGGATCTTTTATTACGGCATATGCTTATACGGGCGTGGAGGATGAGATCAAGGCATATCAGACCAGCGCATGGATTGGAACGGCGCTTATGACATCCCCCATTTATGATGTATACGGACCGGATGCCGTTAAATTAATGGGACAGGTTTGTACAAATGATTTTACCACGCTGGGAATGAACGGCATACGCCATGCCGTAATGTGCAATGAGAAAGGTCAGATTCTGACAGACGGCGTTGTAATCCGTATCGGAGAAGATCGTTACAGAACCTACTGGCTTGATCCGGTGATCTCTTATTATGTCAATACATCAGATCTGGATGTGCATGGCGAAAACATGAGCGGAAAGGAATATTTTATCCAGATTGACGGTGAAAAGTCCTTAGAGATTCTGGAAAACGCATTCCAGGCCAATCTTCACGACATCAAATTCGGCAGACATAGAATCCAGGAGGTAAACGGAAAACAGGTACGCATCATCCGGCTTGGCATGTCCGGCAACCTTGCTTATGAAATTCACGGAGATATGGCGGATTATGCGGAGATCTATAATCTGGTATGGGCGGCAGGTGAAAAGCTGGGAGCAAGAAAGCTTGGGCTCCAGGCTTATAACATGTTTAACCATACGGAGGCCGGATTCCCGAATATCAATCTTCACTATCCGCTTCCGTGGCTGGAAACCAGCGAGAAAATGACAGAATATATGCGCACAGTGCCTCAGTTATCCATGTTCAATCTCAATCGAAGGCTTCTCGGAAGTGTGGGGGATGATCTTCAGGCTCGCTTTGTTACTCCCTATGATGTGGGATGGGATTTCCTGATTAAATACAATCATGACTTCATTGGAAAAGAAGCCCTCCTTGAAATGTCGAAAAAGCCCCAAAAAAAATGCGTAACCCTGGAGTGGAACGCCGAGGATGTGGCAGAAGTCTTTGCAACCATGCTCAGCCCTGGGGAGGAACCCTGCGAGGATATTACCAAACCATGCGCGCTTGAATACTATTTCTGTGTCAGAGAGTTTGGTTTTGAGTACCGGGCGGATAAGGTGCTGGCTGCAGATAAGGAGATCGGGATCACAAGCGGAAAAATCATCTCTTATACCTATAACAGCATGATTTCTCTGGCCTTCATTTCCGCAGAATATGCCAAAGAAGGGACGGAGCTTGAAATACTCTGGGGAACGCCGGGAACCCGCCAGATGAAGGTTCGCGCAAAGGTTGCCAGATTCCCGTATAATCAGGATTATATCCGTAATGAAAAGCGGGATGTTTCGGATATACCTGTTTTTGAAAGATGAAACCGGAGATGATTACATAGGGAAAATAAAATTTATGTGTTCCCCTGCAGAGTTTTCAAGCTTTGCAGGGGATCTGCTGTTTATGGGTTTATTCTTTTAACTTAATACATATACCTGTATTAATTATTGAACATAATATAGAATTTATTTCTCATGTAGCAGATTATCTTGTAGATGTAGGAAGAAATGCAGGAAATAAAGGTAATACCAAAGCATGAACCAATCAAGAAAGTATATGTAGAAATGGTAAAGCAGATTGTAGAAAGCGAGGCGAAGAATGATGAAGACGCTGAATGATTATATGGCAATGTCCTATCGTATGGAAATTGTGGAAGATAAAGATGAAGGCGGATTTGTAGTTTCTTATATCCATATGTTCCACGCGATATATATGAAAGTTTTTTTGAATGATTTTTGAAACATTTTTGAAAATTATTAAGAGAAACGGAGCAGCAACTCCGGGACATCTCAGAATTCCGGAGACCTATGAGATGGCGAGAGAACTTGCTGATTATATAGAGAATCTGGGAATTGAAGAATGGAAATAGCAAAAGAAATGATTTAATAAAAGGAAGAAAGCAATGGAGAAAGAAAATAGAAAGTATTCAGGGTTTTCAGAGGATTTTGTCTGGGGTGCAGCAACGAGTGCATATCAGATCGAAGGCGCAGTAAAAGAAGATGGCAAAAAGAACAGTCTGTTTTGATGGAATTAATTTCTGTTATGACAGACTGTTTTTTCTATGCCATTATCAATAGTTGATTTGCGGAAAAACATCGAAATATATGTGTCGTGAGGAGAAGTTTATGCTGTATATAATACTATTAGCTGAGTTATATGGGCATATGTCAAAAACATTATTGACATATGCCTTTTATAGAACTATTATATAAGAAAAGCAAGAAAGGAGCAGTTTATGCCGAGACCAGTAAAATGCAGAAAAGTTTGCCATTTCCCCAATGTTTTAGAATTCTTTCCGGCAGATGATACTGAGAAAAAAACACCTATTGTTCTGACGGTAGATGAGTATGAAACCATCCGTCTGTTGGACAAGAAAGGTTATAGTCAGGAGCAGTGCGCAGTATCTATGCAAGTAGCAAGAACAACTGTTCAGCGAATTTATGAGATTGCCAGGAAGAAAATAGCAGATGCACTCATTGATGGATATCCGCTTAAAATTGAAGGTGGAGATTTCAAAATCTGTGATGGTCAGAGCAGTAACTGTGGACTTGGAGGATGTTACAAGCAGGAGATTCATCAAAAATATGCAGCAGAAAAAGGAGAAGGTATCATGAGAATAGCAGTAACGTATGAAAACGGACAGATTTTTCAGCACTTCGGACACACAGAAACATTTAAGATTTATGATGTAGAGGAAGGAAAAGTAGTACATTCAGAAGTAGTAGATACGAATGGAAGCGGACATGGCGCATTGGCAGGAGTTCTTAAAGCATTGAATGCAGATGTTTTGATCTGTGGCGGAATCGGAGGCGGCGCACAGACAGCGTTAGCGGCAGCCGGCATTAAGCTTTTCGGAGGAGTTTCCGGAGATGCGGATGAAGCAGTAGAAGCGTTTATCAATGAAACACTCGATTATAATCCGGATGTTAAGTGTTCTCATCATGAGCACAGCCACGGGGAAGGACATACATGTGGCGAGCATGGATGTGGAAGCCATAGCTGTCATTAAGAAAAATAGCAAAAAATAATAATACAAAAGAATGTGTCAAGGTAATGGAGAAAGGCAACTGTTGACTTTTGCCTTTTAGCGTGTTAAAATCAAGAATGTAGAAAAACAAAGACGTTTTGCAGTCATTATTGCAAAGCGTCTTTTTATTTTATCAGCAGTGATAAAGAGTGTGCGGTAAACAGATAATACAGAAAAGGAAGAATGCTCTATGAAAGAATTGTTATTTTTGCTTGTATTGTTTGTTTCTAATGTTATTCAGGCTATCACAGGGTTTGCCGGCACGGTATTGGCGATGCCACCTTCCGTTTATTTGCTTGGGCTGGATCATGCAAAGGTGGTCCTGAATGTTATGGCCTGGCTGTCCGGACTGATGATCGCAGTGACCGGATATCGACATATAAACTGGAAAGAATTGCTTAAGATGTCTGCGGTCATGTTGGTTGGAATGTTTGCAGGGATACAGATCTGCCGGATCGTGAAATCTGAAAATATTCTTCTGACAATATATGGAATCATAATCGTCGTAGTTGCATTAAAGAATCTGTGCATCCATACAGAGAAAAAACTTCCGGATCTCATTTTGTGGATAGTTCTGATCCTGGCAGGGATAATTCATGGTATGTTTGTATCAGGAGGGGCTTTACTTGTGATCTATGCAACACAGGTACTGAAAGAAAAAGAAGAATTTCGTGCGACAGTGGCCCCTGTATGGGTGGTGCTGAATTTTTTTTTGATGGTTACCCAGTTCAGGAGCGGCCTGGTTGGAACGGCAGATATTCGACTGATCTGTATCAGTATCCTGCCATTACTTATAGCTACATGGTTAGGTAAAAAGCTGGTATGTAAAGTATCTCAGAAGGTATTTCTGAATCTGACTTATATACTGCTTCTGATATCTGGAGTATCTTTGATCGTCTGATGCAGTTGATCACAGGAAGCTGCGGTGGAGAAAGGTGTATAAATATGGCAGTAACATTGCGTGAGATCATAAAACAGGTACAGCATCTGGAGATGAAGCTGGTAGCAGGTGAGACAGGACTGGATCATGAAGTGTCATGGACGCATATGGTAGACAGCGACACGATTTCTGCATTTCTGCAGGGACAGGAGCTTACTTTTACAACTGGATTAGGATTGAATGAAAATCTGACTCTTCTTCGTCTGGTAAAGGAAGTATGGCGAAACAAAGCCAGTGGAATCGTGATCAATACAGGGCCTTATATCAGTGAGATCGGACAGGATGTTATTGATTTTGCAAATGAAAAGGGATTCCCGGTATTTGAAGTACCGTGGAGGGTTCGAATGGCTGAAATCATGCGGATCATATGTTTTGCAATAACAAAAGAGCAGCAGAACGCAATTGAGGTTGCGACGGCACTTAACAATGCCTTTTTATGTCCGTCTCAGGAAGAACTGTATGTTTCGGCACTGATGAGAAAAGGGTATTTTACAGACAGTGCATATACGGTTGTGAATGTGTGTGTTCTGGAAGACAATGATCGTGTAACAGGAACAAGGCTAGAGCAGATTTTATCTAAACTGAGCAGTCATATCCGCTGCAATTATAATGGGATTTTGTGTTGTGCCCAGGATAAGCAGATCCTTCTGGTTTTGTGTGATTATTCTGATGAAGCATGCAGAAAAACTACAGAGAGGATTTTTCAGATACTATGCAGGATGGTATGTCAGAAGGAACAGATTTTTGTAAGTGTAAGTAAGCAGATTTCCGGGATCAGGCAGATTTATAAGAGCTATCAGTTTGCGGAAAAAATGTCTGATTTATTATGTGTCTGTCAGGTTCCGGGCGAGCAAAGCACAGATGGCGGAAAGATTATTTTTTACAAAGATCTTGGGATTTACAGGGTACTGCTCACACTTACAGATAAGGAAGCAATAAAAGAATATCTGGCAGATACAGTAGCTCCATTGTATGAATATGATGAGATGAACCACTCAGATCTGGTCAGAGTACTTCAGTGCTACCTGGCTAACGACTGCAGTGTCAAAAGTGCGTCACAGGAATTGATCGTACATCGAAATACAATTAATTATAAGCTTGGAAAGGCCGCTGAGATACTTGGAAAAAATCTTTCTGATTTTGATGTGCGTTTTCAGCTGAGGCTGGGTTTCCTGTTATATCAGATGAATGAAATGTAAAAGGAAAATGCGGCAGCAGAATAATAACGATTGTGCTGCAGCACAAAAATAATTGGATAGATGTCTATTGCAGACAGTCAGTGTCGAGAGTAATATATGACTCAGATAAGACAAAGGCGTCTGGTTCACAAATGAATGTGGGCCGGGCGCTTTTCTTATTCTACAACAAATAATAAGTTTGTTTACCGCAAAAATGAACAATATTTAAAACTGAATTACAGATAAAGAGGAGGAAGTTATTATGAGTTTAACAGGAAAAGAAGTAGCACAGATGCATAAAGATTATGTGATGCAGTCATGGGCAAGATCAGGAGCAGATACTTTACCGGTAGAAAGAGCTGAGGGAATTTATTTTTACGATTATGATGGAAAAAAATATGCAGATATGGCTTCACTTCTGGTGTGTTCCAACCTCGGACATGAGCTGCCGGAGATCGTTGAAGCAATCAAGGAACAGGCTGATAAGATGTGCTTCATGGCACCGGCATATGCATCCGAGCCTAAGAGCATGCTGGCAAAAATGCTTGTAGAAGCAGCAGGAGCAGATACATACAAGAGAGTTTTCTTCACAAATGGTGGAGCAGAATCCAATGAGAATGCTATTAAAATGGCACGTATGGTAACCGGAAGAACCAAGATCTTTTCCTGTTACAGAAGCTATCATGGAGCTACACTTGGAGCATCCAATGCTTCTGGTGACTGGAGAAGATATGCAGCAGAGATCGGTGGTGCAAATGGATTCGTACACTTTATGAACCCTCAGATGTATCGTGACGGATATACAAAAGGAGTTGATGATGCAGAGGTAACGAAGAAATATCTGGATGCGCTGGATCTGCAGCTCAAATATGAAGGCCCCGGAAATGTGGCAGCGATCCTGATGGAGTCTATAGTAGGTGCAAACGGTGTCATTCTTCCTCCAGACGGATATATGGAAGGTGTTCGTGCACTTTGTGACAAATATGGAATCCTTCTGATCTGTGATGAGGTTATGGCAGGATTTTACCGTACAGGAAAAATGTTTGCATTTATGAATTTCGACATGAAACCGGATATCATTACATTTGCAAAAGGTGTTACCTGTGGTTATGTACAGCTGGGCGGATGTATTGTGAGTAAAAAGGTTGCGGAGTATTTTGAGGAAAATGTTCTTCAGTGCGGACTTACTTACAGTGGACATACACTTGCATGTGCGGCTGGTGTAGCAGCAATGAAATATTATAAAGAACACGACATCGAGGGACATGTAGCTGAGATGCACAAGATCGTTGCTCCGTTTATGGACGAGATGGTAAGAAAGCATAAATGTATTGGTGAAGCAAGATGTATCGGTTTGTTCGGCGCACTTGAAGTAGTCAAGAATAAAGAAACCAGAGAACCGATGCAGGAATACGGCGTACCCGGACCGGTAATGCCGTGGATATTTGCAGAATTAAAGAAACGTGGCTTTGCAACTTTCGGACGTGAGAACTTTATTGAAATCTGTCCGCCACTGATCATCACGAAAGAGGAGCTGGAAGAGTATCTCCCGATCCTTGATGAAGTGCTTACAATGGTCGATGAAAAATTTTGTGACTGATAAAGCAGGAGGTAGCCTATGAACTGGGATTATCTACAGCCGGTAAAAATTCATTTCGGCAAAGGTAGAGTAAAAGAAATCAAAGAAATAGCCAGAGAGCTTGGCTGCGAAAGAGGCCTTCTGGTGGCAGGACCGTTTTTCTTTAAAAGCGGTCTTGCCGAAAAGGTCATAAAAGAGTCAGAAGGAATGATCGTTGCTTCTTTTGGAGATGTTTCTCCAAACCCGGACGTTGCAGAGGTAGATGCCTGTGCGGAAGTGATCCGGCAGAAAAATATCGGATTTGTGGTAGCACTGGGTGGAGGCAGTCCCATGGATTGTGCCAAAGCAGCTGCCAGTGTAGCTTTGACTCCGGATTCCATCCGTAAGTATCATGAAACCGGAGTAGCAATGCCGGAGAAACATCTTCCACTGATCGCAGTTCCTACGACTGCAGGAACAGGAAGTGAAGTGACCTGTGTATCAGTTCTTTCGGATCATGCAAATGGAAAAAAAGCGCCGATCGTATCAGAGGGATTTTATCCGGCAGCAGCTATCATTGATCCGGAACTTACTTATACAATGCCACCGCAGGTTACGGCAGGAACAGGAATTGATGTTCTTTCCCATGCGATCGAAGGCTATTGGAGCAAAGGTCATCAGCCGATCTGTGATGTGCTTGCGATGCATGCAGCAGAACTGGTATTCAAATATGTTTACAGAGCATACAGGAAGCCAGATGATGAGGAAGCAAGGGAGAAAATGTGTGAAGCATCTTTGATTGCAGGATTGGCGTTTACTTTACCGAAAACTACTTCTTCCCATGCGTGTTCATTTCCATTGACCAATATTTATCACATCCCGCATGGCGAGGCGTGTGGCCTGACCCTGGATTATTTTATAAGAATCAATGCAAAAGGCGAAGGTGGTGAACGTGTAGAGGAATTTGCCAGAAGGATTGGATTCAAAGATGCAGAAGAGATGGCGGATGCAGTTCTTGAATTAAAGAAAAAAATGGGATTGCGGTGTGATCTGAAGGATCTGGAGCTTGACGATGATCAGATTGCGGAGCTGGTTCGCATCAGCAGACACCCGAACCTTTATAACAATCCGGTAGAGATCACAGATGCGATGCTGGATGAGATGTATCGATATCTGGCCGGAAAGTGAAAGATTTTGATTGAATGTTGAAAGAAATAATGATAATATAGAAAGAGACGATGGAGTCCGGATACTTTGGTATCTGGGCTCTTTTTGTATTTATGGATGGGAGATGAAAGATTATGAAACTGATCACAGCAATCGTAAGACCTGAGAAAGTAATGGATGTCATCAAAGCACTGGAACAGGAAGGATATTTTGCTTTTTCAAAATGGGCAATTTCAGGAAGAGGTAAGGAAAAAGGTATTCAGGTAGGTGATGTCCTTTATCAGGAAATGGCAAAAAACATGCTGTATATTACTGTTGGGGACAAAGAAAAAGATGAGGTTGTAGATATTATCATTAACAGTGCAAAGAGTGGGCAGTATGGACATTATGGTGATGGAAAAATTTTTGTTTCCGATATCAGTGAGGCATATACGATCAGTGAAGAAACCAGAGAAGATGATGATGAATGATATGCTTGATGAAGCAGGAGGATATATATGGGTGAAAGAAATAAAAGAACAAAATTAAAAAAATCCATGGGACCTGGTTCGATCTGGGCAGTTGCAGTCGGTTCCATCATTGGATGGGGATGTTTTATACAGGGTGGTCTCTGGACAGAACGTGCAGGTGGACCGCTCCCGCTGTTTCTGGGATTTCTGGCAGGCGGTCTTTTAATGATCGTGGTAGGCTACAGCTATTCTTATATGATCGCAAAATTTCCGGTAGCGGGTGGTGAATTTGCCTATGCATATAAAGGCTTTGGAAGAACTGCTTCGTACATATGCGGATGGATGCTGTCGCTTGGATATCTGTCTATTGTAGCTTTGAATGCAACGGCACTTCCGGTATTGGCATCCTATATTTTTCCTGGAGTCTTTAACAGAGGTTACCTGTATACAATTGCAGGATATGATGTATATATGGGTGAAGTCGGATTATCCCTGTTCTTTATCATACTTTTCGGGATCATGAATTACAAAGGTGCGAAATCTGTAGGAAATCTTCAGCTTGCGATGGTCCTTATCATGTGTGCAGCGGTTGTTGTATCAGTCATTGGCGTGATCGCAACAGGACATTTTGATGCTTCAAACTTGCAGCCGGCATACGGAGCCGAAGGCAAGTCTCTTGGAAGCGGTTTTGTATCTATCCTGGCATTGGCTCCGTTCCTTTATGTAGGATTTGACTGTATTCCACAGGCGGCAGAAGAATATGATTTTCCACCACAGAAGTGCAAAATGCTGATCATTTCAGCATTGATCGTAGGTGCTTTGATCTATGGTGCAATGGCACTGGTGACAGATTGTGTTGTTCCCTGGCAGCAGGTTCTGACTATGACAGATGCGGATGGAACTCTTGTAAAATGGCATACAGGTGCAGTTCTTGATCTTGCAATGGGAAAAGTTGGTGTGTGCTTTGTGGCACTGGCAGTGTGCATGGGGATTTTTACCGGTATGAACGGATTCTTTATGACATCCAGCCGTCTTTTATTTGGTATGGCAAGAGCAAAAATGCTTCCGTCAGCTTTTGAAAAGGTTCATCCGGAGCATAAAACTCCGTCCATATGTGTTGGGTTTACCATGATCATCTGCTGTATCTGCCCATTTTTCGGCAGAGAAGTGATCGGCTGGGTTGTAGATATGTGTTCCGTAGGTACTGCGTTCGGATATTTCTTTACCTGTGCAGGTGCTTATATTCTTCTGAAAAAATATGGCGATGATACAGATACAAATAAAATCCATCCGGCAGTAGCAATGGGCGGCTGCGTGATCTCTGTTGTAATATTGCTGCTCCTGATCGTGCCCGGTTCTCCAGCATTCATGGCTCCACAGTCCTTTGCAGCGCTGATCGTGTGGGTACTGATGGGAGTTACTTTCTATTTTGTTTCAAAGAAAAATTTTGCGAAAATCACTAAGAGAGAAATGGATTATCTGATTCTTGGAAATGTGCAGGTAGTTCGAGGACTGAGAAAAGGAAAAGATCAGGGAAGAGTTGTGCAGGGTAATATTGTGGCTGATCAGAGTAATAAATCTTAAAAGGTAATAAAACGGCTGCAGGCCTATAATACTTTCAGGGTAACAGAAAAACTTCCATTCAAAAAATGGGAGTTTTTCTGTTACCGGAGTATCATATTTGCAAGGTGTGATTTATAAAGTATCTTGACAGAGGTACCGATTCTGTTATACTATTAAAACTGATAAAGGGGAGTAACCTACGTTTGGAAATCTGCGTTTGCAGTGTCGTCAGTACGGTGGAAACATCCGGCGCTGCAGGGAAATGGTGAGACTTTTATTGCATTTTTTGTTGTGCAATAAGGGTTTCTTTTTTTATATCATTTTATCAAAAAAATCCTTTATTGCATAAAAAAATTACAGTCGGTGAATATTTGCAAAAAAGGAGGCAAAGGTAATGAAAGAAATTTATCAGCAGACAGCAGAAGAAGTTCTCGAGCGTGTGGAAAGCAGGGAATCAGGGCTTACCGATGAACAGGTCAGACGGTCCAGAGAGAAGTGCGGATGGAATGAGCTTGCAGAAGGAAAGAAAAAAAGTATTTTGCAGATCTTCTTTGAGCAGTATAAGGATTTTCTGGTGTTGATCCTGATCGCATCGGCAGTGATATCCGGTATGCTCGGAGATGTGGAAAGTGCAGCAGTTATCGTGATCGTTATTACGATCAATGCGATTTTGGGAACCGTGCAGACCGTAAAGGCTGAGCAGTCTCTGCAGAGTTTAAAGAAGCTTGCCGGTCCGGAGGCAAAGGTATTGCGTGATGGTGTGGCGGTACAGCTTCCGGCAAGAGAACTGGTTGTAGGAGATGTGATCCTTCTTGAAGCAGGTGATATGATCCCTGCGGATGGAAGATTGATTGAAAATGCAAGTCTTAAGGTCGATGAAAGTGCTCTTACCGGAGAAAGTCTTGCGGTTGAAAAGAGTATGGACATTATTTTGGAGGAAGCACCGCTTGGTGATCGGACCAATATGCTGTTTTCCGGAAGCTTTGTCACATATGGGCGTGGCAGAGCGGTTGTAACGAATGTAGGAATGCAGACAGAGGTTGGAAAGATTGCGGGACTTCTGAAATCGACTTCGGAAAAACAGACGCCACTTCAGGCGAATCTGGATGATTTTGGAAAGAAGCTTTCCATTCTGATCCTGATATTTTGCGGAATTCTGTTTGCGATCAGTGTATTCCGCGGTGAGAAGATCAGCAGTGCATTTATGTTTGCAGTAGCACTTGCAGTCGCAGCGATTCCGGAAGCTTTAAGCTCCATCGTGACGATCGTCCTTTCTTTCGGAACACAGAAGATGGCAAAGGAGCACGCGATCATTCGTAAGCTCCAGGCTGTGGAAGGTCTTGGAAGCGTTTCTGTTATCTGTTCGGATAAGACCGGAACACTCACACAGAACAAAATGACAGTAGAAGATTATTATATTGATGGAAAAAGAATCACAGCAGATGCAATTGATGTAGCAGATCCGGCGCAGAGATGTCTTTTGAACTACAGCATTTTATGTAATGATTCAACAAATGAAAATGGAGTGGAGATCGGAGATCCGACGGAAACGGCATTGATCAATCTGGGCAGCCGGTACGGAATTGAGGCTGCAGGTGTAAGAAAGCTTTATCAAAGAGAAGGAGAGCTTCCCTTTGACAGTGACCGTAAGATGATGTCAACACTTCACAGAATTGATGGTGAGAACCGGATGATCGTAAAAGGTGCGGTTGACCGGCTTCTGGAGCTGACAGACAGAATCTGGACAAAGGACGGAGTTCGGGAAATCACAGAAGCAGATAAAGAAAAGATCCAGCGCCAGAATCAGGAATTTTCAATGGAAGGGTTACGGGTACTGGCATTTACCTATCGTGAAATTCCGGAGAAGCATGTATTGACGACAGAAGATGAGAACCATCTGGTATTTCTTGGTCTGATCGCTATGATGGATCCGCCGAGGGAAGAATCAAAGGCTGCAGTTGCAGAATGTATAAAAGCGGGGATCCGGCCGGTCATGATCACTGGAGATCATAAGATCACAGCAGCGGCAATTGCAAAGAGAATCGGAATTTTACACGATCTGTCGGAGGCCTGCGAGGGCGCTGATATTGAAAATATGAGCGATGAGCAGCTGAGGGAATTTGTTCCGAATATTTCTGTGTATGCAAGAGTGTCACCGGAGCACAAGATTCGTATTGTCCGTGCATGGCAGGAGAAGGGGATGATCGTGGCAATGACCGGAGACGGTGTGAATGATGCTCCGGCATTGAAGCAGGCAGATATTGGTGTTGCAATGGGAGTGACCGGAACAGAGGTCGCAAAGGATGCTGCAGCAATGGTGCTTACAGATGATAATTTTGCAACAATTGTAAAAGCAGTGGAAAATGGACGAAATTTATATCAGAATATCAAGTATGCGATCCAGTTTCTTCTGTCAGGAAACTTTGGTGCGATCCTGGCAGTTCTTTGTGCATCCCTGGCAGGACTTCCGGTTCCCTTTGCACCGGTACATCTGCTGTTTATCAATCTTTTGACAGACAGCCTTCCGGCGATTGCATTAGGCGTGGAGCCGCACAGCAGTGAGGTGATGAATGAGAAACCAAGATCAGCAGACGAGTCAATACTGACAAAGGATTTTCTTGGCAAAATCGGTCTGGAAGGCCTGGTGATCGGTATGATGACGATGATAGGATTTTTGACAGGATATAACCAGAATGGTGCACTGCTTGGCAGTACCTATGCCTTCGGAACACTTTGTCTGGCACGTTTGTTCCATGGATTCAACTGCAAATCGGATCATCCGGTTATCTTTACAAAACGTTTCTTTAATAATAAATGGCTTCAGGGAGCATTTGCACTTGGGGCAGTACTCATTACCGTTGTACTGACGGTTCCGGGATTTCATCTCCTGTTTAAAGTAGAGACGCTGGATCTGATGCAGCTTGGCTGTGTATATTTGTATGCGTTTGCAAGTCTTCCAATCATTCAGCTGCTTAAATGGATACGTATGAAATTGAAAAAAAGAGAGGAAAAATAGTGGATTTAAGCAAAATATCTATAAAAAAAATCAGGGAGCTTATTGTGTTTACGGCACTTCTTGTAGTTGCCCTATGGAAATTCGATGTGGTGCTCAGCGTGCTAAAAGCAATATGGGGGATTATATTTCCGTTTGTGCTTGGCGGGGCGATCGCTTTTATAACAAATGTGCCAATGAGCTTTTTGGAAAAGAAAATTTTCGGAAGAGTAAAAAAAGAAAATAAGACAGTTGGAAAACTGGCAAGACCGATAAGTCTGCTCCTTACGATCATATTGGCGGTTGGTGTAATCGTACTGGTAATGTTCGGGGTGATTCCGCAGCTTACGCGGACAATGGGAACTCTGATGATGAGTATCGCTGATTTCATTCCGCAGATGCAAGGCTGGATTCGGGAATTTTCCCATAATAACCAGGAAATCATGAAGCTGGTAAATCAGGTGCAGTTTAATCCGGATCAGGCGATCAAGTGGGGAATAAGTCTTCTTGGAAATGGTGCAGGAAATATGATGAATACCACAATGTCAGCAGTGGGTTCCATAGTCAGTGGATTGGCAACCTTTTTTATTGCATTTTCATTTGCCTGCTATGTTCTTTTTCAGAAGGAGAAGCTGCATGTGCAGATCCGAAAAGTATTTTTTGCCTTTCTTCCAAAGAAAAAGGCAGATGCTTTTCTTAAAATTTGTTCTCTGACTTATCGGACATTTGCGAATTTTCTTGCAGGTCAGTGTCTGGAAGCTGTGATCCTCGGCTGTATGTTTGTTGTGATACTGAGTATTTTGAGGATGCCATATGCACTTTTGATCGGAGTTTTGATTGCGTTTACTGCATTGATTCCGATTTTCGGGGCCTTTATCGGATGTGCAGTGGGAAGTTTTTTGATCTTTATGGTAAATCCGAAACAGGCAATTTTATTCATTATAGTATTTCTGGTGCTGCAGCAGATCGAGGGAAATCTGATCTATCCTCATGTTGTGGGTGAATCTGTAGGGCTTCCGTCGATCTGGGTTCTTGCAGCAGTTACGATTGGCGGAAACCTTATGGGAATTGTGGGTATGCTTGTTTTTATTCCGCTGCTTTCCGTGTTCTATACTATTTTTCGGGAATTTGTATATCTGCGCCTGAAAAAAAAGCATATCAAACAGGTAACAAAGACAGAAATAGAGGAATATACGGCGGAGGAAATTGCTGCTATAGAAGAAACGTCAGGAAAAGAACAGAGACCTTCAAAAGTTCAAAAAAAATGTTGACAAGAGATGGCAAGGCAAAAGAAAAGTAAATTGTTTGAAAAATAGAGTTAAAAACAAAAAATCATATTTTTTGAATAGAATATCAAATGTTCATATCCATCCCAAAATGCTAAACTATCACACGGTAAAGAAATGTGTACAAAGAAAGGGCATAAAAGAGGAGATAGAGGAATGGATAACAACAATAAAAGCAGTGTGGTTTACCAAGGTAAGATTCCTGGAAGAGTAAAGTACTCGTTTGCTTTTGGAGCATTGGGTAAGGATTTGATCTATGGAATGATAGCAACTTTTTCCATGATCTATTTTACAGATATCATTAAAGTAGCGCCGGCGTTTATCGGAACCATGTTTTTCGTGGCAAAGATCTGGGATGCGTTTAATGATCTTTTCATGGGAATGGTTGTTGATAATACAAGAAGCCGTTTTGGCAAATTTGTACCGTGGCTAGTGATCGGAACGTTGATCAACGCATTTGTATTTGTAATTGTATTTACAGATTTTCATTTATCAGGCGTAAGCCTTTGTGTTTTTGCATCTGTTATTTATGTATTATGGGGAATGACCTATACAATTATGGACATTCCATACTGGTCAGTAATCCCGAATCTTACATCTGATCCACAGGAGCGTGAAAAAGTATCCGTACTGCCAAGAATTTTTGCAAGTATCGGACAGTCACTGATCATTGCCGGATTTGGAGTACAGATCATCAAAGGTCTTGGCGGTGATTATACAGGATATCATAGATTTGCTTTGATCATTGCAGCAACATTTATTTTTACAATGGCTGTATGTGTACTGAATCTGCCAAAGATCCAGCATGATGTTGAGAAAAAAGAAAAAATGAAATTTAAAGACATCTTCACAGTCATCAGAAAAAATGACCAGTTAAGATGGGCAGTATTGCTGATTCTTTTATATAATGTGGCAATTCAGGCAATCATGGGAGTTGCGACCTATTACTTCAGTTATGTATGCAACAATGCCGGAATGTTATCTGCATTTATGATCAGTGCATCTGTTGCAGAGGTTGTAGGACTTCTGATCTTCCCGAAGGTAACAAAGATCTTGTCCAGAAAGCAGGCGTTTTTGTTTGCGTGTGTGTTGCCACCGATCGGATTGATTCTTCTTCTGGTGGTAGGAATTGTGTGTCCGAATAATATTGTTTTGACAGCGATTGCTGGTATTATTGTTAAGACAGGAACCGGTCTGGAGCTTGGATGTGCAACGGTATTCCTTGCGGATGTTGTGGATTATGGAGAATATGTTCTCGGAAACAGAAACGAGGGTGTTGTATTCTCTCTGCAGACCCTGATCGTAAAATTGACAGCAGCATTTACAGCGCTGGCTATTGGATTTGTACTGGAGCTTACAGGATATGTTCCGAACACAGTGCAGTCACTTGCAACACAGAATTCTATTCGTGTTCTGATGTGTGTAGTGCCGACTATCGGAGTTATTCTTGCATATGTTGTATTTAAGAGCAAATATAAATTAGATGATAAATTTATGAAAAAAGTTGTTGCGAAACTGAACGGCTCAGAAGAGAAATAAGAGCAGTCCCCTGTTTTAATTGTGAAAACAATAAACAGGGGATTTTTTGTATTTTATGTATATTGATAATATGCTATCATAAAATACAGTAAAACATCAGGGAGTATGGAGTGTGAGAGTATTTAGTATTATTTTGGCAGATGATGAACCGAATATCCTATATGGAATGCAGAAGGGAATAGACTGGGAGAGCCTTGGATTCTCTGTAGTTGGAACAGCACAGAATGGAAAAGAAGTGCTTGATATGATGGATGAATTTCATCCGGATTTAGTGATCAGTGACATAAAAATGCCTTTCATGGATGGTCTGGAGCTGGCAAAGAATATCCATGAAAATTATATGAATACAAAGGTGATCCTGTTTTCCGGATGGGATGATTTTACATACGCACGTCTGGCTATCAGTTATGGAGTTTCGGAATATGTGATGAAACCCATTGATTACGAGGAGATGCAACGTCTGCTCATAAAAATGTATCAGGAACTGGAGAAAGAATATAATGAAAAAATAAACCGTGTCCGGCTGGAGAATGCATATACACAGAGCCTGCCGTTATTGCGTCAGCAGTTTTTTTCCAGGCTTATGACAGAGGTTATGGAGGAGAAGGAATGCAGGCGGCAGATAAAAAATCTGAAGCTGGATCTTTCGGATCAGGTGTACTCAGTTATAGCAGTAAAAGTGGGAAAAGAAGGGAAGAAGGACATTCTCAGCGAACTGTCAATGAAGGAAACGTTGAAGGAAGCACTGGAAAAAATTGCACACGTTCATGAATTTGGTATGGGCGATAAAGAAGTATTTCTCCTTGGTGGCAGCAAGAGACATGAGATTGGGAAGATCACACGAAGTATCCAGGAAACAGCAGTTATGATCCAGCGTATTTTCGGAGCGAGGATTTCCTGCGGGATCAGCAACAGCGGAGAGAATCTGAAAGATATGCCGGCGTTGTATGCTCAGGCAGCAGAAGCATTGGATTATAATCTTGTTTTGCCGGAGGAGAGCTATACTTACTATAACGATATCATGCCGCAGCAGGAGGAAGAGGACTGGAACTCTCAGGTGGAAATGATCGGAAAATCCATCACGTATTGTACGGAAGAAGAATTGAAAAAACAGGTCGGTGATCTGATCGCATGGCTGCATAAGGGTCACTATAATTTGAATGAATATCAGATCGTTATTCTGGAAATCTCTTTTTCTGTTGCCAGATTTTATAAGAAATACCAGATTACATCAGATGCAGAATTTGCGGGATCCAAAAAGATGGCGGTGAAGATCCTTTCGTTGAGCACAGGGGAAGAATTAGATCATTGGCTTTTGAATTACTGCCTTCTGATACGATCACTGATCCAGAAAAAACAGATCGACAACAATGTGGTTCTGGCAGAAAATGCAATGAAGATCGTGGAAAAAAAATTCCGGAATCCGGAGCTGAGTGTGGAGTCGATATGTGGAGAGTTACATGTTAGTACCTCCTATTTTTCGAAAATATTCAAGCAGGAAACAGGAGGTACATTCATTAATTATCTGATCAGTCGACGTATGGAAGAAGCAAAAAAACTGCTTTTGCAGACTGATTATAAGAGTCAGACCATCGGAGCGATGGTAGGGTATCCGGAGCCAAATTATTTCAGCTACGTATTTAAAAAAAACTGTGGAATCTCACCTGTAAAATACAGAAAATCTGCACAGTCAGATACATAGATCGGAAATAATATACAAGGAGCTGAAAATGAAAAATAAAAAGATAAGTATCCGTATCATTTTTCCGGTGGTTATGTCTGCTTCCATTGCAGCCTGCATCATCAGCTGTATTCTTCTGTTTTCCTACTATTTTTCAACATATTTTCAGAAGGATGCCATAGAAAAAATAGGAAAGCAAAGGGATTTTCTGGCGCAGAGTCTGGAGACACAGATTGAAAATATCAATGTACTGATCAACAGGATCTACTATCAGAATATAAAGAAATATGATGTGGACAGTGCCAGGTTTGCGGAGGAAATGGAACAGCAGATATTTCTTGAAGAAAAGTGTCTGTATGGACTTGCCTTATACGATATAGACGGAGAAAGTATATGGCATTCAGGGACATTTGCAGAACAAGAGGATGCGAAAGAGATGGCCTGGTTTTTACAGGCAAAGGAGAATATTGAGACGATCAGTTACGGACGGCGGAGACTGGTACGTCCTCAGGAGGATAGTTATGTATTTGAGATCAGCCGTTATGTAGAATATATCAAGGATGGGAATATGAGATCAGGAATTCTTCTGATGGAGTATTATACAGATTCTGTGGATGAGATACTGTCGCATTACAGAAATCAGAAATCAGCTTATTGCTATTTGCTGGATGATCAGAAGAATATGCTCTATCATCCTTTTGATAAAGAGATCGCATCCGGATTATATAAAGAAAAGACCATAGAGTCTGCATTGTCCTGCAAAAATTATAGGATAGAAAAGGCGGATGGTCAGCAGTGGCTGATAGAGGGTCAGCAGATCGGTTACACAGGATGGAATATGGTAGTTGTAAATTCTATGGACAGTCTGGTATTGGAAAGCCATAATCTTCATTATCTTGTATGGTTTATACTCCTTCTGATCGGAGTGATCCTGATCTTTCTTGATACTCTTGTGTTTCACAATTTTACAAATCCGATTTACAGGCTGCTTCGGACAATGGAAAAATTCGGAAAAGGCGATTATAATGCCAGAGCACAGGAGGAAGGAATCGGCGAACTGAAAAATGTAAGTATACATTTTAATATTATGGCAGATAAGCTTCAGGAGCAAATGGAAGAGATACGCAGAAATGAGAGAGAAAAGCAGAAGATGGAGAAGAAGCTTCTGCAGTCGCAGATCAATCCTCATTTTTTGTATAATACGCTGGATTCCATTATCTGGATGATCCGAAGTGAAGAATATGATGGTGCCGGGGAGATGGTCTCTCTTCTGGCTAAATTTTTCCGGATCTCCTTAAGTCAGGGAAAAGATATGATCACTCTGGAAAAAGAACTGGAACATGCTTCCAGCTATCTGGCCATCCAGAATATTCGTTTCAAGGATAAATTTGAATTTCATGTGGACGCAGATCCGGAACTGCTGAAATATTTTTGCCCCAAGCTATCTATTCAGCCATTGCTGGAAAATGCTATTTATCATGGAATGGATGGAATGTATGAGGATGGAGAAATCGAGATCCGGATCTATGAAAAGAATGGAGATATCAAAATCGATGTGTCAGATAATGGACCCGGTATGACACAGGAAAAAATAGATTATATCATGCACAATAAAGTAGTATCCAGCAAACGTGGTTCCGGAATCGGAGTGTGCAATGTAAATGAGAGGATACAGCTGATCTATGGAAAAAATTATGGAATTACGATCAGTAGTGAACTGGATGAGGGAACCGTTGCCACGATCACGATCCCGAAAATGGAGGAAATGGATGAGCAGTAAGAAAAAACATATCATTCTGATTCTGGTTCTGATCGCACTTATATCCTTTCGGTATATGACAGTGCGAAACCATAGGGCAGAAAAAAGCAGAATTACCATCGTCCTGCCACAAAACACACAGGAAGATTTAAGCAGTGTCCAGGAGGGAATCCGGGATTATGCTTATGACCATCAGATAAAGCTGGATGTCTGGTACAAAAAGCAGATGTCCGAAAAAAGTTTTGCAGAGCTGGTGAAAGAGGAAAAGCAGAATCGAAGCATGGGAATTCTTCTGGTATATCCGGAATTTTATCTGAAAAAAAATCAGAATGGTTACAAATATAAGGAAGTACTGGCACTTACAGATACCATGAAGGAGTCATATTTGCATTATGCGGCATTTGTGCGGAGGGAACAGGAAGAAGAAACATACAGGATGCCAATCAGTGAAACTGTTTTGGGACAGATCAAAAGTGGCCGTAAGAAAGTGGTTTATATGGAAAATACATACAGACTTGGCTATGAATGTATGCAGATGATAGAAACTTACGGAAAGAAAAAAAAGATGGAGAGTATCTTTCTGCAGCCGTTAAAGCTTGATCGGGAAATTCTGGAAGCGGGCAGTCTGGATGCATTACTTGCAAGGTAGAGGGAGAAGATGAAGTGGAAAACTGAAAAATATAATTTTATACTGGCAGGTCTTTTTGTGCTGATGGCAGGTCTGATCGTGGCATGGAAGCTACCAAAGAGAGAAGACTGTTATATCCACATGGGAATTGCGGTATATGATCTGAATGATACCTTTATGGAGAAATATATACGGACTTTGCAGGATATGATTGAAAAAACAGAAATTGCAGGAAGGAAAATATCCTACGAAATCTATAATGCAGATGGAAAAAATAAGAAACAGGAAAAACAGCTGCAGTATATGTATGCGCAGGAGTATGATATCATGTTGGTTAACCTGGTAGAGCCTGCATCTGCAGCCAGTGTGTTGAATGAAGCGGAGGAGAAGGAGATCCCCGTCATTTTGTATAACCGTGAAGTTGCCGAGAAGGATCTTCAGATCGTGAAGGATGTCTGGTATGTAGGAACAGACGGAAAAGCTGCCGGAGAGATACAGGGAAAGCTGCTGAAGGAGCTTTGGGATAAGCAGAAGCAGAGCGTGGATCGGAATCAAAACGGAAAGCTGGACTACATATTGATTGAGGGGGAAGAGTCTCATTATGATACGATTCGGAGAACTAACGGATTTTTGGAGTCAGGAAGAGAATTGCCGTTAAAGCAGCTGGGAAACCTGACTGCGGATTGGAAACGGGAGATTGCCCTGGAAAAATTTGCGAAGCTGGATGAAGAGACGATCCGGAATACGGAGGCAGTCGTATGCAACAATGATGACATGGCACTTGGGGTCTATGATTATTACAAAAAACATCAGATGAAACTTCCGGTTATTATTGGAATTAATAACAGTCAGGAAATGAATCAGAAGATCCGACTCGGGGAAATCTATGGAACTGTGGATAACAATATGGAGGATCAGGCTGCAAGAATTTATGAGATAATGAAATCTGTTTTAAATGGAGTTATAGATAAATATGATAAAATCTGGTACAGTATGCCTTATGAAATTGTTAATAGTGACATATCAGAAGAAAAATGATACGATGAATGCAGAATAAGTATTCCCCGCTTTAGGTGTATGGAGCACTAAGCGGCGGGCCAAGAAGGGGGAGTTACTATGTGGTTTGTGTTTGCCTTGCTGTCTGCTGTATTTGCAGCTCTGACATCCATACTGGCAAAGGTAGGTATTACCGGTGTTAATTCGAATCTTGCAACAGCGATTCGAACGATGGTGGTGCTTGTCATGGCATGGGGAATGGTTTTTCTCACAAATACACAAGGTGGAATCACTGCGATCAGTAAAAAAAGCTGGCTGTTTCTGATACTTTCAGGTCTGGCAACAGGTGCCTCATGGTTATGTTATTATCGTGCTTTGCAGATAGGAGATGCATCTAAGGTTGTGCCGATAGACAAGCTGAGTGTTGTGATCACGCTGGTACTGGCATTTGTTTTTTTACACGAGAAATTTACAGCAAAATCGCTGATCGGATGTATTTTGATCGGTGCAGGAACATTATTGATGGTTTTGTAAAAAGGCATAAGAAAACTATATACAAAAGGAGAGGGTTATGAAAACACGAAAGAAAATTTCAGCAAGGCTTCTGGTGATCATGCTTGTTGCCACATTACTGCTTCCCTTTACATGGAATGTTCCGGTGGAAGCAGCCGAGACAAAACAGATCGATGTTTTGTTCAGCCATGATACACATTCGCATTTGAACAGCTTTTCAACCATCGTAGATGGAGAACAAAAAGAGGTTGGCGGATTTGCAAGGATCAAAACCCTGATTGATGAAAAGAAGCAGGAAGATCCGGACACCCTGGTGCTGGATGGCGGTGATTTTTCGATGGGAACCCTGATCCAGACCGTATACGATACGGAGGCGGCAGAGCTTCGAATGCTGGGATGTCTGGGGTATGATGTGACGACTTTGGGGAATCATGAATATGATTATCGTTCAAAGGGACTGGCAAATATGCTGGAGGCTGCGAAGGATTCCGGTGAGACAGTACCGGCATTGGTGGTATGCAATGTGGACTGGGACAGCATGGAGCAGTCCGGATTAAGTGATGGACAGAAATTGATCCGATCAGCATTTGAAACCTACGGTGTGAAGGATTATGTGGTAGTTCAAAAGGGAGATGTAAAGGCTGCAGTAGTCGGTGTGTTCGGTAAGGATGCCCTGGAATGTGCACCGACCTGTGAATTAAAGTTCAAGGATCCGGTTGAGGCCGTAAAACAGACGGTAGAAGAGATCAGAAAAAATGAAAAAGTGGATATGATCGCCTGTGTGTCCCATGGAGGAACCTGGGAGGATGAGAACAAATCGGAGGATGAGATCCTTGCAAAAGAGGTGCCGGATATCGATCTGATCATCAGCGGACATACGCACTCAGAGCTGAAAGAGGCAATTCAGCATGGGAACACATATATCGTATCCTGCGGTGAATACGGAAGAAATCTGGGATCACTTTCCATGACACAGAAGCAGGACGGACGGTGGGAGCTGACATCCTATGAGCTGATTCCTGTTTCTGAGGAGATAAAACCGGACCAGGCGACACAGGAACAGATCGATGCCCTGATGGATGCGGTGGATAAGAATTATCTTGCCGATTTTGGCTATACAAGAGAAGAGGTTCTTGCTGAAAATGATGTTGAATTCAACAGTCTGGAAGAAATGGGCACGATGCACGAAGAGTTGAATCTTGGTGATATCATATCCGATGCATACATATATGCAGTGGAGAATTCCGAGTATTATGATGGTGATCCGGTTGATGTAGCCGTTGTTCCAAGCGGAACCGTGCGGGATACATACACAAAGGGCGATATCACAGTAGAGGATGTTTTTAATTCCTTTTCACTGGGGATCGGAAAGGACGGTGTTGCCGGATATCCGCTGATCAGTGCATACCTGACCGGAAAGGAGCTGAAGCTGGCAGCGGAGGTGGACGCTTCTGTATCGGATTTTATGACAACGGCAAGGTTATATTGCAGTGGGTTGAATTTTGCATACAATCCACATCGGATGATTCTGAATAAGGTGACAGATTGTTATCTCACCAGGGCAGACGGAGAGCGGATCGAGATCCAGGATGACAAACTGTATCATGTTGTGACAGACCTGTATACCGGCCAGATGCTTGGTTCTGTGACGAAAATGTCCTATGGAATGCTGTCTCTTGAACCGAAGGACAGGGATGGGAATCCCATTGAAAATCTGGAAGATCAGGCGATCATGGAGGGTGACAGGGAATTAAAGGCCTGGGATGCAATCGCAAGATATATGCAGTCCTTTGAGGATACAGACGGCGACGGAATTGCCAATGTGCCGGAATATTATGAGACGACACATGGACGTAAGGTTGTGGAGGACAGCAGAAATATCATTGATCTGGTGAAGCAGCTGAATAAGTTTTCGGCAATGATCGCAGGTATTTGTCTGATCCTTATAGTGATCATTGTGCTTGTGGTATTTCTGATCCGAAGGATGATCCGCAGGATCAAAGTCAGAAAAGGAAAGAAAAATTCAAAATAAATATACGGCTGAGAAGAAAGCTGTCGCTTTAGCGGTTAATAGATTGCAAAGCGACAGCTTTTATTTGAGATGAATTGCAATTTCTTTTGTAAAATTGTAGAATGAAAGAGCTTATGAAAAAGAGTCATGAAAGAGAGAATCGGGAAATGAATGATAAAATCGCAGTCTGTCTTGGAAAGGGCGGACAGAGAGATATGGCGGAAGCCTTTTGCAGGAGGACCGGAGCGCAGCTTCAGGATAAGCCGGGAGATTTTCTGACGGTGCGGTTTGATTCCAGGGGCGTTTCGCTGTCCGGTTTCGGGCTGACCTATCAGGGGGATTTTGTGGAGACGATGCTTCACAGAGTTACCAGAGGCAGACTTCAGCATGAGATGCTGGTGAAGGCGGTGAAGTCAGATAAGGAGGGAAGGAAGGCCATCGATGCTACGGCAGGAATGGGTGAGGATGCCTTTCTTCTGGCAGCCCAGGGCTATGAGGTGACGTTGTACGAGCAGAATCCGGTGATTGCAGCCCTTCTTAAAGATGCCATTCGCCGTGCCAGGAAAAATATGGATCTGAAAGATATTGCCGGTCGTATGAAGGTGATCGAGGGAAACAGTGTAGAAGGTATGTCAAAGCTTCTTGATCCTGTAGACGTGATCTATCTGGATCCTATGTTTCCGGCAAGACAGAAATCCAGCCTGATCAACAAGAAACTTCAATTGATCCAGAAGCTGGAACCACCGTGTTCCGGGGAAAAGGATCTTTTTGATGCAGCTATCAGAGCAAATCCGGATAAGATCATCGTCAAGCGTCCGCTGAAAAGTGAATGTCTTGCCGGCCGGGAGCCGTCTTATACATTGAAGGGGAAGGCAATACGATATGACTGCTATGTATTATAAAGTCAGACACTATCAATACAAAAATCGAATCGGAAACCTTAAGGCTGAAGCTGTAGGCGTGGTAAGCGGGGAAAAACATTTCCCTATATTTCCGGGAAATATGATCTTCAAGCCACTGACGAAATCTAAACCATTTTCCACGCCACTGTATGCTTATGCAGAGGTATTCTGGTCAACGATCATTAATGAATATTTCATGCCTGCGCCCAGATATGAACTGGCCATTTGTGAAGGGTATGAGGCAGTAAATGAAAAATATCTTGACTACGGAACGACAGTACCCATGGCATATAAAGAAGGGGAAAGCCTTTTGAATCTTCTGGAATTTTTTCGGAAATATCCGGATGAAAAGGTAGATATTGATAATTATGTAAACTATTGCCAGATGTTTTATGATTATAGAGATATTTTTGAGGCTGATTTTTTTCAGGAGCATCAGGAAATGGCGGAACAGCTTGCCATGCAGGTACTGATCTCTGTCCTGAAAGGAGACCAGAATTATCATTATGAAAATGTAGCATTTCTCTGTGATAAAGATGGCGGGATCATAAGTCTTGCACCTATGATCGACCATGAATTTTCTGCGTATTTTATGTTTCCGGACGATATTTCCCGTCATGTATACTGGCTGATGGAATTAAGCAAATCCATCCGCGGGTGGGAAGTCCGGCCTGGGGAATATGATAATTTCAAAGATCCGGAAGAACGGAAATTAATGGAAAAAAGTGCCACCTGTATTCATAAAAATCTCCTCTATATAAAAGAACATTATCCGCAGACAACGGAAGAATTTCTGGATAAAGCAGAAAAACTGAAAACAGCATTGACGGAAGCTTCAGAGGATTTTCTGATCCGGGGAAATACGGAATATCCGGACTGTGCGGATTCCAGTGCCTGGCTGATCGGAAAAGCCCGATACAAGGATAAAGATGAAGAGAAAGCCAGCGCTTATGAGGCGGAATTATACGGAAAGGGGAAAAAGCTTGATTTCCGGGACGTAAGTATCAGTGCAATAAATGAAATAAAAGCTGTGATCAGTCAGATGGAAGAAGTTTTGAGAAAGAGAGAATAAACAAATGGAACAAACAAAAACAATATTAAAAAAAACCTGGGTGGTGGCAGCGCTTGCCTGCGTCTGCTGTCTCCTCTGGGGGAGTGCGATCCCGCTGATCAAGACAGGATACCGTCTGATGCAGATGGATTCTGCAGATACGGCAAGTCAGATCGTTTTTGCAGGAGTGCGTTTTGCACTAGCAGGAATCCTCGTACTGATCTTTGCATCTTTGCGTGAGCGCAAGGTTCTGCTTCCCGATCGGACTGTTTTGAAATATGCGGTGCCGGTATGTATGGCTCAGACAGTATGTCAGTATTTCTTCTTTTATATAGGTGTGGCACATACCTCCGGTGTAAAAGGCGCTATTATCACAGGTCTTGGGAATTTTATTGCGATCCTGCTGTCCTGCCTTGCTTTTCACAAGGAAAAAATGACCGGGCGAAAGATGCTTGGCTGTATCCTGGGTTTTGCAGGCGTGGTCGTGATCAATCTTATGGGAAATTCTCTGGATGCAGGTTTTAGGCTTACAGGAGAAGGATTTATTCTGATCGCGCAGTTTTCTTACGGAATGTCCACGGTGCTGATCAATATTTTTTCCAGAAAGATATCTCCGGTGGTACTCAGCGGAACGCAGTTTACCATGGGCGGGATCATTCTGTTCCTGATCGGAAAAGGGATGGGAGGACATCTCGGAAGCGTAAATGCTGCCGGTATCGGGATCATCTTTTATCTGGCAATGGTGTCTGCGGTGGCCTATACACTGTGGTCAGTGCTGCTTGCCTGGAACGATGTATCCAGGGTAGCTATCTTTGGCTTTGTAAATCCTTTGTTCAGTGTGATCCTGTCTGCACTGGTTCTGGGAGAGGTACGTCAGGCATTTAATATGGGAAGTCTCATCGCACTGTTTCTTGTCTGTGTGGGAATTTATGTGGTAAATCAAAAAAAATCTTCATAAATGATATTGCAGTTATTGTTCCCAGGCAATATTTTTTGAAGTGTGTTACTGAGAACGGAGCGAACAGTAACGATGCCGGAGTTCTGAAAATTGATTTCAATACGGCATTGTGTTAAAATAGTTCCATAAAAAGTGTGAACATATAAATCCGTGCCGGAATAACTGCAGGATCCGGAAGCAAATCCTGCACCGGACAGATAAGGAGGAAAAATATGGAATTTCAGAAACTGATCGAAGAGAGAAGGACCATCCGTAAATACAGCCCGGAGAGCAGGATCACAAAAGAAGATCTTCTTGCAGTGATCCGGGCCGCTCAGGAAGCACCCAGCTGGAAAAACTCCCAGACCGGAAGATATTATTGTGTAATGTCCGAAGAGATGGTGGAGAAGGTCAGCAGAGAATGTCTGCCGGAAATGAACCAGGCAAAAGCAAAGAATGCCTCCCTGATCGTTACAACCTTTGTACATAACCATGCCGGATTTCAGAAAGACGGAACACCGGATAATGAGCTCGGAAACGGCTGGGGTTGCTATGATCTGGGACTTCAGAACGAGAATCTTATCCTGAAGGCAAAGGAGCTTGGATATGGAACCCTGATCATGGGACTTCGTGACGGAGACAAACTCCGTGAGCTCCTTTCCATTCCGGAAACAGAAACGGTAGTGGCAGTGATCGCCATCGGAAAAGCAGCCGAAGAGCCTGCAAGACCGAAACGTAAAGATGTGGAAGATATTGTGAGATTCTATTAAATAATAGAAGAAATGCCCGGTACATATCAAAATGTTCGGGCATTTTTTAATGGAAATTAAAGAGCAAAATGGTCTGAAAAGGATTGCCTGAAGGAATGAATTCTGTTATCCTGTAAGAAAACAGCTGTAACAACATGGAAGGATTTTGGAAAGCAGAGTTTGGGAGAAAAAAAGCAATACAGTAGGGAGGTTTTTAACCAATATGCAGATCATACATGAAAATGAATACGAAGAAACCATGAAAAATATCGTAACGCCATATCTTCTGTCACACAGAAGGGAACTTTATGTACCAGGTGCGGATTATCCGTTTCGTAACGAAAGCAAACGGATCACAGGTAAGATCCATATGCTGCAGTATCTGTCTGATATTGATATGCCTAAAGGTGTGGTAGTCATCAGCCACGGGTTCACAGAATCAGCAGTGAAATATGATGAAGTGGCTTATTATTTTCTTAAGGAAGGCTATCATGTATATATTCCGGAGCATTGCGGTCATGGCCGTAGCTATCGCCTTACCGCAGACCCGTCTCTGGTCCACATCGATACATGGAGAAGATATATCCGTGATTTTCTGAAAGCATGCCGCTACATAAAGAAAGCACATCCGGATCTGTCACTTAACCTGTATGCACATTCCATGGGTGGTGCCATCGGTGGTATTGCTGCAGCCTGGGAGCCGGACTGGTTTCACAAGGTGATCCTTTCTTCTCCGATGATCCGTCCTCTTACAGATAATGTTCCGTGGCCGGCAGCCACTGGCATAGCTCTGGAGAAATGCATTTTCGGAAAAGATGAGGAATATGTAGCTGGCCGAAAGCCTTACGATGGCAGCGGTTCTTTTGAGACAAGCTCCGCAACATCAAAACCAAGATACGAGCGATACAAAAATCTCCGTGCAGAACATAAGGAGCTCCAGACCTGGTCTCCATCCTACGGCTGGCTCTGGGCTTCTGCGGAAATGAGCTGGTATCTGCGTCTCTACGGATGGAAAAAATATACGGCACCAATGCTGCTCATCCAGGCCCAGGCGGAAGATCTGGTGTCTGTCCGTGCCCTGAAAAATTTTGCCGGAAAGATCAATCGCCAGGGAAAAACAAGCTGTGATTATATCCATATGATCGGAACAAAGCATGAGATCTATGGAAGCAGAGGTAAGATCCTGGAGAAATACTGGGGATATATATTTACATTCCTGGACGATACGGAAAATGATATTGATCACAGATAAGTATTTTTACTACAGGTGTATCACATATTTGACAACAGGATTGGCAGCTTTTATTTACTTTCTTTCTTTATCATAGTAAAATTATAAAGCTTTTCTCTTATACATTCGACAGAAAATGTGATATAATTTAACGAATCGTCTTTTTTGTACAAACAAACGTACAATCCAAAAAGACAAAATTAAATAAGGGAAGGATTATAGAATGTTATCTGTTATTGAATCAGTGAATGCTGCTGTAAACAATTTTATCTGGGGCGTTCCTGCGATGATCTGTATTATTGGTGTAGGTCTTTATTTAAGTATCCGCACGAATTTTCTCCAGATTCGGAAATTTCCCTATGCCATCAGGGTTACTATCGGACGTATGCTTCGGAAAAGAGAAGCTTCCGATGGAAGTCTGACACCGTTTCAGGCTGTTTGTACGGCGTTAGCTGCTACCGTGGGAACGGGAAATATTGCAGGTGTGGCAGGTGCTATTGCCATCGGAGGACCGGGAGCCGTATTCTGGATGTGGATTTCCGCACTTCTTGGAATGTGTACAAAGTTTTCAGAAGTAACACTTGCGGTACATTTCCGCGAAACCAATGCCAATGGAGATCTGGTTGGAGGACCAATGTATTACATTAAGAATGGTCTAAAAAAACACTGGCACTGGCTGGCATATCTGTTTTCAGCTTTCGGTGTGCTGACTGTTTTCGGAACCGGAAACGCAACACAGGTCAATACTATCACAACTGCTATTGATTCTGCGCTGATCAATTACAATGTGGTCACTGCAGACAATACTTCCATAGTGAACCTTGTTATGGGAATCATTCTTGCAGTACTTGTAGGACTTATCCTGCTTGGCGGAATCAAAAGGATCGGCCAGGTTACAGAAAAGCTGGTACCGTTTATGGCACTGTTTTATATTATTCTTGCGATCGGTGTAGTTATCATCAACTGGAAAAATGTTCCGGGTGTTTTCAGCTCTATAATCAGAGGAGCATTTAATCCGGCATCTGTGACAGGCGGTGTAGTAGGAAGCTTTTTCATGAGTATGAAAAAAGGTGTTTCCAGAGGTATTTTTTCCAATGAGGCAGGTCTTGGTACCGGTTCCATCGCACATGCCTGTGCAGACACCAGAAAACCTGTAAAACAGGGATTTTTCGGGATTTTTGAGGTATTCACGGACACGATCGTGATCTGTACGCTGACAGCACTTGTCATCCTCTGCAGCGAGGTGCCGATCGGTTATGGCGCAGCAGCAGGAGCGGAGCTTACCATCAGCGGTTTTACCAGTACATACGGAAACTGGGTTTCCATCTTTACAGCAGTTGCCATGTGCTGCTTCGCATTTTCCACTATCATTGGATGGGGACTTTACGGAGCCAGATGTGCGGAGTTTCTTTTTAAGGAAAAAGCTATCAGGCCTTTTATGGTACTGTACTCTCTGATAGCGATCATCGGTGCAACTGTTGATCTCGGACTTCTCTGGAGTATCGCAGAGACCTTCAACGGTCTGATGGCGATCCCTAACCTGATCGCAGTATTCCTGCTTTCCGGTGTGGTTGTAAAGCTTGTGAAGGAGTACTTCGCCGGAGAAGGAAAGAACGCCTGAAGGAGTTTTTGAAAAAAAAACTTGACTATCAAAACAAACAGAGTTAGAATTAGTTTAGCTCATTAAAGAGTTAACACATAACAGAAGCAAATTCCATGAAGGGAATCAGTAAAGACAGAGGAACCGTCTTCAGAGAGCTGTGACTGGTGTGATACAGCGTCGGAACTGCCTTGAATATCATCCCTGAGAAGGAAAGCCGAAAGTTTCAGACAAGTAAGTAGGTTTTCACGGGTGCTTCCCGTTACAGAAGTCGCGTATGCCGGTACGTTGCAGAATCGTGCTTGTTTCAATTGAGAAACAGGGTGGTTGCGGAATTTTATATCCGTCCCTGAAAGGGGACGGATTTTTTTTATTCAAAAACATTTTAAACCACGGGGTAAGGATCTGAAACCGGAAAAATATACAAAAGGGGAAAGAGTATGAAAGTGTACAAAAAACTCATGAACGCACTTGCAGCAGTAGAAAAAATCGTACTGGTCATTTCCACACTGCTGATCCTTGTGCTGACTGTGGGAAATGTATTTTCCCGTAAGGTCATCCATCGCTCATGGTCTTTTACAGAAGAGCTTGTTGTAGCGGTGTTTGTTCTCATCACACTTCTGGCAGCAGCACTTGCCTGCCGTGAAAAGGGAGGACTGGTAAGTCTGACACTGGTTACGGACCGTCTTCCGAAAAAACTGGAAAAACCATCTGTGATCCTGATCACGGTCCTGTGCATTGTTTTTTCCGCAATTTTATTTAAGTATGGAATGGACAAAGTTCTTACACAGCTGGCAAACGGCAAGAGAACTTTCGTACTGAACTGGCCGGAGTGGATATTCTGGTCCTTCGTGCCGATCGGAGCAGGCTGCATGATCCTTCATTTTATTGAGTACTGTCTGGACTTCTGCCTGAAAAAAGATGATGAAAAGGAGGACAAATAAATGATCAGTGCAATCTTATTTATCTCCTTCTTTGTTTTCCTGATCCTGGGACTTCCCATTGCGATCTGCTTAGGTCTGTCATCTGTATGTGCCATCCTTTATTCCGGCACATCTCTGACGATCGTAGCTACAAATATGTACTCCGGAATCAGTAAATTCCTGCTTCTTGCTATCCCGTTCTTTGTTCTGTCCGGAAACATTATGGCAAAAGCCGGTATTTCAAAACGACTGATCAACTTCGTAGATACCTGCGTAGGACATAAAAAGGGCGGTATCGCCATTGTATGTGTTATCGTAGCCTGCTTCTTCGGAGCAATCTCCGGTTCCGGTCCTGCAACTGTTGCGGCACTTGGAGCAGTTCTGATCCCGGCTATGGTTGAGCAGGGCGGTTTCTCCGCACCGTTTTCCACGGCATTGATGGCAACTTCCAGTTCCATCGCCATTGTCATACCGCCAAGTATCGCATTCGTTGTATATGCTTCCATCACAGGCGTATCTATTGCAGATATGTTTATGGCTGGTATCGTTCCGGGACTTCTGATGGGTGTTGCTCTTGTGATCATCGTTATGATCGAGGCAAAGAAACATAATATTCAGCCATCCCGTGAAAAAGCTTCCGCAAAAGAGCGCTGGGATACATTTAAAGATGCATTCTGGGGATTCCTGATGCCGGTTATCATCCTCGGAGGAATTTACGGTGGTATCTTTACACCAACTGAGGCTGCAGCCGTATCTGTTGTTTACGGTCTGTTTGTTGGTATGGTGATCTACCGTGAGGTTAAGCTTAAAGACCTGTTTGACATTCTTGTTGACTCTGCAAAGACAACCGGTGGAATCATGCTGATCGTAGCGAGTGCTTCTCTGTTCTCTTTTGTATGTACCAAGTTTGGTATTGCAAATGCGGCATCTGAGCTTCTTGCCAGCATTGCACATAATCAGTTTACCTTCCTTCTGATCGTAAACATCATTTTCCTGATTGCAGGATGCTTCATTGATGCAAACTCTGCGATGTACATTTTTGTACCGATCATGCTTCCGGTATGTAAGGCTCTGGGCTATGATGTGGTAGCATTCGGTGTTATGGCAACAGTTAACCTTGCGATCGGACAGGTAACACCTCCGGTAGGTGTAAACCTTTTTGTTGCCATCAGTATCAAGATCAAAAAAGGTCTGGAGGTTACTCTTCAGCAGATCTCCAGAGCAGTTATGCCGATGATCGCTGCATCCGTTGCAGTTCTTCTGATCATCACTTATATTCCGGCTGTTTCCACAGCTCTTCCGAAGGCCCTTGCAAAAGAGGGCTCCTATACAGGAGACCAGTCTTCTGACACAGAAAGCCAGAGTTCCAAGGATTCCGGGGACGGAAGTGATTCCTTTAATACCATCGCTGATTACAGTGATCTTGACTGGCCGGAGATGACATGGAACTTTGCATGCTCTACAACCGAAACAAGTACCTGGGCTGACGGAGGACGTAAATTTGGTGAGCTTATGGAAAAAGCAACCGGCGGAAAAGTCAAGGTTAATATTTACGCAGCAGATCAGCTGACAAACGGAAATCAGTCCGAGGGAATCCAGGCACTGATGAACGGAGATCCGGTACAGATCTCCATGCATTCCAATCTGATCTACTCTGCATTTGACCCGAGATTCAATGTAGTATCCCTGCCGTTTATCTATGATTCCTACGATGACGCAGATGCAAAATTTGACGGTGAGGCCGGAGAAAAGCTGAAAGAGATCCTTGGTGAGTACGGACTTCATTGTATGGGAATCGCAGAGAACGGTTTCCGTGAGCTGACAAACAGCAAGCATGAAGTAAAAACAGTAGACGACATGAAGAACCTGAAGGTTCGTGTGGCCGGTTCCAATCTTCTCATGGAATGTTATAAGAGATGGGGGGCAGATGCCACAAACATGAACTGGTCCGAGACATACACAGCACTTCAGCAGAATACGGTAGAGGGTGAGGAGAACCCGTTGCCTGCGATCGACGCAGCCAGTGTACAGGAGGTACAGCCGTACTGCTCCATGTGGGATGCAATCTATGACTGTCTGTTCTTCTGTATCAACCAGGATATCTATGACAGCCTGACACCGGAACAGCAGCAGGTTGTTGATGAGGCAGGCCAGAAGGCTGTTGAGTATGAGCGTTATATCAACCGTTCCGGCGATGAGGAGATCATGAGCCGCTGGGAGAAGAGCAACGGTGTGACCTTTACAAAGAAAGAGGATATGGATATCGATTCCTTCAAGAAAGCAGTAGACGGAATCGACGACTGGTTTGTAAACGAGCTTAAGAGTGCAGGCTATGACGATGCACAGGATCTTGTAGATCTGTTTACAGAGGATTCGGTAGATACCGTGGAGGATTACAGTGATCTGAACTGGCCTGAGACAACCTGGAACTTTGCATGCTCCACAACAGAGACAAGTACCTGGGCTGATGGAGGACGTAAGTTCGGTGAACTCATGGAAAAGGCTACCGGAGGAAAGGTCAAGGTTAACATTTACGCAGCGGATCAGCTGACAAACGGAAATCAGTCCGAAGGAATCCAGGCATTGATGAACGGAGACCCGGTACAGATCTCCATGCATTCCAATCTGATCTATTCTGCATTTGATCCACGCTTCAATGTGGTATCCCTGCCGTTCATCTATGATTCCTATGATGATGCAGATGCGAAGTTTGACGGAGAGGCTGGAGATAAGCTGAAGGAAATCCTTAACGGCTACGGACTCCACTGCATGGGTATTGCAGAGAACGGATTCCGTGAATTGACAAACAGCAAGCATGAGGTAAAATCTGTAGATGATATGAAGAATCTGAAGGTTCGTGTAGCCGGCTCTAATCTTCTTATGGAGTGTTATAAGAGATGGGGCGCAGATGCCACAAATATGAACTGGTCCGAGACCTACACGGCACTTCAGCAGAATACGGTAGAGGGCGAGGAGAATCCGTTGCCCGCCATCGATGCAGCCAGTGTACAGGAGGTACAGCCATATTGCTCCATGTGGGATGCAATCTATGACTGCCTGTTCTTCTGCATCAACCAGGATATTTATGATGCGCTGACACCGGAGCAGCAGGCTGTTGTTGACGAGTGTGGTCAGAAGGCTGTTGAATATGAGCGTTACATCAACCGCTCCAGTGATGATGAGATCAAAGCACGCTGGGCAGACAAAAACGGTGTGACCTTCACAGAGAAAAAGGACATGGATATCGATTCCTTTAAGAAAGCAGTAGACGGTGTAGATGACTGGTTTGTTCAGGAATTGAAAAAACAGGGCTATGATGATGGTCAGGATCTGGTAGATCTGTTTACAAAGTAATCTTCATATATGTTTATAAAAAGATAAAATAGCCGGAAAGAGGCAGTTCTGAGAGAATTTTTCAGGACCGCCTCTTTTCTTTGCGGAAAAAAGATTATATACTGATAGCAGTCCGGCATTTGTCGGGCGGGAGATTGTTGAAATATGGACGGAACATAAGTAAAGGAAGAAATATGATAAAGATCGATCTGATAACCGGGTTTCTCGGATCCGGAAAGACAACATTTATAAAAAAATATGCCTCCTATCTTCTGAAAAAAGGCATGAACATCGGGATCCTGGAAAATGATTTCGGGGCAGTGAATGTGGATATGATGCTGCTTCAGGATCTGATGGGTGACAACTGTGAGTTGGAGATGGTTTCCGGCGGTTGTGATGCGGACTGTCACAGACGGCGATTTAAGACGAAGCTGATCGCTATGGGAATGTGCGGTTACGACCGTGTCATCGTAGAACCATCCGGAATCTTTGATGTGGATGAGTTCTTTGACGCCCTCCATGAGGAACCGCTGGATAAATGGTATGAGATCGGAAATGTGATCGCCATTGTGGATGCGAAGCTGGCAGAGGATCTTTCTGCGGAAGCTGATTATCTGCTGGCTTCTGAGGTGGCAGATGCAGGCTGTGTATTACTGAGCAGGAGCCAGGAAGCTACGGTGGAAGAGATCAGCAGCACAAAAGAGCATCTCAACCGTGCACTTGGCCAGATCCAGTGCAGGCGCTGTCTGGACAGTGAGATCCTCACCGGAAACTGGAATGATCTCACGGACACAGACCTGGAAAAGATCCTGAATTGTGGGTATGTGTCAGAAGCTTATGTGAAGGAATCCTATGCGGAAGGCGGTGGATTTGATTCTCTGTTTTTTATGAACGTTCATAAAAGTGAGGAGAAACTCTATGAAACTGCAGAAAGGATCCTGAATGATCCATCCTGCGGAGATGTTTTTCGCGTAAAAGGTTTTCTCAGAAAAGAAGATGGACAGTGGCTGGAGCTGAATGCTACCCGCCATGAGATCTGCATCCGGCCAGCAAAGCTGGGACAGGAGATCATGATCGTTATTGGGGAAAAACTGAATAAAGAGGTAATTGATGGATACTGGAAATAATACTGCAGAAAAAACAGCACCGGAGAGATATGTCTCAGAGAAGGCATTTGAAGAGCTGCCAGATACATTTCAGAAGCTTGCAGAGCTGCTTGGAGAAGATCAGTTTGAACTGGTGGCAGTGAATGATGAGAAAGGCCCGCAGGATCAGAAAGCAGCTTCAGAGAGTGCTTTTTCGGAAGCAATTGCGGAAAAGTCCGATGACAATATATACAAAGTGGATTCTTATGTAAAAAACGGAGAAATCCGCCTTGTGTATCTTATGAATGATGCGGTAGAAAGCTTTCTTGTTTTTGGAAATGCCCGTATGACAGGTGTATACAAACCGGATTACGAGGGCGAGATCCTGGCAGATTTAAGCCGGCAGGGCAGAGAATATATCCTTGTGGTTCACCAGGATGATTCGGTGGTGACTTTGTTTTTTGAAACCCTGTCTCTGGAAAAATATCTCTACGATTACAGCCGGATCGGTCATTTCTGGATAGAAGGGTATGAATATTTACGGCAGCTGGAATATCGCCTGGCAATCCTCCGCGACAAATATGATTATATAGGCGGGGACAGCTGCAACGCTCTGGAGGAGAAGCTTTCTGTACTGGTGGAATTTCCGCCATTGAATTACTGCTGTTATCCGTCTGTTCCGGAAAAGTATATTGTTCCCAGGGAAAATCCGTGGATTCCCTCGGAAAAGGCAATTGAGGTAATGGGAGAGATCGCAAGGCAGGCAGGAGACCGTACCTTTGTCAGGTGGCTTGAAATTTACCGGAAACTTCCGTTTAAATGGGTAGCACGGAAACTGGCAGGAATGCTTCACCGTACAAAACACATTCAGGTAACGATGTGCCTTTCCGAAAAGCTGAGGGAAGCGTCATCAGGATATGGGGATCGGTCTTTTGGAAAAGAAGCTGACGAAGAAATTAAAGTTCTTACGGAAAAAGCCAGTGCAAAACAGGCAGAGCTGAAAAAGCAGGGTATCGGATCCGAAGTATTCAGAGAAGAACCGTTTACCATTGCCAGAGATTCTCTGGGATTTAAGGTTTATCTCATGAAATGGAACAAAGGAAGAAAAGACTGTACTGTTGAAATTGAAGAAATATGACGAAATATATATAGATCCGCAGAGAATATCTGTGAAGTGTTTTTGCCCGGCAGGGATTGCTTTTTTAAAAACACTGGGGTATAATTTAATGGAAAGAGTTAAGAACAGCCCTTTGATAAGAAAGGAGATTTTTAAAATGAAAGTAACACATATTACAGATATCGATAAATTTTTTGAGGTAATTGACAGCTGCAAAGGCAGAGTAGAGCTTGTAACAGGAGAGGGAGACAGACTGAACCTGAAATCCAAGCTTTCCCAGTATGTATCTCTTGCAAACATCTTTTCCGCCGGGGAAATTCCGGAACTTGAGATCGTTGCAGCAGAGAAAGAGGATATCGACAAGCTTATGAACTTTATGATCAACGGCTGATAGGAAGAACGATTTTCAGGGATGTGAGCTTTTCACATCCCTCTATTAATCTGAATATAAAGCAGAATATGAATGTCTGTTTTGTAAAATGGATATAATGACAGCAGATACAGAAACAGATAGTTTTTCTCTGTCATCATGATCATAACAGGATACAACCAGGGGGTATAATACTTCCTGGTCAAACTACGTTAAAAGGAGTGTATACAAAATGGTTAAAATTGATATTATCTCCGGTTTCCTTGGTGCCGGAAAAACAACTCTGATCAAAAAACTTCTGAAGGACGGATTTCAGGGTGAGCAGGTAGTTCTGATCGAGAACGAGTTCGGTGAGATCGGTATTGACGGCGGATTTCTGAAAGAGGCTGGGATTCAGATCCGTGAGATGAATTCCGGATGTATCTGCTGCTCTCTGGTAGGAGATTTCGGAACATCCCTGAAAGAGGTTGTTACCAAATACAATCCGGACAGGATCCTGATCGAGCCATCAGGAGTTGGTAAGCTTTCTGACGTTATCAAGGCTGTACAGGGTGTTCAGGACGAGGTTGACATTAAACTGAACAGCTATACAACTGTTGTTGATGCAAAAAAATGCAAAATGTATATGAAGAACTTCGGTGAGTTCTTTGATAACCAGATCCAGTATGCAGGTGCCATCATCATGAGCCGTACCGATATTGCAAGTGAGAAAAAGGTTCAGGAGTCTCTGGAGCTTCTCCGTAGCCTGAATAAGGATGCTGCTATCATCACGACTCCGATTGAGAATCTTGACGGTAAGAAACTGGTAGAGGTTATGGAGCATCCGGTATCCCTGGAGCAGGAGATGCTTGAGGAAGAGCATGAGCATCATCACCACCATGACGGAGAGTGCGGCTGCGGACATGATCATGAAGAGCATGAGCATCATCACCACGACGGAGAGTGCGGCTGCGGACATGATCATGAAGAGCATGAGCATCATCACCACGACGGAGAGTGCGGCTGCGGACATGATCATGAAGAGCATGAGCATCATCATCACCACGACGGAGAGTGCGGCTGCGGACATGATCATGAAGAGCATGAGCACCACCATCATGACGGAGAGTGTGGCTGTGGACATGACCACCACCATCATCATGCAGATGAGGTCTTCACAAGCTGGGGCCGTGAGACGATTAAGAAATTCACACGTGAGGGACTTGAGAAGATCCTTGAGGCACTTTCCGAGTCTGACAAATATGGTATCATTCTCCGTGCAAAAGGAATGCTTCCGGCAGAGGACGGAACATGGATCTATTTTGATATGGTTCCGGAAGAAACCGAGATCCGTGAGGGCGCACCAGAATATACAGGCCGTCTGTGCGTGATCGGTTCCAAACTTGACGAGCATGCTCTGGAAGAGCTTTTCGGGATCGCATAAAGCATATGATAAAATAAATGTCCGTTTTGACGCAAAACCAAAGCGGAATACAGATATAGATTGTTACAGAAAGGAAACAGATACTGTACATTAAATCGTACAGTATCTGACAGGATGGATTTATGGAAGAGACCAGAGTACCCGTTTATCTGATCACAGGTTTTCTGGAAAGCGGCAAGACCTCTTTCCTGAGCTTTACCCTGCAGCAGGATTACTTTCAGATCGATGGAAAAACACTTCTGATCCTTTGCGAAGAAGGTGAGGAAGAATATGATGAGGAAGCACCGAAACAGTGCAATACCGTTGTGGAGATCATTGACAGCGAGGAAGAGCTTACACCGGAACGACTTGCGGCAATGGAAATCCTGTATCAGCCGGAGCGGGTGATCATTGAGTACAATGGCATGTGGCTGGTAAGTAAATTTGAAGAGATGGAAAAACCGGAAGGCTGGGGCGTGGAGCAGCATATCACCTGTGTGGATGCAAGCACATTCCAGGTTTATATGGCGAATATGAAGTCCCTTTTTATGGACATGGTCCGCAATGCTGATATGGTTATCTTTAACCGCTGCCAGGAGAATGATCCGCTTCCTTCTTACAGAAGAAGCATCAAGGTGGTGAACCAGCGTGCGGAGATTATTTTTGAGGATGAAGAAGGCGAGCTTGGTGATCTTTTTGAGGATGAGATGCCATTTGATATTGATGCGCCGGTGATCGATATTCTTCCGGAGGATTATGGTATCTGGTTTGTGGATTCCATGGATCATCCGGACCGCTATGTCGGAAAAACCGTTCACTTTAAAGCACGTGCCCTGAAGCCGCGTGGAATGGGAAGTAAATTCTTTGTTCCCGGAAGAACAGCCATGACATGCTGTGCAGATGATACCACATTCCTTGGTTATATCTGCAAGAGCGCTTTTGCTCCGAAGATCGCAGAAGGCCAGTGGGTGGATGTTACCGCGAAGGTTGCGTTTGAGAAGAGAATGGAATATCAGGGAGAGGGAATCGTACTTTACGCAGAGCATGTGGAAGTTTGCGAGCCACTTGCTGATGAGATGGTATATTTCAACTGATACGATCAGAGCATTTGTATGCCTTAAGGCATAAGAAGGCCTGGCATTGAAACAGGTAAATTACAGCTGAGGAGTTTTTATGTATTTAATTGCAGGTTTGGGAAATCCGGGAAAGCAGTATGAGGCTACACGCCACAACATGGGCTTTGACACCGTTGACTGTCTTGTGGAGAAGAATAATATCCCGCAGGGTGGCGTAAAATTTAATGCCATGTATGGAAAAGGTATCATCGGCGGTGAAAAAGCTATTCTGATGAAACCGCTTTCCTATATGAATTTAAGCGGTGGTCCGATCCAGGAGATGTCCGGCTATTTCAAGATCGATCCGGAGACAGAGCTGATCGTGATCTACGATGATATCGATCTGGAGCCTGGACAGCTTCGTATTCGCAAAAAAGGCAGTGCGGGCGGACATAACGGGATAAAGGATATCATCCGCCGTCTTGGAACTGAAAAATTTATCCGTATCCGTGTTGGTGTCGGTGCGAAACCGAAAGACTGGGATCTGGCAGATTTTGTGCTGGGGCATTTTTCGGACAGTGACCGCAAGCTTGTGGATGAAGGGATCAATGATGCGGCAGAGGCTGTGGAGATGATCCTGTCCGAGGGCGTAGATGCGGCGATGAATAAGTATAACAGGAAAAAGCCTAAGAATTGAGGTTTGTATGGAAGCATTTTTGCAGCCTCTGCAGGGTCTTGCAGAGTTTGGGGAAATAAAAAAGCGTTGTGGCGCAAATTGCGGAATTCTTAACGTTTCCGGATGCATGGAGTCCCAGAAGGTCCATCTGATGTATGGACTTTCCGGGCTTTTTCCATATCATCTGATCCTTGCGGATGATGAGCGTAATGCAAAGGAAATCTATGAGGATTACCGCTTCTATGACAAAAATGTATATTTTTATCCGGCAAAGGATCTTCTGTTTTTTCAGGCAGATATTCACGGAAATCTTCTGATCCGGCAGCGGATGCGTGTGATCCGGGCACTTCTGGAACAGGAAGAAGTGACCGTTGTTACCAGTATTGACGGATGTATGGATTTCCTGATGCCGCTGGAAAAGATCAGAAGCAGGCTTCTTCATTTTAAAAGTGACAGTGTGATCGATCTGGATCAGCTGAAGGAAGAGCTGGTAGAGCTGGGATATGAACGCACCGGTCAGGTAGAGCTTCCGGGGCAGTTTTCTGTGCGTGGAGGAATCATTGATATCTATCCGCTGACAGAGGATAATCCCTGGCGTATCGAATTGTGGGATGATGAGGTGGATTCTATCCGGAGCTTTGATGCGGAAAGCCAGAGATCCCTGGAAAATGTAGATGAAATTACGATCTATCCGGCCGCGGAAAAGATGGACGGAGAGGATATGGTATCCTTTCTGGATTATTTTCCGGAAGAAAAAACACTGGTGTTTCTGGATGAACTGAACCACCTGGCAGAAAACGGCGAGGGTGTGGAGGAAGAGTACCGTCAGAGTCGTATGCACAGAGAGGAAAAAGGCGAGGCAAATCTTCCGGAGCAGTGGCTATGTGGTTTTCAGGAACTGCAGAAGAAGCTGAACAGACGGAATTGTGTGGCTGTATCCGCACTCTCTCCCAGACGTTCCGGATGGAAGATCAATGAGGAATTTGATCTTACAGTGAAGTCTGTAGATTCTTATAACAGCAGCTTTGAGCTTCTGGTAAAGGATCTCCTTCAGTATAAGAGGCAGGGATACCGAATCGCACTGCTCTCCGGTTCCAGGACCAGGGCGGAGCGTCTGGCAAAAGATCTTTCAGAGGAAGGTCTGAATGCTTTTTACAGCCAGGACATGGATCGTATCATCAGTCCCGGAGAGATTATGGTGGTCTATGGTCATGCAAGACGTGGCTTCCAGTATCCGCTGATCAAATTTGCAGTGATGACGGAAACCGATATTTTCGGCAAAGAGCAGAAGAAGCGCAAAAAAAAGAAAAAATACAGCGGAAACCGGATCCAGGATTTTGCGGAGCTTTCCATTGGAGATCTTGTTGTTCATGAAAAGCATGGACTGGGTATTTATCGTGGAATCGAAAAGGTAGAGGTTGACCGTGTTGTGAAGGATTACATCAAGATCGAATACCGGGGCGGCAGTAATCTCTATATTCTGGCAACCCAGCTGGATGTTTTGCAGAAATATTCCGGATCCTCTGAAAATGCAAAAACGCCCAAGCTGAACAAGCTTGGCGGTCAGGAGTGGAATAAGACCAAGAGTCGTGTTAAGGGTGCGGTAAAAAATATCGCAAAAGAGCTGGTAGAGCTTTATGCAGTACGCCAGGAGAAAGAGGGATATGTCTGCGGACCAGATACCGTATGGCAGAAGGAATTTGAGGAGATGTTTCCCTATGAGGAGACAGAGGATCAGCTGGCAGCCATTGAAGATACCAAGAGAGACATGGAAAGCACCAGGATCATGGATCGTCTTGTGTGTGGTGACGTTGGTTACGGAAAGACGGAGGTTGCTTTAAGAGCTGCGTTTAAGGCAGTACAGGAAAGCCGGCAGGTGGTTTATCTGGTCCCTACCACCATTCTTGCACAGCAGCATTACAATACTTTTGTACAGCGTATGAAAGAATTTCCGGTAAAGGTGGAGCTTCTCTGTCGTTTCCGGACATCTGCCCAGCAGAAAAAGGCCATCGAAGGGATCAAAAAGGGGCAGGTAGATATTGTGATCGGCACTCACAGAGTTCTTTCAAAAGATGTGGAATTTAAAAATCTTGGACTTCTGATCATTGATGAGGAGCAGCGCTTCGGTGTTACTCACAAGGAGAAGATCAAGCAGATGAAAAAAGATGTGGATGTACTGACGCTGACAGCAACGCCAATTCCGAGAACCCTTCATATGAGTCTTATCGGTATCCGTGACATGAGCGTTCTGGAAGAGCCACCGATAGATCGTGTGCCGATCCAGACATACGTTATGGAGTACGATGAGGAGACTGTCCGGGAAGCCATCCGCAGGGAGCTTCGCCGGGGTGGACAGGTGTATTACGTATATAATCGAGTCAATGACATTGCCGAAGTAGCCCTTCGGATATCCAGACTTGTGCCGGGGGCCAGAGTGGATTTTGCACATGGACAGATGAGTCAGAGGGAACTGGAGCAGGTAATGTATGATTTTATCAACGGAGATGTGGATGTGCTGGTTTCTACCACTATCATTGAAACAGGACTGGATATTTCCAACGTAAACACCATGATCATCCATGATTCGGACAGATATGGCCTTTCCCAGCTTTATCAGCTACGTGGGCGTGTAGGACGTTCCAACAGGACTGCTTATGCATTCCTGATGTATACCAAAAACAAGATGCTCCAGGAGACCGCGGAGAAACGGCTCAGCGCCATGAGGGAGTATTCAGACCTTGGAAGCGGTTTTAAGATAGCTATGAAGGATCTGGAGCTTCGTGGAGCAGGAAATCTTCTTGGTGCTCAGCAGCACGGGCATATGAACGCAGTTGGTTATGACCTTTATTGCAAGATGCTCAGTGAGGCTGTCAAGGAGGCAAAGGGAATCCGGACTATGGATGATTTTGAGACGACCATTGATCTTAACATTGATGCGTTTATTCCGGATTCCTATATCAGCAACGAGTTCCAGAAGCTGGATATTTATAAGCGTATTGCCGGTATTGAAAGCCAGCAGGAGTATGACGATATGCTGGAGGAGCTGATCGACCGTTTTGGAGAGCCGACAAAAGCTGTGCTGAACCTTCTCGCCATTGCAAGGCTGAAGGCTCTTGCTCATCAGGGATATGTGACGGAGATCAAGCAGCTTGGAAAAGATGTCCGGATCACGCTCTATGAAAAGGCCAAGCTGGATCCTGCAGGTATCCCGGCTATTATGGCGCAGTACAGGAGAGGTTTGCAGTTTAAGGCTGATCATGAGCCGAAATTTATCCTGACACCACAGGGAAGGCTGATCGAAGAGCTGATGAAGTTTGCGGGGGAGCTGGCAAAACTGGCAGAGCCACTGGAGTAAAGGGAAGAATCAGGCAGGCTCGGGGTTATCCACGGGAAAAAATATCCGGTTTGTGGATACCGGATATTTCCCCGGAAAGACTTGTGGATAATTTGTGAAATGTCGTGTAAGTTCGTGAAATTCCTTGCTCTTAAAGGTGAAAACGTTTATAATCAAGTATTATGGAATAAGAGCCGGACCGTGATTCTTATGGACGGATAGATGGAGGATGAAATGAGAAATTCAGTAAAGAAAGCGGCAGTTACTGCTCTTGTCTGCGTTACAGCAGCAGGAATGATGGCAGGCTGCGGAAATAAAAAACTCGATGGTACAAAGATCGCATTGACAGTCAATAAGCAGGAGATCCCGCTTGGCGTTGTAAGTCTGGCAGCACGTATGCAGCAGGCACAGGCTGAGGCAATGTACAAGATGTATCTTGGCGGCGGAAACGATATGTCTATCTGGAGTACCAAAATGGATGATGATTCCGATGAGACTTACGGTGAAAATGCGGTAACAACATCTGTTGAGACTGTTGAGAAGATGTGTCTGGAGAAAGAACACGCTTCCGAGTATGATGTTGAAATTACAGATGATGAGCAGAAGGCTCTTGAGGAAGCTGCCAAGAACTTTATGGCTGCCAATTCCGATGAGACAATTGCAGAGCTTGCGGTTGATGAAGATATGGTGAAGACTTTCCTCGAGCTTGAGACATACGATGTGAAGATGAAGGATGCCATTGAAGCCAAAGCGGACGTGAAGCTGGATGAGAAAGAATATCAGCAGATGTCCTTCAGCTATGCAAGTGCAAAAGTCAGCGGAGATGATCTTTCCGATGATGATATCAAGAAGAATAAAGAGAATCTTCAGAAGTTCTATGACAAGGTTAAAGAGGATCCGGCTGCAGATTTCAATACTCTTGGAGATGAGATTTCCGAGGATATGACTGCAACAACCGGAACATGCCCTGCCTATGAGGAAGGTGATGACAGTGCTGCCAACGGAACTACTTATCCGGATGAGGTCCGTGCCGCTTTAAGAAAGCTGGATGAGGGTGCACTGAACGAAGAAATCATCAAGACAGATTCCGTATGGTATGTTGTGAGACTGGATTCCAAGAATGATGAAACTGCAACGGAGAGTAAGAAAGAGTCTCTGACAAACACCAAGAAGGATGATTTCTATAATGATACAACAGATGGATGGAAGAAGAAAGCAGATATCAAAGAAGAGAAAAAACTGATCAAGAAGATCAAGATCACAGATAATCACAGCTTTACGATCCAGACTCCAACTCCGACACCGGACCCGGATGTAACTGAGACACCGACAGCAGATTCTGCAGAGGCTGAGGCAACCGAGACACCGGCAGCTGAGGAGCAGACCGATGTGACCGAGACACCGGAGACAGAGGGAGATTCTGCAAAGGCTGATGAGGAGACTGCAGACAGTACAGAAGATGAGGCAGCTGCTACACCGGAAGCTGAGAAATAAGATACAATGTTTGCAATGGAATGATAAGAGAAAAGACAACGAGCCGTGTACGAGTTTATCGTACACGGCTCGTTTTTTGTAATGCTCATGCCTGCTTTACGGATCATCAGATCAGATTCAGATGCTCCAATGCGTGAAGAATCCCGTCCCTGTCCACTGCGCTTGTCTGGTATGTGCAGTGCTTTTCGATGCCTCCGTAAGCATTTCCCATAGCAACGCTGACTCCGGCAGCTTTCAGCATGGGAAGGTCGTTGGGACTGTCTCCGAATGCGTAGCAGTTTTCCTTGGGGATGGAAAGGCGGTCCAGGAGAAATTCCATGCCTGTGGCTTTGCTGGTACCCTTTTGTGTGACTTCCCAGATTCCGTCTCCGTGATCAAAATAGGTGTAATGATCATTACAAAAGCTGCGGAATTTTTCGACATTGGAATCCGGAAGCATATGTACCAGGAATTTGTCATAGGAGTAAGTGCAGGCATCCTCCCGATTGAATTTCGTGATGTCGACCATTGGAATTTCTTTTCGCATTTTGACTCCGAATTCGGACTGGGCCGGAGATGCGCCATCATACAGGATCTCAGTGTTGGATTCAAAAAGTGCCTCGATTTTACATTTGCGGAGAAGATCTACGGTTTCCTTGCACAGAAGATTTGGGACTGTGCGGAAAAAAAGCAATTTGTTATCCATGTAAATGTGGGTTCCACAGCCATATATATAGCCATCGAAATGAAGCTCTGAGAGTGCAGAAGGCATCATTACTTTGGTGCGGCCGGTGTTGATGAAAAGAAGATGACCGTTTTCATGGGCTTTTGTGAGGGCTCGGCTGGTGCTCTCCGGAACCTTGAATGGGTGAGACGTAAGCAGTGTGCCGTCTATGTCGAAGAACAGGATTTTTTTATCGTTCATAAGGTCTCCTTTAAAATGGGATTTCTTCTTCGGTGTTATTGTTATTAATGTCAGTAATATCATTAACAGGAAGTGGTTCTGCGGATGTATCTTCAACAGAGTTCAGTGCGCTGACACGGATGCCATTGAGCTCTATTTCACTTTCCATGGGGATCACCAGGCATTTGCGGCCGTCGATGATCCGAGTTTCTACCAGCTCTGCCCGGTCCGGTGCCACGTGGATCACCACATCCGGGGTTTTGATCTCGAATTTTCTGGTGTTGGTGATGTTGGATGCTACCAGAGCAGATTTTTCTCCTGCAGCAAGCTCATATTGTTCATCGAAGTTCTGAAGCTTTTCGTCTTCTACGCCGCATTCTTCGAAGAGACGTTTGACTTCGGATTTGGTGAGGACAACAGGTTCCGGTTCGTCCTTCTGGGATTCAATGAGGTCGTTAAGCTTTTCGTGGATCTCAAGGACTGTGTCGTAGGCACAGTCATCACCAAGTGTTTCTTCCACCAGAGCATTGAAGGAGTCGCGCTGGGTTCCGGCAGATAGTGGTGTGGTGCAGCCGAAGACTTCTTCCATCATGGTGGAGCGGAGATTTTCGGCGTTTTTGGTGTAGTAGAGAAGCCCGTGGATATCGGTACTGCGGTCGTTGAACTGTGGGAAGAGGAAGCCCCAGTCAGGCATTTCTACCAGCCAGTCCCGGATACGGTCTTCAATGTTGTTTGTCTCTGTGTTGTAATGCAGGCCTGCCTTGGAGAGTTTGACCGGGCAGATGCTGCAGAGGATGTGGTCGTAGATCTCATCGGAGGCATCGAACATTTCGGCGCCGTCGGAGGATTTGCCGGGGATGTCGTAGACTGCATGGATGAGGATGATGTAGTAGTTTTCACCGTAGTCGTAGTTTTCTATGATTTTGTCGTAGAAGGCTTCGGTGAGGGTGTCGTCGGTGAGTTTGCTTTTGCGGAGTTTCATGAGGAAGTTTTGGGTTCCGCCTTCGTCTTCCTGATCCAAGGGAAATTCCATGTTGATGAGGTTTTTTCCGATGGTGCCGGTGAGGGTTTTTCGGAAGATGTCGAAGTATTTGAAGGTTTCTTCCTCTGATAAGGATAAGAAGGCTTCTTTGAGTTCGGTTTTTTTGTTTTTTTCACCGTCTACGTAGCAGCCGCAGATGCGGGTGATGGAGCAGCGGTCAGGGGTGAATTGTTTTTTTATTTCTGCGATTTCTTTTTTGTTCATGTGTGGTTTACCTCGGTTTTTTGATTAATTTGATTATAGCACAGGTGTTTGGTGGGGGCAAGATGACACGGACGGACGTGTGAGATTTGCAGCAGAAGTCCGGGTGCCGTCGTTTCGCCTGGTCATACTAAGCGTCTGAGGTGTCTCACGGAGCGGCCGGCCCATAACTCGCCATGTACGCTGATGCGTACCTGGCTCAGACAGATGGGCCTTACCCTGCGGCTTGTGGCCGCCGGGTACCTCTCCGTGAACCACCTCAGACGCTAAGTATGGACCAAGGCTCACTCCAAAGCACCCGGACTTCTGCTGCAAACCTCACACTGTGCGGTCATGGTGGGAGGGCTAGAGTGGTCTGACGGGAGTTGGATGAGCCATCAGCGCTGCGCTGGATGGCTGGGAGGAAAGGCTGAGATTCCCTGTGGTTTGAAGGGAGGTTGTGAGCGTCGGCGCGTTGCTGGACGCTTGTAGTTTGGAAGAGTGAGATTCCCTGTGGCTTGGAGGGAGATTGTGAGGGTCGGCGCGTTGCTGGACGTTGGATGGTGGTGTCGAAATTTGGAGATGGTTTTTTGTGGTGTTGTGGTGGGATGTGTGATATGATTTGTGTATCTTATAAGATCTAGCCATTTATTTGGTTTCTTTTTGCTTCAATGTCTGAAGCGTTTTTTCGAAAAATATTTATAAAAACTGTATACAGGGTTTCTGAAGTGTTTGATTGATGGTATAATTGTATATACCAGAAGGAGTATTGTTTGAGAGATAATACGATTTTTGATGATGTTTTTCGTACTATGATGGAGAAAATGACGTTTCTGGTCGTGCCTTTGATCAATGATGTTTTTCATACATCATATCCGGCTGATGTGGAGATTGTGCAGTTGCGTAATGAGTATCAGCGGGTGGATGGTGAGATTATTATGGATTCGCGGCTGTTGATCGGAAACCGGATTTATCATATAGAATGTCAGAGTACGGATGACAGGACAATGGCTGTACGGATGATAGAGTATGATTTTGCAACTGCTGTTGAGTTTGCCAGAAAGCAGGGACGGAGGTATCGGATGGAGTTTCCGCGTTCTTGTGTGTTGTATCTTAGAAACAGTAGGAATACGCCGGATTTTCTGGAAGTGGATGTGGTTTTTCCAGATGGAGGATGTCATTTGTACAGAGTGCCTGCCATTAAAGTAGAGAATTATACAAAAGATAAGATATTTGAAAAGAGTCTTCTTATGCTGCTTCCTTTTTATATCATGCGATATGAAAAAAGAGGGCATGAGATGAGTGAGGATCCACAACTTTTTCAGGAATTACTGAATGAATATGAAGTGATCCGGAGTAAACTGGAAGCAGAGATCACTGAATCTGGAAGGTCCGAACTGTTCAGTGATCTGATTGGACTGATAACTCGGATATCTGATCATATTTTCAGAAATGAGGAGAAAGTCCGGAAAGGAATAGGTGAGATTATGGGTGGACATGTTCTGGAACTGGAATCTGAGAAAAGGGCAAGGCTGATGGCGGAAGCTAAAGAACAGGCTGAAGCACTGGGGCGAGAACAGGGAATGGCCCAGGGAATGGCTCAGGGGGAGGAGCGACTTAGAGTTTTGATCAACAGGCTTATACTTGATGGTCGTGGCAATGAGATCCAGAAGGTTGTTACAGATAAAGAAATGCGTGAAGCCATGTACAGAGAATATCAGTTATAATTGGAAAGGATAAAGAGAATCCCCCACTGGTTTTGCTATCCATGGGGGATTCGTTGACTGATCTGAATTTTATAATACAGAATATCCGTAGCTGCTGACAATAGCATCGATCTTCTGGCGGTTTTTGCACAGTGGGCAGTTGTCAGAGCGGTAGGAGTGATAGTCCGGGATGTCTCTGGCCTGGAAGATAGAGTGTACAGGGAGTGTGGCTACACTGTCTACACTGCTGTAGATGGCTGCCACGCCGCGGATCTTACCGCCATAGTACAGAACGCTTTCGATAGCCCGGTTCAATGTGGATCCGGTGGTGATGGAACCATTTAGGATGAGAATGTTTTTTCCATTGATCATTGGTTCATAGTTGTCGCGGAAGATTATCTGTCCGGTGCTGTTGAACTCAGGGGTGATGACGTAGATGGTCTGGTGTGCATTCATGGAAAGAACGCCGGCCTTGGTCAGTTCTTCGGCGAGATAAGCACCAATCACTTCAAGTCCGTCCATGCAGACGATGGTGTCTACCGGAATGGATGCTTCGTAATTTGCTGCGAGAGCGGATGCAATACGCTGTGCTTCAGCGCATCTGGATTTCATGGTGGTGAGATCCAGGTAGTGTGTGATATGGGACTGGGATGTTACGAAGTGTCCCGGAATCATTTTAAGCTGTATGCGGTTGTCATTGCGCGCGTAAATTTTTATGATGTTGTCCTGATCCATAATAAAAACCTCCTGTCGTGATCGTGTTTTACGTGGTTGTTCAGGAGAATTATCCTGAAGGATTACGAAACAGATTTAATTAACCAAATGCGGATCGCAAATATCCGATTAGCTGTGCATATTATACCATTGATTTCAAAAAAATAAAACAATATAATGCAAAATATATAAAAAATATTCGAAAAATCAAGTATATTTGTTAAAAAATATCCAATATCATGAAAGCTTTGACAATAGGATCATTACTATAGAGTAAAAGTACTTGTGAGCATGCAGTAAATTGGAAAGAGAGTGCCATATGTATTATTGTGTATAAAAAAGAGGAGGAGAATCTCTATGGATTCTCCTCCTGTGAGAGTGAGTCAATGTCAGCCTTCAATAGATACATATTTATCAGCTTCGATCTCTTCAGCTGCTTTTTTCGGAATAGAAAGTCTCAGAACACCGTTCTCAAATTTTGCATGGACATCTTCGTTTTTTACACCATTACCAACATAGAAACTCCTGCTTGTGCTGCCAGCATAACGTTCACGGCGGATATAATTGCCTTTCTTGTCTTCCTCATCTTTGTCAAGACCCTTGGCAGCGGAGATGGTAAGATAACCATCCTTCAGCTGTACCTGTACTTCATCTTTCTTAAATCCTGGAAGATCTACATCCAGCTCATAGCCTTTATCTGTTTCACGTACATCAGTTTTCATGATATTTTTTGCATGTTTGCCATAAAGAGGATTCTTTCCGCTAAAGAAATTATCTCTGAATCCAAAATCATCCATCCAGTCATCAAATAAGTTTTCTCCAAATACACTCGGGAACATCATAAGTCATTTCTCCTTTCAAATTGAAAAGCCGTTCCGGTGGATCAAGAAATCCAACTGTTGCCGGTATATAGTTACCACTTCGGGTCATTCCGCAGTGGTGATCGTTTGGTTTTACTCTGAACATCAGGAAGTTCTTTTTTTATCTCCTCCCTTGTTCTATATGTAATATAACACTTATTACTAGCGAAGTCAAGAGGCGAGTGCTAATTTCACACTTTCTTCACATTTTCCTAAAATGAAAAACTAATTTCCACTCTCAGCCCTTTATGTTCTTTTGCTGAAATTAGGGGTGGAACTTAGTCCTGCAATAAGCTATCCTATAACAAATGCCAGGGTACACTGGCCCATATCCTCCGATCACCGGAAATGATCCATTTTTATTACAAAGGAGGATTTACTTATGGCTACTTATAATATTGGAAACCGCAAACACCTTACTCTCGCTGACCGTGCTGCTATCGAACATGGTATACAGATTGGGGAAAACTTTTCTCAGATTGCTCGCAAGTTAAACAAGGATTCTTCCACCATCTCAAAGGAGATACGGCGTCATATCATACATGTTCCTCATTATCAGGATGACCTCCAGAAGAAACGCTCGGAATGCCAGTTCTTTCATTCCTGTGACAAAAGAAATGTATGTGGCAACCTTTCCTGCCGGTCATTGTGCTTTAAGTGCCGTTCTAAGCGCTGTGCCATGTATTGCCGTGCTTTTACTCCTGTACTTTGCGACAGGCTCAAAAAACCACCGTATGTTTGCAACAACTGCAACCAGATACGTACCTGTTCCCATGACTTCTATTTTTACCGTGCCCATTATGCCCATGACCTTTATAATGAGATTAAGGTTTCTTCCCGTTCAGGTATCAACCAGACACCCGAATCTCTGGAACAGCTGGATCAGCTGGTTTCACCTTTTCTCCTTAAAGGACAGCCATTATCTCATATTTATGTTTCCAATCAGCAGCTTATCAATTGTTCTATCCGTACATTATATAACTACATTGATCATGGATATTTTACTGCTATCAATTTGGATCTCCCACGCAAAGTACGCTATAAAAAACGTCGCAAGACCAGAAAAGCTCCTGAAAACACCGGCTGCCGGGAAAATAGGACATACCATCATTTTGAAAAATATCTTGAAGAATATCCAGACACAAATGTTGTAGAGTTAGATGTTGTGGAAGGCGCTGGTGGAAAATCTGAAAAAGTACTTCTGACTATGCTCTTCCGTAATTGTAACCTTATGCTCCTTTTTCTACTTGAAGCCGATGACCGTAAAAATGTCAGGGAGGTTTTCCTTTGGCTGTATGAACAGCTTGGAGCAGCTCTATACCACAAGTTATTTCCTGTTATCCTCACAGACAATGGCTCCTCTTTTAAAGACCCTGAAATATTTGAACGTCCTGGAGATACAGCTCGTTTATCCCGGGTTTTCTACTGTGATCCTATGTCGTCCTGGCAGAAAGGCAA